>JAFGKV010000017.1 GCA_016928395.1 Candidatus Fermentibacterota bacterium | reverse complement strand
TTCTGCATGGTATCACAAGGCGACAGGGATTGCCAGCAACCAGGGGAGCCCGCCGGACTATCAGTGGATAAACGGGTTTCGGACAAAGCTATTGAACTACACGTACACGGAGATGGATCAGATCTACGATCCTTCGGCGACGGCGGCGATGGTGACGGCGGCGTTGAACGAGGGGCGGAGCCTGGTGGTGTACATGGGGCATGGCTCGTCGACGTCATGGGGTACGACCGGGTTTTCGAACACGAATGTGAATGCGTTGTCGAACTACTGGATGCTGCCGGTGATACACTCGGTGGCATGCGACAATGGGAACTTCAGCACGACGACGTGTTTCGGCGAGGCGTGGCTCCGGGCGCAGAGCGGGGGCCAGCCGCGGGGAGCTTTGGCTGCCTACATGTCCAGCATAAGCCAGGGCTGGACTCCCCCGCAATACGGGCAGCAGGGGTTTGTGGACAGTCTGGTGAGCGACCGGTACAATACGGTAGGCGGCACGCTGTTCATCGGGGGCATGGCGATGCTGGAGCACTACAACGGAGGGTATGACGGCACAAGTCATTTCAACACGTGGATCATTTTCGGGGACTGTTCGGTGCAGATGCGGACGGACAGTCCGGCAGCCATGGCGGCGACGTATCCGACGGCGGTGTTGGTGGGGACGAGTTCGATTCCGGTGACGGTAGCGGGGGTGGAGGGGGCGTTGGTGGGAGTCTCGGCGGAAGGCGAATGGCTTGGTTCGGGATATACGGACGGCGCGGGCACGGTGAACGTGACGTTGAACGAGCCGCTGAATGTGCCGGGCACGGTGAAGCTGACGATCACGGGGTACAACAAGGAGCCGATCCAGGCGGATATCGAGGTAATCCCGCCGACGGGGCCGTATGTGATCTACCAGAGCACCACGGTGCTGGGCGATGGGCAGGCGGATATCGGCGAGACGGTGTCGCTGAACATCGAGCTGAAGAATGTCGGCATCGAGACGGCGTATGGGGTGGTGGGCACCTTAAGCACGACGAATGGTCAGATCGCGGTGACGGCGCCGAGCCAGGGATACGGCGACATGGCGCCGGGAGCGACGGCGCTGCCGGGTGAGCCGTACGTGTTCGAGGTGGGATCGCTGGCGGACAATACGGTAGTGCCCTTCCATCTGGACATCGTCTCTGGTCTTGACTCGTGGGAGGCAGACTTTCCCCTCACGGTTCATGCTCCTGATCTGGCCGAGGCTGGCTGGCAGATAGACGACACGGAAGGCAACGGCAATGGCCGGCTTGATCCGGGCGAAACGGTGGGCCTCACCGTCACCGTGGTCAATGGCGGATCCGGTACCGCCTTGGGTACGCAGCTTGCGATTAGTGAATCGGATCCCTACCTGACGATCATTGGCCCGACAACCCAGGCTCTGGGAGACATCCCTTCAGGTGCTCAAACCATCAGCCCCACGTTCACCCTCACCGCGGATGGTGACTGCCCGATACCCTACGGAGCGCAGCTCTCACTCCAGATAAGCTCCAATGCTGGATTCCATAGTGTCTCGGGCGTCGTGAACCTCCTGATTGGCCAGGCCGACCTTCTGGTGGTGGATTCCGATGCGGAGATCACCGAAACCCGTATCATCGACGCCCTGCTCGAACTGGGGTACGCCCACACCCGGTGGAACACCTTCGATCCAGGCAAGGCCGTGGTGCCGTTGGATACCCTGCTGGCCCATCACACCGTGATCTGGACCGCGGGCGACCAGGGCTCGACCGGCATCACGCCCGACAATCAGGCCAACCTGATTGCCTATCTGAACCAGGAGGGCTCGCTGCTGCTCTCGGCGGAGAACTACGCGCCGAACTATCCTTCGGCACCTTTGACGACTTCCTATCTGCGCATCACCAGCTCTCAGGCGAACATAAGCGGCTCGGCAGTGGATGGCACGACCGGTGACCCCGTCGGTGATGGGATCAGCGCGACACTGTCCTACCCCACCGGGCTGGATGTCATGCCGGATGCGATCACCCCGGGAATCGGGGCGGTCACCGTGTTCAGAATGCAAGGCAGCAATAGCTCTGTGGTGATCCGGTATGCCGGGGAGGGCCCCGCGTCCTTCAAGACGATGTTCTTCGGCGTGCCGCTGGAGGCATTCCCAGCTCTTGCGTCGAATCCCGACAATATCGGAACCGTCATCTCCCGCTCGCTGTCTTGGCTGGCGGGAGGCGACATACTCGCACCCACTACACCTTCGAATCCGATGTTGGCCAATGACGGTACGCTGAGCTGGAGCCCCGCCACCGACAATGTCGGTGTCGATTACTACTCTGTGTACCGCAGCTTGTCGGCCTTCTTCAGTGTCCAGGGCATGACGCCGTGGGCCACGCCGGCGGGCACCAGCGTCCAGATCACCGAGGGGTTGGGTGATGTGGCTGTGAACTACACGTATCGCGTCACGGCCACGGATGCTGCGGGCAATGAGTCCCCCGCTTCCCCGCCGGTGGGCGAGTTTGACTTCGAGATTCAGGAGTAGTCCCTGACGCATGGCTTTGGCGGCCGGACCTGGTGGCCTCGCTGCCATTGGCGCAGGACGGCTGGATGGACCATTGCAGGACTTGACCGTGAGATGGCTGGTCTCCTCCCTTCCATGATCCCCGTCATGTTCTCTGATGTCGCGGAGCGTGGACCTTGAAGCGCCGGACAAAGATCATCTGCACCATTGGCCCCGCATCCAGCTCCCCGGAAATGATCCGGGCGCTGATTCGCGCCGGTATGAACCTCGCACGGATCAACTTCTCCTATGGCGATCACGCCACGAAGGCTGAAGCCATCGCCACCATACGCCGAATCGCGGACGAGGAATGCCGTCTCGTCGGCATCTTGGCGGACCTCCAGGGCCCCAAGTTGAGGGTCGGGGCGCTTCCTTTAGAAGGGATGGAGTTGATCCAGGGCGCGACGGTTCGGCTCTGTGCCGGGGAGCCGGCATCTGTGGACACTGTGCCCGTGCCGCACCCTGGTTTGTTGCGCGACCTCCGCGAGGGGCAGCGCGTGCTCTTTGATGACGGTGCGCTGGAAGTGCAGGTGATCGACGTCGGGGACGGGTGTGTCAAGTCCCGGGTGGTGACAGGTGGAAGGCTCATGGCACGCAAGGGAATCAATGTTCCCGGCGGCTCCCTCTCCATGTCGGCCGTGACCGCCAAGGATCGTGAGGATCTTGCATTTGCCATTCAGCAGAAGGCCGATTTCGTCGCGCTCTCATTTGTGCGGCGGCCCTCCGATATCTGCGAGCTGCGGCAGCTTGTCGAGCATGCCAAGGCCGACATGGCCATCATCGCCAAGATAGAGAAGCCCGAGGCGTTGGACGCATTCGACTCCATCCTGGAGGAGGCGGATGCGGTCATGGTCGCCAGGGGAGATCTGGGCGTGGAGACACCGGCGGAAGAGGTTCCCTTTCATCAGAAACGGATCATTCGCGCGTGCAACCGCGTGGGAAAACCGGTCATCACCGCCACCCAGATGCTGCAGACTATGATCGAGAGCCCCTATCCTACCCGGGCGGAAGCATCCGACGTGGCTAATGCCATTCTGGACGGGACAGACGCGGTCATGCTCTCCGGCGAGACCGCGGTAGGGCATTACCCGGTGGAGGCGGTGGAGACCATGGCTCGGATCTGCCTTCACGCGGAGTCCCACGAGCTGCCTGGCGCTCCCATCGAGACGGCTCCTGAAGGGCCCTCCTCCATCACGAGGGCCATCAGTGCCGCGGCCGTGCAGATCGCCCGCGGGTTGGACGCCAAGGCCATCGTCACCCCGACCATGTCGGGCACCACGGCTCGTATGGTCGCACGGCACCGGCCCCCCATGCCCATTGTCGCCATGACGCCAAACCGCACAACTCTTCGCCACCTGGCGCTGGTATGGGGTGTTACGCCCGTTCTGGTGCCGGAGCCGGAAACTACCGACGTGTTGATTGCAGGCATGTTGGCCAGGGTACAGGATCTGGGCCTGGCTGGGTGGGGTGAGCGTATAGTCCTTACCGCCGGGATTCCCTTCGGAGGCGGTGGCGAGACTAATACCCTTCAGGTGCACACGGTCGGTCGTCGCTGAACCGCCGGTTTCTGCAGGACTCCGGCGGATGACGCCGAGGGTGCGTCTTTCCTCCTGGTGTACGATCCGTGCTTTCTACCTTCTGGAGGGTCGGGATTCGTCTTGACTACCCGGCGCGGAGGGCTCGCACCACGCCCAACTGAGAACTATCCGTCTCTCGCGGAGCGAGCACAGCGCCGTCTCGGATCGGCTACTCGATCGGCGCCAACTCGGCCGTGAGGGAGTGCGAAACCCGGTGATCCATGACGCTGATAGTCAGAATGCGTGTTGCCTCGTCCCACCGCCACCCACGGAAAGCGGCGTCCTGGGCTAGGATGCTCTCCGAATCAAGAACGCGGGCCGGCTTCGGGCAGGCGTGGATCTTCACCTCGATCGCCTTGGGGCCGGGATCGTAGGTCTCATGGCAAGGCCGCAAGTCCAGTTGCACGGAGTCGCCGTCGCGTTCACAGGAGATCGTCGTGGTTCGATACACCCCTCGCTCATAGGACCACGTCTCCCCGTCATCCTCATAGAGAATGAAGGCCGAGGGCTCGTCCGCGGGGAAGGCGTCGATCTTGAGCAGGCGCGGCTTCAGCTCGCCCACGAATTGCATAGGCTCCTGCGACACGAGAATCCCGCCATCGCCCAGAAACACAGGCACACGCGCCAGGGGAGCGTCGACCATGATCGTGCCCGGACCGTGATGGACCATTTCGGTGGCTAGATCGAGCCACATGCCTTCCGGCAGATAGACCCGCCGCGTATCGTGCCCCTCCCGAACCACCGGCGCGACCAGAAGATGCTCGCCCAAAAGAAACTGGGTGTGGGTGGCCGGGTCATAGACTAATGGATCGTCTTGATGATGCCAGAACAGCGGTCTGAGCAGCGGAGCGCCGGTGGTGTGGGCCTCCCAGAAAAGGCTGTAGAAATAGGGAAGCATGGCATAGCGCCGCGTGATGGTTTCCTTGGCGATCTCCTCGACCTCCTCGCCGAATGACCAGGGCTCCTGGTCGCCGCTGCCATGGTGGGTGTGGGCCCGGAAGAAGGGTGAGACAGCGCCGAACTGGACCCACCGGGCGAACAGCTCAGGGGACGGCGTGCCGCTGAAGCCTCCCACGTCGGTACCCACGAAAGGCAGGCCCGAGAGGCCCATGCCCTGGAGCATGCGCACACCCATCTCAAGGTGCTGCCAGGTGGCCTGGTTGTCACCCGTCCACACCGAGGTGAATCTCTGTTCTCCGGCAAAGCCTGCCCGGGTGATCACCAGGGGCCGCAGTGCAGGTTGCAGCGTTCTGACTCCATCGTAGGTCGCCTGGGCCATGAGGAATCCGTAGAGGTTGTGCATTTTCTTGCCCGTGGCGCCTCGCCCCTCATCATCGAAGACGGCCTCATTGGGAAAGGCTTGGCCCCACACCGCGGGTTCGTTCATGTCGTTCCAGAACCCGCGGACACCCAGATCCACCAATCCCTTGAACAGCGAACCCCACCACACCCGCGTGGCGGGCCGGCTGAAGTCAGGGAAGTACGAGGGCCCAGGCCACACTTCGCCGACGTACAGCTGCCCGTCGGGATACTTCACGAAATGGTCGCCGGCCAGACCTTGCAGCGCGACCGGGTACTCGGTATCGACCTTGATGCCGGGATCGATGATCACTGCGACCTTGAACCCCATGGTACCCAGAGTCTTGAGCAGTTCCTTGGGCTTCGGGAAGTGCTCTGGGTGCCAGGTGAAGACCCGATAGTCGTCCATGTAGTGAATATCCAAGTAGATCACATCGGCGGGGATCCCCTTTTCCCGGAAGGTGCGGGCGATGCGCAGAACCTCGGTATCGGGATAGTAGCTCCAACGGCACTGCTGGTAGCCCAAGGCCCACATCGGCGGCATGGGCGTTCGGCCCGTGAGGTCGGTGTAGCGCCGGACCACCTCGGACACGCGGGGACCGTTGATGAAGAAGTAGTCGAGGACCCCGCCTTCGGCGGCAAAGGAGTAGTAGCGGAGGTTGCCTGCGCCGAAGTTGAACCGGCTCCGATAGCTGTTGTTGAAGAAGGTACCAAAGGCATGCCCGTCCCGTAGGCCGATGAAGAAAGGGATCGACTGGTAGAGCGGATCGCTGTTGTTGTCATGGTGGGGATTATCGGTATTCCACAGCACGAGCTCCCGGCCACGCACATCAAGAGGGCCGGTCTTCTCGCCCAGCCCGAAGAACCGCTCGTGTGGAGCTATTGTCTTCCAGTTCCTTACCTCGGCACCGTCCCACCCGATGCCCATGCCCGGATCGTCCTCGGCAAGGATGGCCCCAGTGTGCCGATCGCGAATGCTGATCCGGCACGGGCGCTTGCGCACGTTGACCGCCAGATCCGGCGAGCGAATCTCAATGAGGAGGCTTTCCTCATGCGTCTCGATCTCATGAGGCCGTGGCCACGGGATCTCCGCTATGGCATGGCCCAGCGGGCGTTCATCGCCCGGACGGGTCAAAGTGACACGCACCACCTGGGCGTCAAGGAAGCTAATCTGAAGGGTGATACCGTGGTCGCAGGTCAACGCGACACCTGCGTCTTTCGCATCGACGTGGTGGACTTCACCAAGAAAAGTGTATGATCCACTGGTGCCGGATGCGCTTCCGCACAAGAGGGCACCGCACAGAAGGGTGAGAAGTCTCATGACTGTGCTCCTTGGTCTATCGGCGGTTGCTCTGGGCACGATCCAGAATCCGAAACAGAACACAATCTCACTGATATCGGTGAGGAGCGCAAAGAAAGCGAATGGAACGACACAGCACACCGAATTGGGGAATGCGGTGGGAGGCGCCCGAAACAGTCGGTAGCCGGCAGGGGAGAGCATTCGACAGAACCGTAGGCTGTGAAACCGTCAACCGCGAGCGCCGCGATGCGGCACGTTTCTCAGCTATGCCTCCAGGTGGCCAGTCATGCGGTCATCAATCCTCCTAGGTCGAATCCTCTGAGTGCCGAGATCAATCCGCGGTGCCACTTGAGCCATGTCTATGATCGGATTGACAATCGGGACGGGCCGCTCATCATTCCGTGTTGAATGACAGTCCTCTCACGACAGCCTGGAGGAGCACGATGCCATTTTTCTTCCGCCCCCTCGCCTTTGCGCTGATACTCTGCCTTGCCCTCGTCTCATGCGGCAAGGAGTCCACTGCCCCGCCTCCTGCCCCGGTCTCTGTGCTCAGTTTCATCGGGGAGGTCTTTGATGCCCACTATGTCTCGGGCGCAGAGATGCCCGCGTCCACCGTACCGGCTTCTTTGCACGTCGTGACCGCGGATTCGGCCCTGGGCCAGGGTTCGACTTTTTCTATCACGTTGAGCCATCCGCGGGGCGTGAAGGAGATCATCGTCGGTGCCGTCGATGCGGTGGGGTATTTCTTGATACCTGCTGACAGCATGAACACGGAGACGCGGGTCCGCGGGCGGCTTTCCACCGCCAACCGGGAGGATTTTGCGTTCAGGTGTGGTGCCAGGGGAGTCGATGGTTCCGTCCTTGCTCCTGCGCAGCACGGCATCGATGTGCTTTCCGGTGAATCAGTTGGGTACTACATCAAGGAGGTAGTGGGCGCGACCTATGTGGATGAGGAACTTCCAACGCCCACAGCGGGCGTGACCATCACCAATGTCGTAGGCGACAGCGTCATCATAAACGGCGGTTCCATGGAGGTCACCCTGACCTGCAGCGTGCCGGCCACGGCCGTTGTCGTGGGTGTCCCCAACGCCCGAGGGTACTTCCGGCTTCCTACCACAGGGCTGCCGGGAGAGGTAAGCATGGTGATCTTGATCTCGCAGAGTGCTGCGGGTAGCTTCGTGCTTCAGTTCATGTCTGAAGAACCCGGCCCCGCGTATGGTGTGGTGGCACGATTCAACCCCACGCTCATCCGGGTCGGTAGTGGCGATGTGCAGGTGAGCCTGTCATTCCGACCAAGCCAGGATGTTGATCTTTATCTCGTCGAGCCTACGGGCGAGGAGATCTACTACGCCAATCCCGTCTCCGCCTCCGGCGGAGTGCTGGATCTTGACTCCAATGCCGCCTGTCAGCAAGATCATGTGAACAATGAGAATATTACCTACGATACCGGCACACCTCCCTCAGGTGAGTATGTTGTTCGCGTGAACTACTGGATGTCCTGTGACGGCGGGGGGGCCGACTTCCGGGTGGTTGTCGCGGTCAGGGGGGAGGTGCAGATGTACAGCGGCAGTTTCGAGGCCAGCGAGGCCCATGGCGGAGGCCAGGGTTCCGGCCGCGAGATCTGCCGTTTCGTGTTCTGACAGGTCGGGTCATGGGCTTGTATGCGCGCACTCAGGAGTGACACCAGTCTTATGGAAGCCAGGGCTGAATCGGATCGCGCTGAGTACCTGCATGACCTTCGAATGGCGGTCAATGCATGTTCTCCGTGGTTGCTCCGTGATCTCCTGCAGCGGTGGGCGGTGGCGTTGGGGCCCCTGGCGGCCATTGTGGATGCCAAACCCGACAGCGAGCTCAGAGCCCTTCTCATTGAGGTGGATGGCGTGCTCTCCGGGCAATCCTCCCACCAGCTTGCATCGCAATTGGCCGCTCCATGGCTCATGGGCCGTTCGATACACCCATAAGGAGGAGTAAATGGCACGGGTACCGGAGGTTTCGTCTCGAGGCAAGGCGATGCCGGCCTCACCCATTCGAAAACTGCACTCCCTCTGCGTTGCTGCGCAGAACGAGGGGGTACACGTTTTTCACCTCAACATCGGGCAGCCCGATATCGAGAGTCCCGTCGAGCTATTGAGAGGCTACCGTGAGTTCTCCGATTCGGTGCTGCCGTACGGTCCATCCGCAGGGCTGCCGGCTTACCTGAAGAAGCTGATCATCTACTATGAGCGGTGGGGCATACCATTGTCGGAGCGTGACATCCTCGTCACCACAGGGGGCAGCGAGGCCATCATTTTGACCCTAATGGCCGTGGCCGATCCCGGGGATGAGATTATCATCCCCGAACCGTTCTATACCAACTACAATGGATTCGCCATGATGGCCGGTCTGACAGTGAAACCTCTCACCACGCGACTGGAAGACAACTTCGCACTGCCGCCGCTGGATCAACTTGAGGCTTTGGTCGGCCCCCGAACCCGCGCCATCGTACTGTGCAGCCCGGGAAATCCGACCGGCGCGGTTTTTACCAGGGAAGAACTGGACGGGGTTGCCGATATCGCCCGTCGCCGAGGGGTCTTTGTTATCGCCGATGAAGTGTACCGCGAGTTTGTCTACGACGGCAAGAAGCATGTCAGCATCCTGGACCTTCCGGGAATGGATGAGCATGCCGTTATGGTAGACAGCATATCCAAGCGCTACAGCGCCTGCGGCGCCCGGATCGGATGCATCGTGTCCCGAAATAGCGGCTTCATGAACTCCATCCTGCGCTTCGGCCAGGCGCGGTTGTGCCCGCCCACGGTGGACCAGATTGCCGCCGCCGCCGCAGTTGACACACCGCCCGAGTACTTTGAGCGGGTCATAGAGGAATACGATTGTCGCCGTCGCCTCCTGCATCAACGTCTGTTGGGGATGGGGGTCGACTGCAAGCTGCCGGGTGGTGCGTTTTACATGGTGGCGCGGCTACCGGTCGCCGACGCCGATCACTTCGCCGCCTGGTTGCTCACGGATCACCGGCACGAAGGCACCACGGTCATGATCGCGCCGGCCAACGGCTTCTATGCCACGCCCGGGCTTGGTCAAAGCGAAGCACGGCTTGCGTACGTCCTGAACTGCGGCGACATCGACCGCGCCATGGATTCCCTGGCCGCCGGACTGGAGGCCTATGGGAGTACCATGGGTGCCCACGGCAGATAGCTTCCGGGAGGTCCCCGAATGGGCCATCGCAAGGGAAGCCTTGCGCACGGCTCTCGATGGGTTACATTAGCCAGTCGTAATGCCCACGGTGTTCATTTTCGTCGGAGGTGAACCATGCGTCCGTTAATCAGCTTCTGTGCTGGGCTCCTCGTGTTGTCAGTATCGGCCCACGCCCAGTACATCGTCGGTCCATCGGTGATCGCCGGAGGCGGGGCCCGGATGACCGGCGGCGCCTATGTTGTCACAGGTACGACCGGGCAGAGTTCGCCGGTGGGCATTTCCACCGGGGGCGCCTATCAGACCCACCATGGCTTCTGGCACGCCGCCACGGGAGGCGGGGGCCTCCTGCCCATGGTGCTGAACATCGTCCAGCTTACCCCGACGACGGCACGGCTTTCGTGGGCGGCTATCACGGGTGCTACGCTCTACGATCTGTACCGAACCACCACGGCGTTCTTCAACCCCTCGGGGTCTCCATGGCAGACCGTCGCCTCGCCCACCACCCAGTTCGATTTCACGCAAGGTGTTGGGAACGAGACTACGAACTACTTCTTCCGCGGCATCGCCCGGAACGCGACCCAGACATCTCCGGCATCCAATACGGCAGGGGAATTCGACTTCGGAGCCAACATACCTCTTGCCCAGCGGTCCGGTTCCGGCGAAACACTCGAGGGCGAACGGTAGACTCGCACATTCTTCGAAAGGGCCTTCGGCCAGGCCGGTGGCCCTTCATCCGTGCTTACGCGCGCCGGTAGGTCCCCAGCAGAACCCCTGAGGCCACGATGTGGCCCTCCATGGCCTTCTCTACACTCCTCTTCGTCGCTCGATTTCCCACGGAGAGCGTGCAATCCAGCGCATAGACCCGGAAGAAGTACCGGTGGGTTGAGCCCTGGGGCGGGCACGGACCGCCATACCCCACGCGCCCGAAATCATTGATTCCTTGGCGGGAACCGTCAGGAAGGGCCTCTGCGTGGGCCACGCCCTGGGGAAGGCCCTGGGCCGAAGGCGGCACATTGTAGACAACCCAATGGACCCACGTCTTGAGTGGCGCATCAGGATCATCGCAGAGCAGGGCGATGCTTTGTGTGCCCTCAGGGATTGTGCTCCATGCCACCGGCGGCGAGAGATTCTCTCCATCGCACGTGTGCGTGGTGGGAATCGAGGCGCTTTCCATAAATGCGGGGCTGGTGACGAGTATGCGCATAAAGCCCTCCTTGATGCGGCCTTCGCCGCCGGAACACGCGACGGAAGCCATGAGACAGAGAGTTGGCGTGCCACGAAAAGCCATTCTCGCTCTCATCTGCCATGCGCCAAGAGGCCCGTCTTCTTCACCGCTACTCCATGTACCCCAAGGCCCTGAGTTGCTTCTTGGTGTCGGCATCCAACTCGTGGGTCTGGCTTTGCACCGCAACCTTCATCGCCTCATGCTGAATGTCGTCGATGGTTGCCTGGAGTGCTCGCACAGCATCGGGGTTATCCTTCACACGCGAGACACGTTCCCTGGGATCAGCGGCAACATTATAGAGTTCCAACGGATCGAGGCCGCGCGGATTGTGTTGATTGGCCCGGATGAGTTTCCAGTCGGGGGTCCTGACTGCGGTCAGGAGATTGCCCTCGAAATCTTCCTCGGCGAACACGGTATCAATACCTCTGAAGTCGGAACGTTCCCAGTTTAAGGGCTGGCCCTGCATGGCCGCGGGCACGGGAAGCCCGCAGCTCGCCAGCAAGGTGGGCGCCACATCCATCAGCCGGACTTGCGGAGTGATCACCGTGCCGGCCGAGACCGCATGGGGCATCCGGATCACGAGCGGCACCAGGATTTCTACATCGTACAGCGTGGTCCCGTGCCACCATCCACCGTGCTCGGCAAACTCCTCACCATGATCTGCAGTCACGACTACGATGGTGGAATCCAGAATCCCTTCGGATCGGAGATGGGCCATCAGGTCGGCGAAGCTGCGATCCCAGAACGCGATTTCCTGGTCATAGACCGTAGAGAGCTTCGGCGCCATCTCCAGCGGAGGATTGGGCGTGGACACGCGGGCATACCCCACGCCATTATAGGGGTGCACGAAATACGGGTCATGGGGATCCATGTAATGGACGAACAGGAAGAAGGGCCGATCCTTGTTCCTCTTGAGCCAGCCGATGGCTTCATCCGTCACGTACTCGGCGTCGCGGTAGTAGTGGTCGACATGCTTCGCCTTGGACAGAAACCGCTCCCGCACAAGCCGCACCAGGTCGTAGAGAGTGAGCTTCGATGCGGACTCTGAAGCGCCGAAGAAGTAGGCCGGGGCGAGGTAACGATACTCACAGAAGCCCTGGCCGAATCCGAACATGGGGGCGATGTTGATATTGTCAGCGAATCCCGCCGTGTAGTATCCCTGGGCGTGGAAGACCTCGGCCATAGTGACAACGGCGTCCGGCAGTGTGCTGACCTTACTAGTGGCCTGATGAGTCGACGGATATAGGCCGGTCAGGATGGTGGCGATGGAAGGCTTCGTCCACGATGCCTGGGCAACCGTGTGTTTGAACACAATTCCTTCGGCCGCCATGGCGTCCAGCGCGGGACTTGTGTCGTGGGGATAGCCGTAGCATCCCAGCCGGTCTGCCCGCATGGTATCCACCACGATGAGGAGCACATTGGGCCGGCTCGCCACTCGGGCCTGGGCCGCAGGGTCGACGGAGCCTGCGGGCGCCTCAGATTCGCCCCACCAGGCTACCAGCAGGAGGGCGCCCAGCAGCCCGGCATAGACCAAGGGCCCGGTGAGTGGTTCGCGCAGCGGCGCCAGCGGGCCTCCCCGCCGGGCTAGTTTCCTCATCAGAACGAAAAGAACTACTCCCACCAGCACGGCGGCGCATAGCACGGCCAGCGGCAGAAGCATGCCCTGGGGCGGGCGCTCCCGGAACAGATCCCGCACCAGCCGGAATCTGGTGACCACGGCACCCATCAAGGCGAAGATACCGGCGAAGGCCAAGGCGAAGGTGGTGCCTCGGACCTCCCTTCGTCCGGAAACATGGGCGACAGGCTCAATCAGGACCCCCGCCACGGCGCCCATGGCCGCCCCGCAAAGCCCATAGAGCAAGAAGGCGTAGGGCAGAACCCACATTTCGTCCTGATTTGCCAGCCGTATCACCAGCAGGGCTTCAAGGAAGCCAAGGAACGCGCCGCCGAACAGCCCTCCCATGAGCCCGCTCACGATCCGCCGGCCGGCTGGCACGCGGGGCGCAGAAGATGCAGGACGGGGCACAACGGGCACCGGCGCAGCAGGGTCGAGGCGGATCCCTTCGACTTCGACGTATCGGGGTGCATAGCCCCGCCGCCGCGCCAGCCAGACCACCGCACCTGCCAGCGTCAGAGCCTCGGCGGCCCAGAATCCCAGCGCGCTGAACAGAATGGTCGCTTCACCTCCCATCATACCGCCCAACAGCACATAGGTGACGATCTCGCGGACACCTTCACCCGCGATGGTGAAGGGGCTTATGACCGTGGCGAAAATCTGAATGGAACTGGCGAAGCTGATTTCCCAGACATTCGCACCGGTGGCGCCGATGGCCCGGGCCGTGAAGTAGTACATAACGGCGGTAAGGAAGTGAACGAGAAAGCTTAGGAATGCGGCGCCAACCAGAATGCCTTTGCGATGGTCATAGGCCCCGGCGGCTTCCCGGATGTGTCGCAGAAGCTTTCGGGGTTTGCTCTCCTTGGGGAGGAGTCTGATGAATGGGTCGACGATCTGAGGCCGCAGGAGCACGAAGAAGAACGCGCCGATGGCCGCGAAGGAGATGACGACCGTGATGGTGGTTACCCGGGCGGCATTCTGCCCGAGATTGTGCTGGAACACCGCGTAGCCCAAGGGCAAGGTGACGAGAAAGGTAAGGAGGATCCCCACGATCCCCATGATCTTCTCAATGAACTTCGCGGCGGCGACTTCCACCGTCCGGCGACTGTGGCGAGCAGCATCATACAGGGTGTACCCGTCCAGCCCGACGGTGGAGGGAAGGAAGGTGCCCAAGAAACGGCCAATGAGAAAGGTGCCCGCCAGGTGACCAAATGGGAACCGAATGCGTTGCCCCAACAGGAGAATGTGCCATCGCAGCATGCTCGCGAGAATGCCGACAGCCTTCACCACAGCCCCGATGAGTAGAAACAGCCAGAATGTGCGGGCATGAATGCGAGGCAAGTAGGCGCGGATGGCGCGATACGTCGTGGTGGAGCCCTCCTGAAGCACTTGGGCCTCGAGGCCGTCGGAACGCTGCAGGAAGTCGCCAGCATGAATATGGATGATCGTCCCGTCCACCGCCAGTTGGCGGGACGAGACAACCACGGCATTTCCCTGTGCCAACGCCAGGCTGTCGCCCACGGCGATCTGTTCGGTGGACCCGTCAGGAAGCAGCAGCCCTACGTTGCTTTCGTCGGTGATCTTGTGATTGAGGAGTACGTAGAAGGCCGCCACCGTGAGGACAATCTTTGCGACTGTGGTGAGGGCGCTTCTGAGGGGGCTTCGTCGTCTAGATTGCGTCATCGGTTAAGCCTTTCGGAGCCGGTGGGCGCTGATGTCGTGTCACGCGCCAAGGTGGGGATTCTGCGGGCGGCGTCTCGGCGCCATATTCCTCCGAGTATCGGTTGAAGGAATTGGAATCAAAGCAAGAAACGACTTCGGCAGACTTGCACAAGGGTCGCCGGATTCCGGGAGCCGAGAGGGCTACCGTCCCGCAAAGGATCGTAAGCCATCACCAGGCCAGCCAGCCGGGCCGCACAGGTATCAGCCCAGGTAGCCCAGACTCCTGAGCCTCTCCTCCAGCTCCTGTTGCTCATTGTCCGAGTACTCGTGGGCGCGATCCCCCGTTTCGTACTGGGCGTTACTTCCCCTGCGTATCGGGTGCGCATGACGGTGCTCGGGCGTGAAGATGTCTGAGAGTACCTTTCCATCCATGTACGGCGGTATCGGCTCTCCCATGGAATAGAGCACCGTGGCGGTGATGTCATGTATCTCCGCGCCGTCTACGGCAGTTCCGGCAACGATGTGCGGGCCATAGGCGCCGAAGATGCCGCTGATCCGGTGGAAGCCATTGGGAGTATGAAGGCTCGTCTCGATGACGGCCGACGTGCCGAAGAGCTGCCGTCCCAAATAGCCATAGTCTTGGGCGACGAACAGAATGTCCGGGGCGTAGGCAGTCTCTGGACCTTGATAGATCTCTTCCGGAAACATGACTCGATCGATAAAGGGCCGCCCGGTGGAGGGGTCCTCTAGTGCCAGAAGACGCTGGCGGATACGCGTGCGGAGGGCCTCCCGCTTGCCCTCGGGCACCAGCTCCCGGTTGATATAGATGCCTTGGCTGGGGATACTGGCGAAGAAGGCGGTGGTCCGCGCCCAGTTTACCGTGGCCAAGACATCGGTCTTGAAGGTGGAGCGACCGGCGCGGATGTGGCCCCTGACCATGCTCTGCAGTGACTTGGGCACCAAAGCCTTCACTAAGGGCGAGTCGTTCCACGACATCAGTGTGTAGAAGAGGCGTTTCTTCCACCGGACCGACGGCACGAGAGTCAGGAATCCCTCCCGCTCTAGCCACCGGTTTACATTGAACCAAGCCTTGGTGCCGCCAAAGCCGTGATCGGAACAGAGCAGCAGAGTCGTAGAACTATCCAGCCGATCCATGACGGCGCCTATGGTCTCATCCACCTTTGTGTATATTGCCCGCACCCGTTCACGGACCCGCGCGCCAAGTTCCGTATGGTAGTGGTCGAACTCCGGCACCATGTACTTCCAGAACAGGTGTTGGATGCGATCAAGGACGACGAAGACCACCATAAAAAAATCCCATTGCTCTTCCTCCAGAAGCCGCAGGAACGCCTGGGATCGTCTCGTGAAGGCGCGCTCCACGTCATCGAAGAATACGACGGCGTCGCTCCAGATTTCCACGTCATAGCGGGGTATGTCCACATCAACCACGTAGTGGCCGACCATATCGTTCAGGCGGCTCTTGAGTTCGGCCGGATAGGTGTAGTCGGCCTCATCGTTGGGGGTCATCATGCCCGAGATCATGAACCCATCCAACGGTTCGGGGGGAAAGGTAATGGGCACGTTCATGATGGCCGCGCGAAGCCCCGCGGCGTTCAGGATCTGCCAGATCCGCGGCGCTCTCATACTGCGGGAACTCACCAGAGGCCGACGTGGGTCGCGGTGATAGGAATCACGGAAGTCGAAGATGCCATGCTTGCCAGGATTGACGCCCGTGAGAACCGATGTCCATGCTGGGGGGGTCGTCGGAGGGTCGGTCGAACGGAGCACGCCCTTGGCGCCCCGGGAGAGAAGTGACTTCAGATGAGGAAGGATTCCTTCCTCCATCCACGGATCCAGAAGGTCGTAGGTGGCGCCATCGAGGCCCAGAAGGATGCACTTGGATGCCATGCCGGGGCTCCTTGTACGAGGTGGAAGATCAGACAAGCGAAACGCCGTCGAGGCCTACCGGGACGTCCAGCCCGCTGACGGAAAGCAAGGTCGGCGCCATGTCGCCGATCCACGGCGTACGATCGGCCCGGATCGGGGCTGGCCCGAAAAACAGCAGGGCGTCGTCATAGGTGTGCATGCCGCTCAGCACCTTGCGCTCGAACACGTCCGGGCGAAGCACCCCATCCTTCAGATCCATCCCCCGCCGCGGGACCAACAATGCATCGGGTGCATCGAGGCCCGGGGTGAACCCAGGGATCTCCTCTCGTATCAGCACTTTCTCCAAGACCGGCACCCCGTGGGGATCACGCCACGCCATGGCCTCCTGACGCAACCCATCCAGCACGGCACCAACGTCGGCCGGTGCCACGATCCCTTCGGGCTCGCGGCCTTGTTGATTCACCCATACGCGCCCGGGTATCATGCTATAGAGTGTGGTTCTGCTCCACTCGATATTGGCCAGCGGCGGTCCGGGAGTCTGTGCGCGAAGCTCAGTGAGGCCCTGCTGGACCATCCACTTGCCCACGTTGACTTCCCAGTCCAACCCGCAGAAGCCGTGGTCGGACAATACGACAAGTCTCTTGGAGTCTCCCAGTTCATCTCCCAGCCAACCGAAGAGACGGTCCAGCTCGCGATAGAACCGGAAGAAATCGGAGTGAAATGGAGCAGAAGGATCCGCGTAGTCACGCCAGAAGAAGTGATGTAGACGATCGGTTTCCATGACATGGGCCAAGAAAAGATCCCAGTTCTGACGGCGGAAGTAGTATTTGATGGTGTCGATACGCTTCTGGAGCCCCAGCAGCACAAGTTCCATGAACCGGGCGCGGTCCTGGTGGGCCACGAGAGGATCCGGGTCTATCACATAGCCAAGATCCCGCAGCGTGCGGAGTTCCTCGGGGGGCCACACGGCCTTGTCAAGGCCGGGAGACAGGAAACAGGAGATCACCACGCCGTGAAGTTCCATGGGGGGATAGGTTACCGGCACCCCCATGGAGAACACCGATCCTCCTGCCGTGCTCACGATTTCCTGAAGCAAAGGTCCGCGGATATGCTCCCGCCGCGGGAACACGATGCCGTATCCTCCCTGGGTCTTATTGACGAACCCCATGATCCCGTGGCGCGGCGGCTGCAGCCCTGTCATAAAACTCGTCCACGCGGCGGATGATACTGTGGGATAAACGCTGTGCAGTTCTGCGGGTTCGCGGCCACCCATCAGGGCCTTCATGCACGGCATCACCCCTTCATCAATCAGTCTTCGCACGAGTGTGCGGGGAACGCCGTCGATGCCGATCACGACGATCCCTCCTCCTGCCCTTCGCGCCATCGTCATTCAGTACTCCTTGCCCGCCACCGGGCGAATCTACAAGTGAAGCCCCAGAGAGACCTTGTGGGTCTGATCGAACACGGGGTGCTGGGTGAAGGCGTAATCCAGCATGAGGCCACGGAACGCAAGCCCCGCGCCCAAAGTGAGATCCCATGCTCTCCCATAGGGCTCGCTGTCCTTTGATGACGGCTGCAGTCCGGCACGCAACGCGATGGCCTCTCGATACATCGCCTCGGCTCCAACGCGAAGGTCGGCGCTCAGGGCGCCGCTGGAGAACTGGCTGGCCGTCTGACGGTTCTCGAATCGAAGATCGACATCCACCGCCGCGATCAGCATCAGTTGTCGGCTCGCAGCAGACGCAAGGAACGCATTGCCCAGCGTGAGAGTCGGTGTCTTGGTATTGCGCGTTCCATTGTTCCACACCAGGAGAGTCCCCACAGCGTCACGAAGGACGCCTGCGGCGCGCCACCAAGGACGTACCTGATAGAGGGCGCCCACGTCCACGCCGAATCCGAACATACTGTCATCACCACCGAGGCCTAGGAGGTTGGCGTCACCGATACCCTGCCTCACCAACTTGGCATTTGCCCCCACGCTCAATGCCCCCATGGTCTTGGCATAGCTCACCAGAAGCGCCATCTCCACATCGCTCTTGTATGCTATGGCGCTCTCGTCGATGCCTTCACCGGGGAGATTCGGATAGAGAGGATCATACGGGTCCCACTGTCCGTTGCCCTGGGTTTCATCTGTGGGATCATCGCCGGCTGAGCCCGGCGGAAGGTTGTCACGTCCCCAATCGTTGAAGGCGTGGTCAGTATACGGAATGTCGTCGATGCCCATGCGAATGAGGCTGACGCCGAAGGATTCGCCCTGGCCGGGCGAACCGAACACGAGATAGTCATACTTGATCTCATTGCCGAACTGGGCGGAGTGCATGATACCTATTTGCGTGCGCGGGAGAAGCCGCAAACCGGCAGGATTCCAGTAGCCGGCTGATGCATCATCGGCCACCGCGCTGAAAGCGCCTCCCATGGCGCCTGCCCGGGCACCCACCCCGATGTTCAAGAACTCGGCCGCATACTTGTGATCGTACGCATGAGCTGGAGCCGTCATGACGGCCAAGAGGAGCAACGCAGCAAACATAGGTCTCATATCGTCCCTCCTTGAGGAATCAGGACGGTTCGGGAACGCCGCACCGAGACGCAGGCACCGGGTGCGCTGAAGCACTATCTTCAATTGGGCCTGCCGTACCCATTGAAGGAACGGGGGCACGGCCCTGGGAGTACTTTCCTGAGGTCGCCCTTTGGAAGCTACACATGGCGACATGCCGTCTTCATGGTACACCGCGTCACCTCTCCTGCGTTCCACCCTGTTCACCAGGGCAATCCGGGGAGGCAGGCCGGTGGCCTGACACGACCGCTTCCAGGGCTCTATGGGCCGTAGCGCCGACGGCCGTCGGCGCGAAGGCGCGCGTGAATAGCTCGTATCCCTTCTGGGCGAGTTGCTCCTGCAGCGTGCTGTCAGCCAAGACTCGGCCGATAGCATAGGCCAGCCCACGATGGTCGCCAGGTGGCACCAAGATACAGTCTTCCCCGTCGGTGAACCATTCCCGTATGGCGGGGGTATCCGCCGTGATCACGGGTCGTCCGCAGGCCAGGGCCTGGAACACCTTGTTGGGCACCACAGAGTGCGCCTTCCGTGAGCCACCGAAAATGCCAAGACAGACATCTGCCTGTTCGATTTCCCCAGGCAACCGTCCGTAGGTCACCCGGTCCACCCAGTCAATCGAGCGGTCGGCGGATAACTCCTTGGCCAGGGCCCTGGCTTTGGCATACTCCTGGCCCGTTCCGATCAAGGTGAATCTGGTCAGGCTGTCCCCCAGCTCCCTGATGGCCCGGATGATGGTCTCGATGCCGTGGAGTGGGATCATCGAGCCGTAGAAGAGGACGCGGTGAAGGTGGCTCCGTGGCGGCAGCGGGCTTCGGGTGAAGACCTCCGACTCGGCGCCCACCGGCACCACGAAGCGGCGAGGCATCGGTAGATCCAGCTGCTCGGCCATGAGATTGCCATGAGAGGAAGTGTCGACCAGAATGGCGTCGGCGGCGCGAAAGGCCCATACGTCCAGCATCCTGACTGCACGACCTGTGACGCTGCGCGGTCCGGCCATCTGCCGGTCACCGATGACCGTTTCATACAGGGACACATACGGATCGTACACGACCGGTACGCGGCTCCGGCGGGCTACATGCTTGGCGATGACAGCATCGCCGGGTCCCAAATACGGCACGAGGACGACATCGTGGGGAGGCAGCGCATGGTATGCCCGCATCAAACGGGGAAGCGCCGAGCACCACTTGATTGCTGGGAGAAGGTAGCCGATGGGCGTTCGTATGTGGCTGCGGTCTTCGAGGCTTCCCCAGACCGATGCGTGACATTCGGCAATCGAATCGCCCGAAAGCGACAGACCCCTACGGAGGATACGAAAACGGGGCCGGTGGGTGTCGTAGCTTCCGAAAAAGACTACCCGCAAGGGTCGGCCGCCGTCTACTCCGTCAACCCCCACTTCCTCAGCTCATCTGCGGCGTGATCCGTATGGTCCATCACACCCTCCTGCGAGCTCACCCATCGGACCAGCTCGGGTATTCCCCCGCTCATGGATACCAAAGGAGCGTAACCGAGCAGATGCCGGGCTCGTGAGATATCGGCAAAGCAATGCCGGATGTCGCCTTCCCGGAACTTCCCCAGGACTACCGGCGTGCCTTCATAGCCCAGATGATCTGCCAGAAGGGATGCCACCTGGAGCACCGAGGTGGGAGTGCCGGTGCCTACATTCACGGCGAGGTAGTCGGCAGCGTCGGTCTCCATGGCACGGAGGTTGGCCTGGACGATGTCAGACACATGGACGAAATCGCGGGTCTGACGGCCATCCTCAAAAACCAAGGGCGGCTTATTGTTGAGGAGCCGGGCGCTGAAGATTGCCCCGACGCCTGTGTAGGGGTTGGAGAGGGCCTGGCGAGGGCCGTAGACATTGAAGTACCGAAGCGCGACGGTGGGTATCCGGTAGGCGTATCCGACGGCTAAGCACATCTCCTCGTGGTCGCGTTTCGTTATCGCGTAAATTGACGTGGGGTACAGTGGCTTATCTTCGGAAGTTGGGGAGGGTGTCGCCTCGAGGCCCCTCTCGTCCACGACCTCCCATGCCCGGGTCTCAAGCTGCGACCGGGATCTCAGACGAGGGTAGAGCGGCATACCGGCACTGTCCACATACGCGCCCTCTCCGTAGATCGACATGGACGAGGCTACCACCAACTTCTTGGGGCGGACCTCCGGGTGATGCACAAGGTAGTCCAGGAATGCCGCAGTGGCCCCGGTATTGCCATCCACATATCGCTGGACTTCGTACATGGATTGCCCAACTCCGACGATGGCGGCCTCATGGAACACCACGTCAACTCCCGGCAGTGCGGCCGACAGGGCCTCATGATCCTCGATACGGCCCCGGTAGAACACCGCCGCGGGGTTCAGGTAGGCGGGAGGCGCGGCGGACGAGCCGTGTACTTGGGGCGCAAGACTGTCCAACACCCGGACCTGGTGGCCCCGGGCAATGAGTGCGTCGACGATGTGGGAGCCGATGAATCCGGCGCCTCCAGTCACCAAGACTGTTGCCATCAGCGAGTCCCTCCCTCACCCACTCGGAGTTTTGTCCTCGCCACGATGAGATCGGCCAGAAGGCCCTGGAACAGCACCAAGAGCGCGGCGACGATGAGGATGACGTCGCTCTCCTTGATGTCGTTGAACTTCACAAGATCGAACACGAGCTTGGCGATACCTGCGAGAAGAAGAACGAGCCCCGCCGGAAAAAACACCTTGAGCGGATCGAAGTACATGACGGTTCTGACGATTACCATGATGTAGTTGTAGGTATCGCGAACCGGATGGAACGTGGACTTGCCAATCCGCTTGTAGTAGTCAATCGGAACGAACTGCACGTCCATGCCGTTACTCATCATCGCCAGGGTAATGGTCGATACCCAGGAGTGCCCTCGGGGTAGAATGGGGAAGAAGCGCAGCGCGGAGTCCTTGCGGAAGAGCCTGAGGCCGGAGTTCAGGTCAGGGATTCTCTGGCCGCTGATGTAGCACGCAAGCCTGAGGATAATCCATTTGGGAATCATGCGGGCCCAGTCGCGGGCGACATTGCGGCCGACGCGGGCCCCCACAGTCATGTGATGCTCGCCCAGGCCTTCCACCAAGGCGGGCAGGGAGTCCACAGCGTAGGTGCCGTCGGCATCCAGCATACCTACGGCCTGAAAGCGTGCGGCCAGGATGCCGGTGTTCCGCGAGATCCCTACGCCACGGTTTCGGCGATGGCGCACGATCCGCACGCCCTCGTACCGGGAGGCGCATTCGACGGTGTGATCAGTACTTCCGTCGTCAACCACGATGATCTCGCTGGGGAGGTCGATTTGTGTCAGGGCTTGCTGCACGCTCTCTATGGTGGGCCCGATCCCGTCTTCCTCATTGAAGGCAGGGATCAGTATTGAGACACCGTCGGGGATCCAACGCTCTTCACTCACGTGGACACCCCAGGCTTCGCGTCGCTACTATAGTAATAGTAGTGATAGTAGTGGCCGTAGGAGCCGTACCGGTGGTACACATCGATGTTGTTCATCACCGCCCCCACCATGCTGGCGCCCACCTTGCGCATCAAATCTACCGCATGCATGAGAAGCTGCCGATCGGTCTGGCCCCACCGGCATACCAGCAGCACGCCGTCGACCTTGCGGCTCAGGAGCGGTGCGTCAGTCACGGCTACTACTGGCGGTGTGTCAAACACCACCATCCCGAACTCCTCCATCATCTCGGCAATGAGGGCCTCCATGCGCGCCGATCCCAGCAACTCGGCGGGATTCGGGGCGGAGCTTCCTCCAGGGATGACAAAGAGATTCTCCACCTCGGTGGTACGAATGATGTCGCGAAGCGTGAGATCCTGTCGGCTCAATAAGGTTGTCAGCCCTGGATCGCGATCGATACCAAACAGGTGATGCTGGGTCGGACGCCGCATGTCCGCATCCACCACTAGGACCTTCTCGCCCATTTGGGCGAAGGTGGTGGCCAAGTTGATGACAGTCAGCGATTTGCCCTCTTTCGGCCCCGCGCTGGACACCAGCATGCTCCGGATCCGGGTGTCGAGGCGGGCGAACTGAATGTTGGTGCGCAGGGTTCGGTACGCCTCGCTGATGGGATCCTTGGGGGCGAAGTGGGTGATGATCTTCTCGCTCATCTTCATCGTGTCGTCGGCGGTTCCCGCTCCCTCGCCGATGCCGAACACATTGCCCGCATATGTTCCCGTGGCACGATTGCCCGTTCGGATCTGGGGTATGGTTCCCAGAACCGGCAAGCCCACGGACCGCTGGACCTCTTCGGCGGTGCGGATGGAGTTGTCGAAGTACTCCAAGGCATACGCTGAACCGACCCCCAGAAGAATACCGATCACCGCGCCGAACAGAATGTAGGTCTTCGTGCGGGACGGAAGAGGGGCAACGGGCCTGCGGGGATTGTCGATGATCTTGATGCCCGCCGTCTCGGTCGCCCCCTTGATGCGAGCCTTCTCGCGTTCCTCCACGAGGAAGTTGATGGCCTTGTTGTGGGTGTCAACCACCCGCCGCAGCCGTGCCAACTCGATGGTTTGACGGAAAAGATCGGGGTGCTCGCGCTGAAAGCGAACGATCTCGTTGCGGTAGAAACGTTCCTGCCGCTCTAGCTTGTCCAGTTCGGCCTCCAACTGACCCACGCGCTCCTGAAGCTGCTGCCACGCGGCAACCGCGGAGGGGTTTAACCCGCTGCTTGCCCCAGACATTGACTCCTGCACGATGGATCGTGATAGCTTCTCGCGGTCCCGGCGTAACTGGCGAACTTCGGGATCATCAGGCTCCCGGGTGAGGCGGAGTCGCTCCAAATCGGTATCGATCTGGGCAAGCTGGTTTTGCAGCTGGGACAGGCGTGTGTTGCCGGTGGGGCCACTGGGCCTTATCCGTGCATCCAGCGCCAAGTACTGGCCGCGTACGCTGGCTAGTTCACCCCGCACGGTCGCCTTCTGATTGGCGGCCTCGCTCTGACGCTGCTGGTAGCTGGCCAGCTCGCTGACCACGGTCTGGTTTTCCTCCAGCCGGACTTCGCCGAGCTGACGCTGGAATGTCTCGAGATCATGAGTGGACTGGGCCAGCTGTTCGCTGACCGCCTCGATCTGATCGCTCACATAGTCGACCAGCTTCTGGGAATCCTGGCGCACCAGTACATCGCACTGCTCCTGGAAGATATCCTTGGCGGCGTCAGCCAGCGCAAAGGCCTCGTCGGGATCGTTGGCGATGGCAGAGAGGCTGTAGAACCCCTCGTGCCGTTGTGGAGTGAAGCCGATCCTCCCGACGACCCGGTACAGCGCAGCGTCCAAGGTGAGGTTGGATGTCTCACTGGAAAGCTCATCCTCGTAGGCCTTCTGGGCGACCTTCTTCAGAAATGGCTGACTCTCAAGGATGGCCCGGTAGAAATCAATGGACCGGACCTTCTTGCCGCCGATGGCGAGCTCCCATGGACTTGCCTGGATCTCGGGAATGTCGATCAGGATCTCGGTCGTACTTTGGTACACGTCGGCCTTGGTGAGCGCGAAATATGAGGTGACTCCCAGCACGACGAGGAAGGCAGTAATGACCACACCTTTCCGCCGGAAGAGGAGGTCGACATAGTCTTGATACTTGGTCTCCTGTGGCTGCACTGCTTACCCTCGCGGTTCTCGGCCCCGCCGGCTGCACAGCACCGGCGATGTCACACGGTTGCGTCCGCTAGTCACTGTAGCGCTCAATCTGCACTATGGTGAGGTAGATGATGAGGAGCTGGGTGATATCGCGGGCATACTGGACGAATCCCGCCCAGCTCAATACAGCCTCGGCCTTCTCGGGGACGAAGATGCTGTCCCCGGCATACACCTCGGGATTGGATTCGGCATCGCCCCTCTTAAAGAACTTGTCGACGTTGACGGCGCGCCTGATCGATTCCCCCGAAGTCGTCGACACAATCCAGACCTGGTTCTTCTTCGCGTTGGGGGTGAACCCGCCGGCCCTGGTAATCACGTCAAGGAGTCTGACATTCTCGAAGATATAGTAGAAGCCGGGGGTCGCCACCGCACCCATGATGTTCACACGGTTGCCCTGGATCGTTCCCGGCACAATGAGCTTGTCACCATCTCGAAGGGGATACAACAGATTCGGGTCGCCCGTGGCCATGAACTCCTGCAGGTTCACGATCTGCGTGCGTATGTTTCCCTCGACTTCCCGGACGATCTTTATGCCGTCCAGCCGGGCCATGCCCGTCCCGCCCCCGGCCTTTTGAATGGCTTCCTGTACCGATGACTGTGTCGAGAGCTGCACAACTCCGGGGTTGTTCACCTGACCCAGGACGCTCACCTGGATCATGTAGGCTTGAGGTATGGAGATCAGCACCACGGGTCGCGGCACCACGCTGGCAAGCTTGTACGTAATGAACTCGGATAGCTGCCCCGTCGACATCCCCGAGACCGGCACATTGCTCATGAACGGGTATTCGATCATTCCCTTGGAGTTCACCGTGACGACTCTGGTATATGCGTCTTGGCCCTGCACGGTGATGGAAAGCACGTCTCCCGGTTCGATGGACATCTCGCTGGCCCGGCTGTGGGCGACCAGCCCGACGGCGAGCACTACCGTCACGAAAGCGGACAAAGCCTTCACGAAAGAAAACCTCCGAACCCTGTGTGTGCTTTTCGGGTGGTTGGACCCTGCGCAAGATGATGGGTTCTGTGACAGGATAGGTCACGGGTGAGATTGAGAAGAGAAACCGGGAACCAAGATACCCGACGCCCTTGCCCTGTCAACGACTCAGTGTCCGGCACTACGAATGGGGCGACATTCCATCGCCGGCGCATCCCGTGCTGGACGAATACTCGCTCCCGTCTATGTCCACCGAGGCGCTCCCCCGATCGTGGCCCGGCATGACCCGGGTGCGCACTCCGACTACTGAGATGGTGCCGAGCCCAATCCTAAGCGGACCAGGTCGACCTCACGATCCCGCCACTTGGGCCGCACCTTGACCCACAGCTCCAGATACACCGGCCGGTCCAGCAGTTGTTCTACGGCGGTTCGGGCATGGATGCCCAACGCCTTGAGGGCGGCGCCTCTCTTGCCCACGAGGATTATCCTCTGACTCTCTCGTTCCACCCAGATTACCGCTCGGACATAGTCTTTGCCCCGATCGCGTTCGACGAACTCCTCGATCTCCACGGCCGTGGCGTAGGGAACCTCCTCGTGATAGCGAAGCATGATCTGCTCCCGGAGGATCTCCGCCACGAAGAACCGCTCAGGCTGATCGCTCACCTGGTCGGGAGGATACAACGGCGGCGAGGTTTGCACGTGGCAGGCCATCACACAGACAAGGGCATCCAGGCCATCCCGTCCGGTGGCGGACACCGGCACTACCTCGCTCACCCGCGTTAGGGAGGCCACCTGGGCCATCACAGGAAGGAGGAGCGGTTTGTCCACCAGATCGATCTTGTTGACGGCTACCACCACCGGCGAGTGGCCGGGAAGGGATTCGATCATCTGCATGTCTTCGGCCACGGTCGATGTCCATGGCCGTGCCATGGCAACCACGAGATCTGCATAGGCCGCTGTCCGATGTGCCAGCCGGAGCATGGAACGATCTAGGGCGGAGCGGGGGTCGAGAAGACCGGGAGTGTCCTCCAGCACGAGCTGAAATCCCGGACCACTCAGGATGCCCCGCACGACCAGCCGCGTGGTCTGCGCCTTGTGGCTCACTGCGGCCAGAGGCTGCCCCACCAGCGCATTCAGCAACGTGGACTTTCCGATATTTGGGCGGCCAACGAGAGCCACGTGGCCTGCACGAAACGTCTCGGGAGCGATATTCTCGGGCGGGAGGTTCTCCATGTGTGCAGGTTCAGTCATGCCTACCTCCGACAGCGGCTCCGATACACGGCGACATTGCCTCTTTGCTGGCGAGGCTGCTAATCTGCACCGGTGAACCGGTCGTGTCCAGAGGAGGAGATCATGCCGAAGCCGACTGTTGCCGTTATCATGGGTGGCCGTTCCAGCGAGCGAGAAGTGTCGTTGGTCTCGGGAAGCGCCGTAGCGCGGGCCATTGACCGCAGTCGGTACGATGTCATGCTGGTACATGTCCGGCAGGACGGCGCATGGGAACGGATCGAAATGCTGTACGATCACTCACATCTGGCCGGCACCTATGGGAACGCCATGGATCCCGCCCGCCATCGCTATCATGCCCATTCGGATCTGAGCGGGCTTTGGGAGATCCTCTCGGCGATGGACATGGCCTTTCCCCTGCTGCATGGGCCCTTTGGTGAAGACGGTACCGTTCACGGGTTCTTGGAGACGGCGGGGGTGCCCTATGTGGGAGGTGGTGTGCTCTTCAACAGCGTCTGTATGCACAAGCCAATCCTGAAGGCCCTCCTCCTGCATCACGGCATACCCACGCCGGCATTCGAAACGGTCCACGCCAAGGACTGGGCCGCGGACAGCGAGCACGAGGCTGGCGCCGCACTTGAGAAGTTGGGCCTGCCGGTCTTCGTCAAACCGGCTGCCCTGGGATCAAGTATCGGGATCACTCGCGTCGATGATGCGGACGGCCTCTTCGCCTCGGTGGAACTGGCTCTGCGCTACGGGCCAACCGTCATTATCGAGAAGGCGGTGAACGGTGCTCGGGAGATCGAGTGCGCGGTCATGGGCAATGATGACCCTCGGGCCGCTGGCACGCTGGGGGAGATTGTCCCCCGTAACCGGTTCTACGATTATGAATCCAAGTATGTTCTTGATTCCCAGCTCTTTGTCCCGGCACGGGATCTCTCCGCCAACATGGTGCGTACCATTCGAGAGATGGCGGTGGCCGCCTATCGGGTGGCCGACGGCGCGGGCTATGCGCGGGTGGATTTTCTGATGAGCGGCGCTGAGGTGATGGTCAATGAGATCAACACCATACCGGGGTTCACCGAGATCAGCATGTTCCCCCGGCTGTTCATGGCAGAAGGAATGACCTTCTCTCAGATCGTCGACTCCTTGATCTCATATGCATGGGAACGGTTCCGGCGCGCAGCCAGTGCCTGACGAGGAGAAGCACGATGCGGCGTCACGCGCCAGGCTATCCCGCGGATCCGGGCGGCAGGAGACTATCAATGAAGGAGGCCCTATGCGGAGCCTACGCGAACGGCTAGCGGCGCGGGCAGGTCGGCTTCAGCCCTCGCCCATCCGTGAACTCATGCCCTATCTGTCGCTTCCCGGCATGATATCCTTGGGTGGCGGGTATCCCAATCCCTCCACCTTCGCCTTTGACAAGGTGGAAGTCACGTTTCGAAGCGGCCGGTCGGTCACACTGACTGGTGACCGCATGGCGCGGGCGTCCCAATATGGACCGACCGCCGCCCATCCCGCGCTGGCCAAGGCCATTGCCCAGTGGCAGCGCTTCAAGGACGGCGTGAATCTTGACGATACGGGGCTGGTCGTGCTCAATGGCAGCCAAGAGGGGCTCTTCATCGCCGCCTATCTGTTCCTGGATGAGCGTGACTGGATCGTCGCCGCCGAGCCACTGTACCCCGGCACTCTGTCTGCCGTGAGAGCGTTTTGCCCGACGATCCGGACTGTGGGATTGGACGGCGACGGGCTGTGCACGGATGAGCTCGCCGATGTGCTCGAGTCGGCTGCGGCGAGGGGCGAACCCATGCCGAAGTTCGTCTACGACGTCCCCTCGGGTCACAACCCCGCGGGCGTTACGCTCTCTTTGGAGCGACGGAGGCATCTCCTGGACCTTGCCCGCCGCTACGACTTCTACATCCTCGAGGACGATCCCTACCAGCTGCTTGCGCTCGATAGCGAGGCCCGTCTCCCCACGCTCCAGGCCCTGGAAGGGACACCCGAGAGGGTGATTCGTCTCGATTCGTTCTCCAAGGTGTTTGCGCCGGGGCTTCGCCTGGGCTACGCGTCGGGGCCGGCGGCCATCATGCGGCAGTTCGTGCTGTTCAAGCAGTGCGCCAATCTCCATACCAGCATGACGGCTCAGGAGATGCTCGTCTCGTTTCTCGAGGTCCACGGTCCCGAGGGGTTCATGGAACTCATCGAGGCTAACTGCCGGTGCTACCGGGAAAACAGGGATGCCATGATCGGAGCGGCAAGGGAGTATCTTCCCCCCGATGTGGCATATAATGTGCCCCGGCACGGCATGTTTGTGTGGTTTTCGCTGCCGCGTGGATTCGACGCCGACCGGATGATCAAGAGCGACGCAGAGGAGCTATGTGTCTTGCTCGTGCCCGGCAGCGCATTCGCGGTGGTGAGACCCATGAGAGACTGCATGCGGGCAAGCTTCAGCATGGTATCTCCTCCGGAGATCACCGAAGGGATGCGCCGGTTTGCCGCAATGATCCAGCGGGAGCGGGATCGATGCGGCGGGTAGTTGTCGCTCTGCTGTGGGCCGGTGCCGCGTCGGCGGGGCTCTGGGTTGATACGGCCACCTTCCAGGCCGCCGAAGGCACCGTAGTTGAAGTTTCCCTCAAGCTTTCCACCGACAGCCTATGCGTGCTTCAGACGGCGGAAGGAGATCGGGCGGCAGTCTCGTTTTCTGTGACTGTCCAGGATACCTCAGGCACGCCGCTGCTCTCGGATCGCTGGGAACGGCAGCTGGCGGCACCTCCCGATTCTTCAGGTCACGATGTGTACTTCCTGGATAGCTCGACCCTGGAGATGCCCCCAGGAGAGTATGTGTTCGTGATCACGGCACGGGACCGCGGGAGCGACCGCCAGTATACGATCACCCGGCCAGTTCGGGTTCCCGCCTACGCTGCCCCGGGTCTCATGCTATCTGACATGCTGTTATCCGGCACCAGGCCGCAGGAGGATGACGAAGGGCAGTTTCTTCGTGGGGGGGTCAGGATCGTCCCCGTGCCCGATCGGGCCTTCGGCGCCGCTAGCCCAATACTCTATGTGTATCAGGAGATCTACAATCTCACACCTCAATCCGCCCTCACGGACAGCTTCAGTCTCACCTACCGCGTGACCGACCGGGCAGGGCGTGAGGTGCGTTCCTTCCGTACCGGTGGCTGCCGGGGGGATGGTGCCCGGGTGGTCAGAGTTTCCGGATTGAGTCTCGCCGGTATCCCGCCGGGAAGGTACGATCTTGAGGCCCGGGTCGAAGATCCCTCCACCGGACTGCGCACGGCGATCAGCCGCGATCTTCACGTGGTGGCTCCAAAAGGTGGCGCGCAACCACTCGTCTTGAGCGAGGAGGAACTCCAGAAGAGCCGTGACTTACTCGCCTATTTGGTTTCATCCAAGGAGCGAGCGCTCTTCGAAAGCCTGGACGATGCCGGAAAGAGCAACTTCATCACGCGGTTCTGGACGGTCCGCGACCCTGATCCGACCATCCCGGGCAATCCTTACCTGGAAGAGATGATCAGGAGGTACGATCACGCGAATCAGTACTTCACCGCGCACGATCCCGGATGGCGCACCGATAGGGGCCGTGTGTACATCGTCTACGGCCCTCCCAAGGATCTTGACCGGAATGTGTCCAATCCCGCCACCCGCGATCACGAGATCTGGAACTATGCCATCGAAGGCCAGGGCACGTTCATCTTCGTTGATGAACGAGGATACGGAGACTTCCGCCTTGTTCACTCCACCGTACGAGGCGAGCTGTCGAACCCGGAATGGGAGGTATTGCTCAATCTGATCAGAGACGAGCGTTAGTCGGAATTCAGAAGCCCGCGAGGCCTCTGAGGGCGCGAGAGCACCCAGGTTTTTCGAAGTGGAGAGTACGGCCGGCAGTCAGCAGTTGGCTATCGGCTGTCAGCTATCGGCCCTCAGCTATCAGGCCCGCCCA
>JAFGKV010000125.1 GCA_016928395.1 Candidatus Fermentibacterota bacterium | reverse complement strand
CCAGAACTTCGGCTGATCCACATGCCGCTCATGGTACCCTCGGTGCCGTGCAGGTACCAAACCAGGAACGGAACTACCCCCGCCAGGGCGGCAAGCCCGGGAAGGAAGCGGACGAAGGATCGATCGCTAACCATGGCTGCATCCGAACCGACCACCGGCGGGCGTCTCCACGCCCGCACCAACACCCACAGCGGCATCACCACGGCCACCGGGTGTACGAGATAGGCGCAGGCCGCCGCCAGGGCGAGGCCGATCCCCCGCGACGCCGTCTGCTGCTCTTCCCAGAGCACACACGCCAAAACGGTGATGGCGACCGCCGCCGCCAAAGCCGGCTCGGGCATGAACGAGAACGCTGAAACCAGGCCCAGAGGTGACAACAGGATCAGCAGGCCTGCGAAGGCAGCATGGGAGGTCTTCGCACGCCTGGCGACCGCACCGGCCGTGGCCAGTGCCGCCAGCAGGTAAAGCAGCACGCTGGAGAGCCGAAGCGTGGTGTGAGAGAACCCGAACACGGCGCTGCAGGTGGCGCCCCAGAGCGTCTGCGCCACGAGACTGACAGCGGCCAGAGGCGGTCTCATTAGCCGGCCCGTATCCAGAAACTGCTGGACCACCCGGGCGTACAGCCAATCGTCATTGAGGGGGAACTCGCCCCGGGGATTGATCAGGAAGGCCATCACCGAGGCCACCCCAATCAGAAGGAGTGCGATTCGGGCCCTCATGCCCTTAGTCTCTGATTCCCACGATCTCCTTGAGCTGCCGGATCTCCGCAGGAGAGAGACGGCGGGTCTTTCCCAAGGGCAGATCCCCCAGGCGCAGAGACCCGAACCCGTACCGCAGGATCCGCGTCACCGCAAACCCCATGGCCTGCAGCAAGCGCCGGATCTCCCGCTTCTTGCCGGTGACAAGCACCAGCTCCAACCGCTTCCCCTGGTCCCTGGGCGGATCAAGCCGCGCCTTGGCCACGGCCAGCAGCTCTCCCTCGACAAAGACTCCCCGCTCCAGATCTCTTAGCTTCGAGGCCGGAAACGGCAGATTGACTTCAACTCTGTAGAACCGTTGAATGCCATACCGGGGATGTGCCAGGCGGTTCGCCGTCTCACCATCAGACGTGAAGAGCAGCAGCCCTTCGCTGTCACGGTCGAGCCTTCCCACGGGAAAGAGCCGTTCCGCCGTCTTGGGAAGGAGCGACATCACGGTGCGGCGCGACTCAGGGTCTTTGACGGTAGTGATGTACCCCGCGGGCTTGTGGAGCATGACATAGATCGGGTGCTTCGGCGGGCGTACCGTCTCGCCCGCGACTGCGACTCGATCTCGCGCAGGGTCAACCTGCTGGAAGGGCCCTTGCGCCGGCTCACCGTTGATGGTCACAATGCCGTCGGCGATGAGCTGTTCGCATGCCCGTCGTGATCCCAGGCCGGACGATGCCAGGTATTTGTTCAAGCGCATGGAACCAACCTGCCCCTTTGTGCGTCAGAAGGAGAGAGGTCTATCATGAATGACACGACACGCGGCGGGGTATATGCTTGCGAGACCTCGTGCCACAACAATTCCGCCGAATCCCAGGAGTACCCTTGCGACACTTGCCGTACGCTACACTATCGCGTCGCGTGACGCAACTGATCTCTACCCTCCTCCTCGCGATCCCATTGGCGGCCGGGGGAGAATCGTATCGGCTTACTCTCATTGATGTGGGATACGGCCTGTCCATCCTGGCGCAGGATAGTGACGGCACCGCGATTCTGTTCGACGGTGGCTACCGGGAGGAGGCCCCTCTGGTGAGAACCGCCTTGGCCCAGGCCGGGATTGACAGTCTCGCCCTCATGGTCGCCTCCCACGGCCATGGTGACCATATCGAGGGCCTGGCCGTGCTCCTGCAGAAGCGCTTCCCCGTCGGGCTCGTGATAGGCAATGTTCCCCAAGGTCACGCCAGCTTTGATTCGCTGTTCTGGCGGTCCTTGGGCGGCGTGCCCTACCGGCAGGCGCGTGCGGGTGATTCGCTCGCGGTCGGTTCCCTCCAGCTCCAGGTGCTCCATCCCGACACACTCACCGAAAACCTGAACGAATCAAGCATGGCGGTGAGCCTGACCCTGGGGACTCACCGGGTGCTTCTTCCCGCCGACATCGGTGTTCATACTCAAGAAGCCCTGGCAACGAGGTGGGGACAACGCCTGAGGTCCGGCATCCTCGTCGCCCCCCATCATGGGGATGTGATCGCGCGGGGATTCTGGGACGCGGTGAAGCCAGAGTGGGTGCTGGTGCCCGTGGGTCCTAACCCCTGGGAACTCCCCGATTCCCGCGTCACGCGTCTGACGGCCGAGGTTCGGCTGATCGATACACACCGTGACGGCACGGTGATTTTGACGTTAGATCGTGGCGGGATTTCCCTGATATCCCGCACCCCGCATAGCTGCACCCAACGGAGAGAGGCTGATATGGCTGAACGAATGAGGAGGTGGCGTCGTGCTCATTAGCCTTGTGCTGATCACGGCCTTAGTCGGAGGCTCCCCCCAAGACCCGGCGGTCTGGACCCTGGATGACTGCATTGCCATGGCCGCACGGCACAACCCGACGGCCCAGAAGGCGAAGACCGGTATCGCATCGGCCCGGGGGACGCGCACCCGGGCGCTCTCTGGCGTGCTGCCAAGCCTGTCAGTCTACAGCGATGCCAGCCGGTATTCGTCGGAGCAGGTCAGTTTCTACCAGGATCAGTTCAAGATATCCCGCAACCGTTACTCGGCGGGGCTTCAGCTCCAGCAGTCGCTGTTCGATGGATGGTCCTCGTGGGCTACTCTGGGCGCCGCATCGGCCGGTGTCAGCGCCGCACAGCACAGCTACCAGGCAACCCTTAGCTCCGTCGCGCAGGATGTCGCAAGCCGCTTCTTTGCCGTGCTCAGAGCCGAGGCCCTGCTCGCCGTGGCTACCGAAGCCGAGGCGGTGGCCACTCGGCTTCTGGAACGGGCCCAGGCGAGGGAAACCATAGGCTCGGCCTCGCGACAGGAGGTCCTGCGGGCCAAGGTACAGCTCTACACCGACAGGATGGAGCGCATGCGCCGTCAGAACGAAGTCTCGACCGGCAAGAATGCGTTGCTGCTGGCCGTGGGGATGGAGCCGGGCAGCCTGTTCACGCTCCAAGAACCGCTCGTTGGCCTTCCCGAGGTGCCCGATCTCGATGCCTGCCTGGCTGACGTGGAATCCCACCCGTCGTTGCGGGCGGCCCAGGAGAATGCACTGAGCGCGAACAAGAACGTCACCGCGGCCCGGGCCACACGCTACCCCTGGCTCACCGGTTCTGCCAGCTATGGCTGGAGCGACGTTGAGCTGCCGGAGAGCAACGACGAGTTTCGCGACTTCGACTACTGGAAGATCGGGCTCACCGTCAGCATGCGGCTGTTCGATGGGTTCAGCACCAAGGGCCAACTCCAGACAGCCAAGGCCCGTGCAAAAGATGCGGATATCGCCCTGGAAGAGGCACGGCTGTCCCTGCGCCATGCCGCGCAAGTACAGCACCAGGGGCTCGCCGAGGCCCTGGCGCAGCGAGAGGTTGCCCAGATGGCGCTGGAACTGGCTGAGGAGGAGTACCGCCTTGCCGAGGAGAAGTACACCTTGGGCTCTCTCTCCTTTGTGGACTTGGGTGATTCCAAGCTGGCGCTGGAGCGGGCCAGGGTGAACCTGGTGGAGGCCACCTTCGCGGTGCGCATCGCCGACGTCGGGCTGGCCGAGGCCAGAGGCCGGCTGGGGGATGTGCAATGAAGAAGCGCTGGATCGTCATCGGCGTGGTCGGCCTCGTTGTAGTGAGCAGCATTTCCCAGGCGGTGGTTAAAGGCAAGGGCAAGGCCGTCAAGGTGCGTACTGAAACAGCGGCGTGCCGCACGCTCGTGTCTGAGGTGTCGGGGCCTGCCCGGGTCCGCCCGTCCACCGAAGTCAAGCTGAGTGCCGACGCCATGGGCCGGGTCACCGCCATCGCGGTCAAGGAGGGCGAGCGGGTCACACGGGGCCAGTTCCTGCTCCAGCTCGACCCGGTGCAATACGAGGCCCAGGTCAATCGCTCCCGCGCCGAGCTTGACCAGGCGCGCGCCGCGCTGGAGCAGAGCGCTGCCCAGCTCCGGCAGGGTCGAGAGGAACTGGAACGGCTGCAGCGTCTATTTGAGAAAGACTTGGTCTCGCCGGAAGTGCTGGACCGGCAGAAGACGCAGGTGGAGGTCTTGGCCGCCCAGCGAACCGCAGCCACCCGCAATGTCACCAGGGCCGACGCGGTGCTGGCCAGTGCGACGGATATCTTGTCGCGAACCACCTTCCTCTCCCCTATGGACGGCACCGTGAGCAAGGTGAATGTGGAGGAGGGGGAGATGGCGGTGGTCGGCACCATGAACAATCCAGGCACGGTGCTCATCCAGATCGCCGCCATGGACACCATGGAAGCCGAGGTCGAAGTAGACGAGACCGAGGTGGTGGACATGCGCCTGGGTCTCGCGGCCAGAGTCGAGCTGGATGCATTCCCCGACACCAGTCTGAAGGCCGTGGTCACCTCTGTCAGCTCCAGCGCCACCATCAAGAACCGGGGCACTCCCCAGGAGGTAACCGTGTTTCCCGTGGTGGTGCTGCTTACAGAGTCATTCGCGGGGGTTCGTCCCGGAATGACCGGCACCGCGCGTATCGAAACCGCCCGGCGCGACAGCGTGCTCTCGGTTCCCATCTCCAGCCTCGTCGTGCGGGACCCAGAGAAGGAGGAGCGCAAAGAGCGGGGAGAGAAGGAACCTGAGGTAAACCCGGATCGGAAGCCGCCTGAGCAGGAGGGGGTCTACACAGTTGTGAATCGCAAGGCCCGATTCCGGCCTCTGGAAACGGGCATTTCCGGAGAGCAGTACGTCGAGGTACATGGGGGACTCGATCCTGATGCAACGGTCATCATCGGCCCCTTCGAGACGTTGCGGGACTTGAGAGCTGGCACGAAGGTGAAGATCACCAAAGAGGCGAAGAAATGACCTCCAACTCCCGGCTGATCGATTTGCAGGGTATCCACAAAACGTATATGGTGGGACAAGTGCCGGTACACGCCCTGCGCGGCGTGGATGTCGTCATTGAACCCCGCGAATACGTGGCCATCATGGGGCCTTCGGGCTCGGGCAAGTCGACGCTCATGAACATCATCGGATGTCTGGACGTGCCGAGTCAGGGCGCCTACTTCTTTGAAAAGCAGGATGTATCGGGCCTCAATGATGATCAACTGGCCGCCATCCGCAACCGCAAGATCGGGTTCGTGTTCCAGACCTTCAATCTCCTTCCCCGCGCCACAGCCCAGGCCAATGTCGAGCTGCCGCTGGTCTATGGCGGCGTCTCGGCACGAGACCGACGCCAGCGGGCCGCACGGGTGTTGGAGCAGGTGGGGCTGGCGGATCGGATGCATCACAAGCCTGCTGAGCTGTCCGGCGGCCAGCGCCAGCGCGTGGCAGTGGCCCGCGCTCTGGTCACTAACCCCAGCATCATCCTGGCCGATGAGCCCACAGGCAATCTGGACACGAAGACAGGCGTGGAGATCCTGGCCTTGTTCCGCAGTCTTTCCGACGATGGCAATACCCTGATTGTGGTGACCCATGACGCCACGGTGGCGGCCGAGGCACGGAGAATCGTCCGGTTGGTGGACGGCAAGATTGCAGAGGATCGCGCGGCGTGAGTCTCGCTACAGGCTGGGGTGACTGGCTCAGCACGGCATACGTGGCATTGCGCATGCACCGCATGCGCTCGCTCCTTACCATTCTGGGCATCGTCATCGGCATCACGACGGTGATTGCACTGCAGGCATTGGTCAACGGTTTGAACCGCACCGTCGAGAGCCAGTTCAAGTCGATCGGCGCAGACATGATAAGCGTGAACCTCTACGACTGGGGCATCCAGTTCGGCCCCCGAACGCGCAAACCGCGGAAACCCTTGACAATGGAGGACTGCGAGGCGGTTGCGCGCTGTCCCTCGGTGAAAGCGGCAGCCCCGACCATCTATGACCGGCAGCAGCTTCGGTACCGGAAGAAAGCAGTCGGCCCCCTGACGGTCTGCGGCACCGGCGAGCCATTTCCTCGAATCGAGAACTACGCAGTGGCCAGCGGTCGTTTTTTTACGGATGCCGATGTAATCCGGGCACGATGGGTCGCCGTGATCGGCCATGATGTGCAGCGCGACCTGTTCGGCGTGGAGGATCCGAGGGGCAAGACCATCAAGATTGCATCCCGCACGTACGACGTGATCGGTGTCCTCGCCACAAGGGGCGCCATCTTCGGCGAAAGCCAGGACAACCTGGTGGCAATCCCGGCTACGACATTCCAGAACCACTTTGGCAAGCAACGAAGCGTCAACATCTCCGCGCAACCAGTCTCCCGCGACAGGGCGGAGGTCGCCAAGGAGGAGATCCGGATCGCGCTGCGGCGAACCCGCGGAGTCCGGCCGGGCGAACCGGACGATTTTGCGCTCAATACTGCGGATCAGCTCATCACGCAGTTCAAACAACTGACCGGCGCCATCTTCGCCGCCATGGTGGGTATCGGCGGCCTTTCGCTGCTGGTGGGGGGTATCGGCATCATGAACATCATGCTGGTGTCCGTCACGGAACGCACCCGGGAGATCGGCATCCGCAAGGCATTGGGGGCGCGTCGCCGGGATATCCGGGGTCAGTTCCTCGCTGAGGCGGTGCTGTTGTGCCTGGTAGGGGGCGTAGCGGGGGTGACTCTCGGCCTTGGTCTGGCCGCCCTCATCGGATCCGTGAGCCCGCTGGACGCGGCGGTGACGCCGGGCACGGTGGTGCTGGGGCTGGCGTTTTCCTCCGTGGTAGGGATCGGCTTCGGGCTGCTGCCCGCGGTGCGCGCCGCCCGGTTGAACCCCGTGGATGCGTTGTGGTATGAGTAGCGGCGCGCGCCTCGCCATCATAGCCGAGAGTCTCCGTCAGGCCGCGGCGGGCATCATGGCCAACAAGCTGCGGTCACTGCTCACGGTTCTTGGCGTGGTCATCGGCGCAACCACGGTGATCGCCATGCTGGCCGTGGTGCAGGGGCTCAATGCCAGCGTTGCCAGCGCGATCCGGGAGATGGGAACAGCCACCTTTCTGGTTTCGAAGTATCCCATGACCAGGAATGTGTCGTTCGAGGAATACCTGAAGATCCAGCGGAACCCCGACCTGACCGACTCCGATGCCAGGGCCATGGAGGCAGCGTCGCCCTGGATAAGACGGGCGTCGGCATCGGTGACCAATGTCCACGATGTGCGGGCGGGGAAGCTGGAAGCATCCAACGTGTTCGTGAAAGGGCTTTCTTCGTCCTTCGCGGAGATCTCCGACGTGAAGATGGCGCAGGGCCGCCTCTTCACCGAACAGGAGAACGCGCGCCGCCGCAACGTCTGCGTCATAGGCCCGACAGTGGGAGACCGGCTGTTTCCCGGGTTGGATCCGGTCGGAAAGCACCTCACCGTCGGCAGGCATAGCTTCCTGATAGTCGGCGTGCTGAAAGAACGCGGCAAGATGTTCGGGCAGGATATGGACAGCGTCGTGCTGATGCCGTACACCTCCTACACCAAGGCCTTCGGCAAGGGCGACGCCACGCTTTCCGTGCAGGCCGTAGATACCGAACGCGTCCCTCAGGCCCTCAATGACGCCATCACCATCCTACGGGGAATACGGCGGCTCAAAGCTTCAGAAGACAATGACTTCTTCGTTGCCACCCAGGAGACACTCATGTCGAGCTACTACAAGATCATGGGCGGCGTCTATGCCGTCATGGTCGGGGTTGCCGCCATCAGCCTGCTGGTCGGGGGCGTCGGCATTATGAACATCATGCTGGTGTCGGTGACGGAGCGAACCCAGGAGATAGGCCTGCGCAAAGCCATGGGAGCGACTCGAGCGTTTCTGGTGCTGCAGTTCCTGTCCGAAGCGGCGGGGCTTTCCTCGGTAGGGGGCCTCATCGGCCTTCTGTTCGGTGCGGGGTTGGCGACTCTGGTGGGGTCGGTCAGCCCCATCCCCGCCCGGGTGGTCGGCTGGTCAGTGCCCGTGGCGCTGGTGTTCGCCGCATCGGTCGGCATCATCGCCGGCCTCTATCCCGCGCTCATGGCCGCCCGCCTTCATCCCGTGGAGGCGCTGCGCCGCGAGTAGACTCAGCCGGCAGGCTCCAACAGCAGGTCGGCCAGACGACCGCGGGCTTCGTCTGAGAAGCCCAGGCCATCCCGGATGTAGCCGTTGACGCTT
>JAFGKV010000124.1 GCA_016928395.1 Candidatus Fermentibacterota bacterium | reverse complement strand
CGCTCACCACGACCGATCCCGACCTCACCATCGTGGACGGCGAAGCGATGCTTGGCCCCGTGACCATCGGGGGTGAGGTCGTCTGTCCTCCCGAGAGCATCAGGATCCACGTAGCAACGGGGACGGAGAACCACCGGGCTCCGCTACGGCTGGCCATCGGCCCGGCAGGCGAGACGCCAGCCCAGCTCTTCGATATCACCCTGCAAATCGGCACCCCGCCGTTGCTGGTCTTCGATGACGACGACGGCCAGGACCGGGAGGCCTATGTTGCCGCCACTTTGGACAGCCTTGGCATGCTCTATGACGTCTGGGACGACGGCCTCGGCCTGTTTCCGGCCTATCCGCTGGCGGAGCTCGATTTCGACCCCTACGACGCCGTGCTCTGGCTGACCGGCGATGTGGGCAATACCCTGGATGAGGCGGATGTGGCCCGGGTCCACGCCATTTTGGATGGGGGGGGGCACCTCCTGCTCTCCGGCCAGGATGTCGCGGAGAGCCTGGGCACCTTCTCCGAAGGCCAGGCGCTCCTGGCCGAGGTAGGCATCGCGTGGGACGGCAGAGAGAACCTCTCGGGGATCTTCGGGGTGGAGGCCGACCCGGTATTCGACGGGCTCAAGTTCGCCACCTCCGGCTATGGCTTCGACGGAGCGAACAATCAGACGAGCCGCGACCGCCTCCAGGTCACCGGTGACGCGGAGGTCTGTCTCACGTATCAGACCGGCCACCCGGCCGCAGTGCGCAGGGAGTGGGGCGACGCCCGTGTCCTCTTCGTCGGCTTCGGGGTCGAGGCCGTGGTAGACAACAACCCCTCGGTGAACACCCGGCGGGAGTTTCTGGCTGCCGCACTTGACTATCTGGTGAACGGGATCACTGGCGCCGAGGTACCGTCCCCCACGGTACTGCGGATCACGGGTCTCTGGCCGAACCCGACCACGGGCGAGATCCGAGCCGCACTGGCGACGCCTTCGCTTCGATCCGGCCTCCGTGTTGTCCTCCTGGATCTGGCCGGAAGGCAGGTGGACGAGCTCTTCGACACGGAGGGCCTCGTGCCTCCTGTGCTCTCGCTCCGCCTTCCCGACGCGATGCCCAGCGGCGCGTACCTTGTCCGCTTCGAGACACAGGGGTCTCGCACAACCCTGCCCGTCACTGTCATTCGGTAGAGGGCATCCTCGGATCTATCCGGGCACTATTCTAATATTAGAATAGTGCCCGGATCCGTGGGACGTGTCGGCCGGTCCTGGAAACCATGGGCGCCGTCGGCGATGGACAGCGCAGAGCCATACGAGGTCGACCCATCGCCCGCCTCCGATTCGGTTTTCGTGATTGTCCTTGCCAACTGTCTCCCCGCCGAGTACTTCACCGTTCTGACCTAGCGAGCCCGGAGCTTTCGGCTTTCGGTGAGGGCGCCGTGGCCAGGTCGCTGCCCACAGGGCATAATCTCTCATCAACGCCCGTGTATCCCGCAACCAGGCGTACACTGGGAGCATGACAATGCCGACTCATCGTGCATCTCGGGGCCTTGAACCCGCCGGGAGCCGCCCGTGATCATACGCGTCGGTGCGCTTTTCCTACTCCTTATCATCCTCGCCCGGGCGAGCAGGGGCACGATGTGGCTCGCCTTCGTGGGCACGGCTCTGGTCGCGGGACCGGTCTTGGGGATGGATCCGCAGGCCAGCCTGGACACACTCCTGCGCGGCGCCCTGTCTGTGTCCACCCTCCGGCTCGTTCTCTTCGTCGATTCCATCATCCTGCTGAGTGGCCTGATGCAGCGAGTCGGTACGCTCCGGCGCCTGGGGGATGCGGTGCGCGCGACTCTGGGCAGTGCCCGGGGCGGAGTTGCCGTGTTGCCGGCCCTGGTGGGCCTGCTCCCCATGCCGGGCGGCGCGCTGTTCAGCGCTCCGTTGGTGGATTCGGCAGCCTCAGGCAGCTCCATCAGCCCGGCCCGCCGCGCGGTGGCCAACTACTGGTTCCGTCATACCTGGGAGTTCTGGTGGCCCCTGTATCCGGGCATCATCGCAGCGGTTGAGCTCTCCGGCATTCCATGGTCGCTGTGGACCGTGAGACTGCTGTGGCTCACTCCCGTGGCCGCAGTGCTGGGCTGGGTACTGATTCTGGGAAAACCAGGCCATGGAGACGCCCGCCGAGACGGTCGAGGGTTCGGGCTACTCCTGCGCGAGATGATCCCCATCCTGCTCATTCCCGGCTTCGTGCTGGTGTCCCATACGGCCTCTGTGGCCATCCCGTCATGGCATCCGGACAGCACCTGGCTTCTTCTAGCCTCGGTCTGGCTCAGCATCGGGTATGTCCTCCTGCGTGCGCGACAGCGGCCGGTCGCTCTCCTGAATGCACTCAACCTCCGCATGGTGAGCATGGGCGGCCTTATCGTGGCCCTGATGGCGTACAAGGAGATCATCATGGCCAGCGGCATGGCCCAGGCCCTGCAGCATGAGTTTGCCCAGGCCCATCTGCCGGCGATCCCCATAGCGTCGGCCATCGCCTTGGTCGGCGGGCTCGTCACCGGCATCGCGGTGGGCCTTGTCGGTTCGACCTTTCCCATCATCGCCACCATTCTTCAGGCGTCGCCTCTGGAGTACGCGTGCGCCATGGGCATCGCCTTCCTCTGGGGCTGGGTTGGGATGATGCTCTCACCACTGCACCTGTGCCTCTTGGTGACGCGGGAGCATTTCCGGGCAGAGTGGTCACGAATCTACGCCCTACTATTCCCCCTGACCGTCCTCACCGCCGCCATCGGCACCGTGGGCCTCACCACATGGGGCAAGGCCGCGGCGCCCGCGGCCCCCGAGGGGGCCCCGGTGCATATCGCCGCCACCCTTCGCACGAGGGAGAGCGACCGCCTGATCCTTGTGGGCCATGAGGGGACGACCTCGAAGCTCCCACATGCGCAGCGTTACCAGCGATGGCCCGTCTATTCGGCCGATGGCGCCCGTCTGGTCTACCTGGAGGGATATCGTGTCTGGCGCTTGATGGTACGCTTTACTGACGGCAATTCCTCCTCCGTCGCCGACAGCCTCCTGGGTGCCCGGCTGTGGGCATCCTGGTCATCCGAGGGCAGTCTGGCTGCGTCGTGCGTGACAGCCGATCGAGGACGGTGGCTCCTCCTACAACATGAAGGCGGCCTCGCCGAGCCTATCCCCGCAACCATGGGAGCCCGGTGTCCATTCTGGATTGGCGACACCGTGGGGTATTTTGCCCCCGCGGGAGACGGCTGGCGACTCGGCCGGGTTCTTCCGGGAATCGATGCCGGGGAGCCGTGGATCGATCTGCCTCCCTTTGACCCCCGGCAGGCCGCAGTCTCCGGCGACGGGGCCTCTCTGGCGTATGTGGCGATCGAGCGGGAGGAGCAGCCGCCGAGAAACAGACTGTTCGTGGTGCATCTTAGGCGACACATCGTCAGCGAGATCGGAGCCGCCGACCAGGACCTCAGTGCACCGGCATGGGATGGGGATGACCTCCTCTTTCTCTCCCAGACCGGCATGACACAGAGTCTGGTTCGCCTATCCCGCGGCGAGACCACGACCATCGTCGATCTGCCGCAGCGGCTGCTGGGTGCGACTCTCGTGCCCCCGGTCAAGCTCGTCGTGGGCAGCGCCAGGCCGCCGCAGGGCCGCCGGTTCGGGCTGATGGTGGCGGATTGGGAGGGCACCATTCTGCACCACGTCTCCTCGAAGACCGGTGACTACTGGGGTGTTGCGGCGGCCCCCACGCCGTGAGGCCCGGGTCCATGACCGTTGCGCTGGTGACCCTCGCCGGGATGGCGGTGCTCATGGGCCTCAGGGCCTATTTCCTGAGCCCCGAGGGTTGGTCGGCGCTGGCCCCGGACGAAGCACAGCGGGCATGGCACGCCCTTCAGGTTACCCAGGGCCGGGTCATCTACCGTGACGTATGGGTGCAGTATACGCCCCTCTCGTTCTACTGGCACGCGCTGGCCTTTTGGATCTTCGGCCCCAGCCTCGCAGCCATTCGGCTGGCCTTGGTGGCAACCGGAACACTGACGTTGGCCCTTGTTGCCTCCGCTGCCAGTCGCCTTGGTGGATCCCGTGCCGCAGTGACGGCCGGCGTCCTCTTCCTCACGTTCGGCGTTCCCTCCTACAACTCCGGGTATCCGGCATGGGAAGCCATGGTCCTCTCCATGGGCGCGTTGGCCATTGTGCTGCGATGGCGATCACATCGGTCCGCCTTTGCCGCGGGCCTTCTGGTGGGGCTCTCCATGATGACGAAGATCAATGTGGGAGCGCTGTCGTCTCTGGCGCTGGCGGCGGTCTACGCCTCGGGATGCTCCCGCCTGGTTCGCATGGCGGTCGGTCTCGGATCCATGGCGGTGATGGCGTGGCTCCTGCGTAGCATGCCTCCCGCGGAGAGCCTTGTGCAGTTCCTGCTTCCGCTGGGGGCCGTTCTCGCCGTGCTGATGTGGCGGAACCCTCATCAGAACTCCTTCCGGTCATTACTCGCGGCCGTGACCGGGTGTGCCCTTGCCTGCATCGTTGTGCTGGCGCCCTTTGCCCTGACTCTGGGTGCAAGTCCCGTGCTCAATGCCGTAATCGGCGAACCACTACGGTTCTCCCGGCTCATCGCCTACGACTCACCCATACTTCGGCTCGGTCTGCCCGTCTACGGAACCATGGCATGCTGGGTGGCGGCGTTGACCATACCGTTCGTGGCGCGCAGACTGAAGCCGGTGGCGTTGGCTGCCGCTGTCGGCGGCGTCATTTTGCTTCTGTTGGATGCGTGTGGCCTGCTGCCAGGCCTGACCATGGGCGCGCGGTTCCTGATGGCGCCCGTCGTG
>JAFGKV010000123.1 GCA_016928395.1 Candidatus Fermentibacterota bacterium | reverse complement strand
TCGACGATATCCACGAACAGGCTCTCGGGCGAGGAGTCCTCGCTGCCGGCGGTGTCGCGGGCCTTGAGGATAAACCAGTACGTTCCCGCTGGGACATTGGGGAAGTCATACTCGGTCTCCATCGTCCACTCCGAGAACTGGGCCGTGGCGAGATCCGCATCACGACACCAGATGTAGGAAAATCCGGCCAGAACACCGCTGTAGCCCGATGCGTCCGCATCGACTTCGTAGTGCACTGCGTTCTTGTTGTCGATGGCCGTGAACATCGAATAGTCGGCATAGGTCGCCCGTTCGTTGATCTGGCTCAACACAACCGATGTCGTGGGCTCGGTTCCCTCGATCACCTCAAAGGAGACGCTCGCCAAGGAACCCTCAAGGCCGGAGGCATCCCGGGCCTGGCCGTAGAAGATGTGAGTCCCGACATCAAGAATCCCCAGCGCGCCGGGCACGATGGTGGGAAGAGCGAAGGCAAATGTAGAATCCGCCATCCAGTCGCTCCAGGACCCCTCATCGATACGGTAACGCCAGGTGAACATCACATCGTCGGGATCTTCGGCATCCAGCTCGATGGTCAGCGCGGGGCCGACCTGCGCGTCGCCGACTGGTGCCGCCTTGAGCACCGTCTCCGGCGCAATACTGGTGGCGGTGAAGGTTCGCTCGGCGGGCGTCGGATCAGCAGTACCATCATCGTCAACAGCGCGCACGGCAAAGGTGTGGGTCGCATCGCCTAGCACGCTGAAGGCGATGGTCGTATCCCTGGAGGTGGTCTCGTTCCAGGAGCCGCCATCGACGGAAGTCTCATAGTGCATGATGATCCCGTCATTGTCTTGGCCCTTCCAGTTGAAGGTGACCGTATGGTCGTAGACATTGGGCGGGAATGCAGTCAGGATTGTCTCCGGCGCCTGATTCGGGTATGGCTCGCTATCCTTGGGCTCGATCAGGCCGCAGGCCGAAACCAGCCCCATCACCAGCGCCAAGGCTAGCCAGTGCTTCACGGTCGGTTTGAACATATCGTGTCCTCCCTTGACTCCGGGGCCATCAGAACTCGAACGCGAAGGCGAACCGGTGGGGCTGGTTCATGAACGAGCTGGTGTCGGTCATGTCGCCCATGTCCGCATACGCGTAGTCGATCCGAACGGCTTTGCCGGAGAAGTTCTGCGTGACGCCGAACCCGAAGGTGAAGCCGTCAGTGTCGTAGTTGAAGTTGTAGCCGGCGCGCAACGCCAGAGGCCCATAGGTCATCTCCAGCCCGGTATTCACCCGTTCCTGGTTGTCTGAGGGGTGTTCGAACTGCAGCGCCACCAGGCCACCCATGTTGCCGCCCATGTCGAAGCCGGCCATGGTCTCAAGGTCGGCGAGCACGCCTGCCTTGAACGACAGCGGCTGCGTCGCGGGCTGAAAATCCCGCTCCACCGGCTCACCCGTCGTGCCGGCGCTCTCGCGGTAGTCGATAAACGAACCGTCAAAGGTTGCATCGGGGCCATAGCTCTGCATCACCATGCCCAGCCGCAGAGAGCGGAACCCGGTCTGATACTGCAGACCAACGTCCACCGTGAAATTGCTGGACACATACTCCGCCAGTTCTTCGCGGAGGTACTTGCCGGTGATCCCGAACACGAAACGGTCGGTCACCATCTTGGCGAATGTCAGACCAAATTGTATGTCCGACGCGGTGAAGTACTCGCCGGTACCCTCCGGCCTCTCGGCCGTGCGAACTTCCATGTCATCCATGTGGAGTACCCCGGCCTGCAGGCCGAGGACCCCCGTCTCCCCCAGAGGCCAGGCCAGCGCCGCCAGCTCGTAGCTGATATCGGCGGGGAGATTCACGTGGGTCAGGGCGACCTCGCGATTCTCCATCCAGCCAAGGCCGCCGGGATTCCAGTACACCGCTGTAGCGTCATTGACGCCCGCGACGAGGGCATTGCCCATGCCCACGCCGCGGACTCCGACATTGAGTTTCAAGAACTGGTATGCCGTGGTTCCTACCCGCTCGACTGCGAAGCCGGTGGCGGGCAGTAACAGAACCACAAGCGCCAGGATCGCGACTGCTCGCTTCATGCTACCCTCCTTATGGTCTATCATGCCCGCGCTACTTCACGACGATGAACTTGCCGACGGTCTCATTACCGCCGCGGGAAACGCGGTAGACATAGATCCCCGCGGCGATCTCCTGGTTCCTGTTGGTTCGCAGATTCCAGGCGTACCACGAAAGACCGCTGTCATGGTGGATCTCTTGCACGAGGTCGCCGGACAGCGTGAAGATCTGTATGTCACACTCGCCGGGGAGTCCTCGGAACTCGATATCCTTGTAGTACTGACGCACGCCAGCCTCGTCGGTCCGGGCCACTTGCTCGAGGCGCGACGATCCGATATAGGGATTCGGCACGACGAACACGCCGCTCACATCATCCGCCGCGCCCGCCGCAACCGCGGGATACACGACCTGCTGGAGATCCACGCCACGGCTGGATTCCAACACGCCGACCCCGCTGTTCCGCTCGTCCCACTGAGGATTGTTGATGCCGTCGCCATTGCCGCCGTCATCGAAGGCGGTCACCACATACCTGTACGGGAAGCCATTGGCCAAGCCGACATCCTCATACTGGTACAGGAAGCCCTCAACAGTGGAGGCCGGAGGCGGCCATCCTATGTTCAGGCCGATGGTGTCGGGCAAGTCCCAGGTTGCGACGCGGGTCCAGGTCAGCCCTTCCGGCGATCTCCAGATACTGTAGCCCTGGAAATCCATGTATTGGGAGATGGGGTCAACGCTGGCTTCGGCATTGTCCTTCCATACGATCGTGGCGCCCCGATTGACGGCCTGTGCCGTGAACACGGGAGAGTCAGGGGATGACGGGCCACGGAAGTCAGCATCGAACATGGCCTTGGCTTGGCGGGCGTTGACCACGATCTGCGCCATGTCGAACCCGTTGACGATGGCTACGGTGACCGGAAGCGTTTGCCCCGGCGGGAGGTTGCCCAAGGGGCCAAACGCCAACACGAAGCGCCAGTCGCCGGGGGTGTCATTATCCGGGTCACGGGCGCCGGAAGCCATGAGCTCGTACTTGGCTGCATTGTCAGGAGGATCGCCACCGGTCAGTCGATCGAAATTCCGGTAGGTCGCCCCCACGTCTGGCAACGGTGTCTGAATGACCCGGACGCCGAAGAACTGCGCCTCGAGCAGGCCATTGTCGCCGTCGTTGTCGCCGCCGATGGCAAGCTGCAGGGAATCCACGTAGGAAGTGACATCGTCTTCCGAACGTGCCCCGCCTTCCTGGGTCACATGGCCGATGTCGAAGTCGAAGAACGTCCCCACACAGACGCCTTCCAGGAGGGAGTTCCCTATGTTGGTGATCTCAAAGTCCATGAGGATGAAGTCATCGGCATAGGTTTCAGACCACTGGTAGGTATGCTGCACGACGCGAACGCCCAGGGGAGTGAACCCATCGGTGTCGGCATCCTCGACGCACCGTTCACAGGTATCCGCGTAGGCGACGATGAACTCCTGGCCTGCCCGGGCCAGATCATCCTCATCGAAGAGGCCGTCGCCATCATCATCCAGACTCTCGACAACCATATCGCCGTCATAGTCGGGATCGTCCATGTCGAACAGGCCGTCATGGTCGTTGTCCAGGAAGTCGTTGGAGATATCGCCCGCAGGATCCTCGTCGATGTGGGTCTCGGGATCATAGTCAAAGACGCCGTCGCCGTTGGCATCGCCGGCGGTGATCCGTGTCCCATCATCGCAGAGGTAGTCAAGCACCTCGGCATTGGCCATGACCCAGGCTTCGTCGATGGAGCCGACATCCTCATCAATGAGGCCGTCGCCATCGTCATCGATGCCGTTCAGGATCTCCTCGTCGATGGCGCCGTCTCCATCATCGTCGATCCCGGGTCGGCCATCGAAGTCGGCACTGGGCTTGCCGTCGCCGTTGACGTCATCCTCGACGTTCCAGTCTCCGTCGTCATCCTTCTCCTTGACGCCCTTGCCCAGATAGCGCCCGGCGCGAAACGCATCAAGTACCGCGGCATCGGTCACGGCATCCTTGGTCTTTTCCAGCCATCCGACGCTTCTGGTGTCGGTCTGCTGGTCTGCGGGCGTTGCGAAGTCGAGGCCGCCGTACTCGCCTGTCCCATTGTTGCCATCGGTGGCGGTGGATACAATCGGCACCCCGTTCTTGACGGCGCCTACCCAGACGCCGCCCGAGAACAGGAAGACCGTGCCGCTTCCACCCGGGTACTCCAGCTCATACAGCGAGATCGGGAGTCCGTCAGGGTTGCCCCACTCTCCCTTGTTGGACATGCCCATCCATTGAAGACCTTTGACGTGATTGGCGAACCTCCTCTCGGCGATGAGCGCCGGCGCCTGGAACGCCTCCATGACGGCGTCCTCAGACCGTGCCGCGATCGCCCGGGGAGGGACGGCCAAGCTCAGGCACACGGCAGCCAGCGCTGCCCATACCGCGAGCATGTGTGTCCTTCTCATACGTTCCTCTCTCCCTTCGGAGAGGGGGCCGAAGCCCCCTCGGTCAGAACTCAACCGACACTCCCAGACGGATCCTGCGCCCCGAATCCCATGCCGTGGGCAGGGCAATCGAGTTCTCGAATCCGCCGTAGTTCCTCAGGCTGGTCGCGCCGCTGCTATTGGTGTAGCCGATCCTGTCGCGGTATTGATCGACGGCGCCGCCATCATCAATGCTCACGACGTTCATGCTGTCGAACACGTTGTACATGTCCATCTGGATGCCCCATCTGACCTTGCCGAGGGTGAGCTTCTTCAGGAGGCGAAGATCCCACTCATGGGTCCAGGGCAGGCGGTTTTCATTCGTCAGTTCGTACAGCGGCGAGTCGTTGCTGGAGGTCGGCGTGTAGGGCAGCCCGCTTCCGATTTCGCCGAGCACGCTCACGCTAAGGTCGGAGAAGGGCTTGATTCCACCGATGGAGGGACCCTCGCCGGAACCCAGGCCGTAGCTCAGGTTGAAGGTGACGCTATGCCGCCGATCCCAATCCGCCGGGTACTCTTTGCCGGGCAGCAGTTGGAACTGCTCGTACCCGGTGTACGTGTCATACGAGGTGGAGTGCGTCGTGGTGGCGATCTGGTAGGTGTAGCTCACCTCTCCGCTGAAGTTGTAGAGATCCCGCTGCGACGCGGTGACCTCGAATCCGCGAACCGTTCCGTATGTGCTGTTCACATACGTGTGATAGACCATGTTAGTCGGCGCACCCTCGAAAATCCGGTCAATCTGTACGAGATTGTCGACATCCTTGAAGAAGGCCGTCACGGTTGCCAACGAATTGATCCCGAACTGGTGCTTGATCCCGAATTCGTAGCTGATGGTCTTCTCAGGCTCGAGATAGGGGTTGCCAATGATGTCATTCGAACTCGAGATGGCCTGGTTAACCTTGTTGAACACATTGAAGAGCAGGGGCTGTTGGAAGAAGTGCCCGTAGAAGAAGTGGAACACGTCGCGTTCGGTGACCGGGAAGCTGATCCCAAAGCGAGGCAGAAGGCTGAAGGATGGCTCGGGAGTTTCCTCGCCGCGACGGGCGATACTCGACCCCGCGTCAAGCGGCAACGGGTCCACATTGTCACCCTGGCTGAAGTAGTCAAAACGAAGCCCCATGTTCACGATGGCGCTCTGGTACTCCATCTTGTCTTGGACATAGGCCGCTGCGGCCTGAGGCTTGAAGTGATAATCATTGCCGAACAAGCCTTCGCCGTTGTCTCCGGCCAGAAGCTGCCGGCTCCAGTTCTGGAGGTCGTAGGTCTTTCCCTCGATGCCTGCCTTGAGCATGTGATTCCGGGCGATCTGGCTCGTGACATCTGCCTTCAGTGTCCACGTTTTGGATTCGCGGTAGTTCACGCCCGAACGGTAGAAGCTAGGATCATCACCGGTGGTGTACCCTGATACTCCGTAGTAGCAGAGACCCCTGAACGGGTGATTCTGGCCGCTGAACCACAAGGTTCGGTTCGCGCCCGAGGCATTGAAGAAGTCCCACATGCCGTCACCGTCGAGATCCTCGAAAGGCTCTCCAAGGTCATACCGGTAGTTGCCGTTCGTGTCAGTATACGGCTCCTGGACATAGCCCATGCCCAGATACGGATCTGGCGAGGTCGGCCTGACCGCCGTCGTGTCGCCGGCATCAAGGAGGCGCAGGTACTCCGCGTATGCGACGCGGTAGGCCTCGTAGTCGTCAAGCCAGCCGCGGATCTCGTCGATATCCGATGCGGATTCTCCGTCTTGCCCGCGTTTGGGCATCCAGGCTTGCATGTTCCGCAGACGGGAGAGCTTGACCTCGTAGAAGGTCGACCTGCCGACGACGTGCTTCCATGTCAGCAGTTGCTGGTTATCCTCGTTCTTCTGGGTAAACATGAAATCCCAGCCATTGTAGTATTGGCCCTGGAAGATGTCCGGCTGGAGATCTTCGTCGATCAGGCCATCACCGTCGTCATCGATCCCGTTCCAGGCCTCTTCGTCGATGCGGTCGTCGCCGTCGCGGTCAACGCCCCAACTGAGGTCCATACCGCCCAAGCTGCCGCCGAGGTAGGTGGCCGGATCGATCAGCGTACCGTCGAGTTCGTCGACGTAGCCGTCTCCGTCATCGTCGATACCGTTGAAGACTTCCTCGTCGATGAGGCCGTCACCGTCATTGTCGATGCCGTCATCAATGCCCAGAGCCTGGGCCATGGGGATCATCTTTCGCAGATCATTGCCCTGGCTGGCATGCCAGAAGTTGCGGTCCTTGTTGCTCCATCGGCTGCTGAAGGCCAGGTTGTAGGTCGGGCTTGGGGAGTAGCTCAGCTTGATATTGCCGTTCTGCCAGTTCCGCTCCCTCTTGCCGACGCCGAAAAGATCATCCAGGATATTGGCTGACCTGAACTGGTCGGAAGTCCCCAACTCGCGGGATATGGCAGGCTCCAGATTCGGCGCGGAGGAATTGTGATCATTCCACCACCGCCACTGCTCCGACGAGAGGCGAATGGCGCTGCTGTCGAAGGCATCCTGGTGGAAGGCCTGGCGATCGGTGAACGTCACGTCGCCCTGGAGAAACATGGTCAGGTTCCCCGGGATCTTCACGCCCAGTTGCGGGAGAAGCTTGCTGGTGATGGGCTCGGGGCCGCCAATGCTGAACTCCATGTAGTCGTAATTGGTGCTGGCTGGCGTCAGGCCGTTGTCTGCGATGTCGTCGGTCTGATACATGATCTTGCCGGAGTACGACTCGGGCGTGCCTTCACGGGTCGTGACGATGATGATGCCGGATTGCGCGTCTCCGTACTCGGCATTGAAGCCACCGGTCAACATCTGCATCTCGGCCAGAGCCTCGCGGCCGACCTCGAGATTGTTTGTCCGATACTGTGGCTCCGAGATGGTCATTCCGTCGACCAGCACGGTTGCCTCACCGGCTCGACCGCCACGAACGTGGAGATTGTTGCCCGTTCCCGCCGTGCTGGTGCTCTTGGTGAGCACGTCCTGCATGGTGGTCACGGGAAGGATGGCAAGATCTTCCCGCGAGGTCGTTCGCATACTCTGCGTCTCGTCTGGCCTGATCAGCCGACGCTCCGCCACAACGACGATCTCGTCCCCCACCACGAGCGCCTTGGGGGAGAGCGCGAAGTCGACTTTGGTCGTGAGATCGACCGAGACGGGAACGCTCTGTTCCACTTGGTCGGCGTAGCCGATCATGGAGGCACGCACACTCCACGATCCGGCGGGAACGCCGATGATGTTGAACTCCCCGGTCTCATCCGTTGCCTGACCGAGCGTCGTGCCCTCGATCATGATGTTCACGTAGGCAAGCGGCTTGCCGGTACTGGCATCGGACACCATGCCCGCCACCTTCCCGGTTGTGCCGGCGAACACAAGCGCCGGCATAACGCAGAATAGCAGCAAGGTGGTGAGGAGCCCTCCGTGTCGCATCCTAACCTCCTGTCTTGCCCCTGGCGGGGCGACCTCCAAACGCGGCCCGCAGGCCGGCATACCCGAACTGAACGACGAAGCGGTGTCTCTCGGCTGCGCGCTCGGTGCGGCCGGAAGACCAGCTAATGGTTTCGTCCTTGTTCGCACCTCCTCCCTGCGGCGATGGCGGTGAATCCCTGAGCAGAACTGCCGACGGCCGCCCCGCACGACACATCGCATGGACGGCCTGGCGGTAGGGGCGCGTCAGAGTTCGCGCACGGCACATAATCATTAAGACTAGATAAATGTCTTGGCGATGACATAGTCTGTCAAGTGATTCTCCTCGGATGGCAAAACCACCCGAAGGGGTGAACGTGCCACGTTCCGTCGATGCGCACCGCGTGGTAGGGTCGCACGGCGGAGGTGTTGGACGCCGATGGGCCGGATGAGACCACGATATGGCCCGCATCTGGCCACCAGGCGGCCTGCTCTCACGGGGGATGGCAGCGGCAAACATGTTCCCCTATTGGGAAATCCAAAGACAAAGTATATTGTGGCCCGCCACGACGCAAGAGGAAGAGCACGGTGATGGAGCAGCTAGACCTTTTTGAACTTGATATCGCTGAGACACCACCGGCGGATGCGCCGTTGGCCCACCGCATGAGGCCGGTGAATCTCGACGAAGTCGTGGGGCAGGGGCATCTCCTACTGCCGGGCGCGGCGTTCCGCCGTGCATTGGAGGAGGACACCCTGGGATCGGTTATCTTGTGGGGCCCACCCGGGTGCGGCAAGACGTCGCTGGCGTCAGTCGTCGCGCGGTACACCTCGAAACGATTCCTTGCATTCAGTGCCGTCACGTCGGGACTTCCCGAGCTGCGAATCGTCGTCTCCCAAGCGAGGCACGCTCTGGCGCGAAGTGGCCGCCGGACCATCCTCTTCGTGGATGAGATTCACCGCTTCAACAAAACCCAGCAGGACGGGTTGCTCCCCCATGTGGAAGACGGCACGCTTCAGCTCATCGGCGCCACCACGGAGAACCCGTCATTCCAGCTCGTCGGCCCGCTCCTCTCCCGCTGCACGGTGTACCCCCTGAAGCGGCTTGAGAGTGAGGACGTCCTGGTGGTGATTCGAAGGGCTCTCGTCCATACAGAGCGCGGCTTGGGGCTCGATGCGACGGGCTGGAGTGACGCGGCCCTCGTTCTCATCGCCGAACTGGCTGACGGCGATCTCCGCAAGGGGCTGAATCTACTGGAGGCGGTGGCGGCGACGAATCGATCCGGCGAGGCAGTCACCCCGGCCTCGGTGCGGGAGGTAGCCGGGCAGCAGGCGCTCCTCTATGACAAAGGAGGCGAGGAGCACTATAACATCATTTCGGCCTTGCACAAGTGCATCCGTGATTCCGATGTCGACTCGGCGCTCTATTGGCTTGCCCGGATGGTGGAATCGGGCGAGGACCCTTTGTACATCGCGCGGCGGCTAATCAGGGTCGCCAGTGAGGATATCGGCACCGCGCATCCACAAGCTCTGCCCGTCGCGGTTGCCGCGATGCATACGGTGCAACTTCTCGGTCTGCCCGAGGCGGACTGCGCTCTGGCTCAAGCAGTGGTGTACTTGGCATTGGCCCCGAAAAGCAATGCTGTCTACACTGCGCTGACCGCGGCAAGGGGAGACGCCCGCACTATGGGTTCACTGCCCGTTCCCATGGTGCTGCGCAATGCCCCGACGCGCCTCATGGATGATCTGGGCTACGGCAAGGGCTATGTCTACGCCCACGACGATCCCCACGCCGCGTCTGCCCAACAGCACTGGCCCGACGGCATGAAGCCCCGCCGGTACTACAGGCCGAGAAGTGTGGGCTGGGAAGGGAAGCTGCAGCTCGGAGAGAAACCCGAAGCACGAAATCCGAAATCCGAAACGTCGGACAGGGTCGGGAAATCCGGAACACCCGACGGGGTCGGGAAATCCAAGACCCAGAAGAGAGAGTGAGCCCGGGATTGAGAGATGAGTGACAGAGCGTGTCGGGGACAGTTCAGGGGATCTGAGCTATGGAGCCTGATGGGCACGAGCTGCGTGCGCAAGGATCTCCCCCTTTGGCAAAGGGGGACTAAGGGGGATTTCCCGAAATGACGAAGATCATACGGTACGCACCACGGCTCAAGAGGCCGGCCAGGGTTCTCAGGGCGACTCTGACGGATAGTGAGCGACGCCTCTGGAGCAGACTTCGGAGGAAACAGCTGCATGGCATGCAGTTCTACCGTCAGAAGCCAATCGGAGATTACATTGTTGACTTCTACGCCCCTGCTGCGAGGCTGGTTGTCGAGATTGACGGTTCACAGCATGGCGAGCCAGCACAGGCGAATCGAGATGCTCGACGCGACAGGTATTTGGCCGGAATCGGGCTGCAGGTCATGCGCTTCAACAGCTCCGAGGTGATTAAGGACACTGTTGCAGTCGTGGAGACTATCCACCGTGCGATGGCGGCACGCCTCGCGGGAGAAATCCCCCCTCACCCCCCTTCTTGGAAGGGGGGACTTTGTGGCGCCTCGAGATCGCATTCGGGATGCTTTGGTTCGAGTGAACAGCCGGATGGTGGAACATGACATCCCGCCCGGCAACGACGAATGACCGGGGTCGAGGTCGAGACTCAGCCTCCCCCTTTCGCGCAGGGGGGATATCCCGACTGCCGACTGCCGACTCCCGACTCCTCATCTTCTCCGATCTTCATCTTCCGCAACTGCCGACGCAGGAGTCAGTGGCGCGGGTTGATGAGTTGGCTGAGATGCTCGCGGTCGAAGCGCCGCGCGCGACCCACATCGTGCTCCTGGGCGACATCTTCGATTTCTGGTTCGAGTATCCCCACGTGGTACCCGGGGGATTCCACCGGCTCCTGTGCGCGCTCCGCGATCTGGTCGGCCAAGGCAAGGACGTCGTCCTGTTCCCGGGCAATCACGACTTCTGGCTGGGCAACTTCTTCCCCAGAGAGATCGGCGTCCGTGTCGCCGAGGAGCGTGAGATCTGGAATGTCGGCGCCAGACGCATCATGCTCACCCACGGTGACGGGCTCAACCCATCGGACCGGGGGTATCACCTGCTCAAACGCCTGCTACGCAACCGCGCGGCCATTCGCGCCTTCGGGCTCCTTCACCCTGAAGTCGCATTCTGGCTGGCACGAAGCGTGTCGCGGCTCTCACGACAGTCAGCGGAGTACAAACGCACGTGGAAGAATGACCGCTACATCCCCTTTGCCCGCCGCTGCATCGCAGAAGGGATTGACACCGTGGTGGTGGCGCATACCCATACCGCCCAGACCGTTGACCTTGCCCCGGGACTGCTGGTGAACCCCGGCGACTGGCTCCGGCGTAGAAGCTTCGCACGGATCGATGCGGAAAGGACCGGGGTCCTCACGTGGCCCGAACGAAGCGTCTTGCCATTGCAGGCCCTCAGCGAGATCGGCACAGCCCCTCTGGGCGGCGGAAAGATGCCAGGATGATGTCTCCGACTGCGCCCTGGCATCGCCATCTCGCCGAGAGACCCCATGGAGGCATCCAGATGCGGGCAGCGCGGTTCTTGGCAGTCCTTCTTCCTGTCCATGTGGCCCTCGCCGTGCCCGGCCCCCCCGCTCCTTCAAGTATCCAGCTTCAGAGTTCGTGGGAAGGCAATGTCTCCAGAATCATCCTCGTATACTCGCAGACGGCCGAGGTCGGCCTCGCGTCGATGATCGATATCCTGGAGGCGCTTCCTCATGAGCAGGCAATCATCATCAACCAGTTTGCTTTATCGAGCCCGTCATTCGAGATCTTCTCCTCGACTCTCGCCCAGGGGAGAAAGGGGGCGACGGGGGCCAAGCGGCCGAACCTCTACTTCGTCCAGGATGCCCGGGCATACGGGCCCTGGCCCCGCGACCAGGCGGTCGTTGATGCGGCGGGACGGATGTGGGTCAGCGCAGGAGATCATCATCAGCTCCGCCCGGTCTTCGATTCCCTCGATGAGACCTACGGCATAGAACGTCACGACCTTCCGCTCGAGTTCGCGGGAGCCAACCTCCTCTCCTGCGGCAGCGTGGTGCTCCACCCTGACCGGCTGGATGTCTCTGCGCTGGAGGAGGTCCTTGAGGGGACGCTTGTCGCCCTCCCCTCTCCCCCACTCCCGGAGCGATTCCACCTGGATCTCCTGGTGATGCCGCTCTCCGACAGTCTCGTCGTTGTCGGTGACGATGGCATGGCCAGGACTGTGCTTGAGGCCTTGACTCCCGAGGAATGCACCGCCATCGTGGCGCGCTGGTCGGCCGAATTTGCGGCTTCTGCGGGCAATATGGACTACGCCGTGCGAGGAGGCAGGCTTTCGTTTCGCAGGAATATGAAGCCCGCTCTGATCCTGTGGCCGTTCATCCGCGACAAGTTGAGGCTCCTGGCCTCACTCGCCCCGCCCGAGGCCTTCGCGGCGGCGGTACAGCAGCAGCCCCCCTACGAATGGGACGACCGAATCGCCGAGGCATTGCGTACTCGCGGGTTCACCGTGGTGCGGGTACCGTTCTGGCCCGGCTCCATACACAGCCCGAATCGCCACACTCCCCACCTGCCTACCATCGCCTACCCGAACTGCCTGGTCTGGGATGACGGCATCATCATGCCGGTCTACGGTATCACGGCCCTGGACAGTGTCGCGACGCGAGTCTACCGGCGCGTTTCAGGCCGCACGGTCCATCACATGCGTGGAGGCGCCATCCTTGGGTTCGGCTCCTCAGGCCCTCACTGCCTGACCCTGGAGTTCCGGGAGTAGACTGAGGACTTCCCGGGTTCTTCGGGATTGTGGGTACCTGCATACTCGAATGTACGGATGCGGTCGCATTCGATCGCCGTTGCATCCCGGCGCTCTGGGGTGCTCGATCGGTTCGATATCGCAGCGGATATGCGCCCTCATCGATCGCTTCTGCCTGGTCGACCGTCGCCCTCATTTCGTGACCGTACGTATGACCCGGAGTGATGGACGAGCAGCCCATCGCCACCGCGATCACACGCCGGGAACTGCGCCTCACACAGGGTGCCCCCGCACCAGCGGATGCGGGGTGACACGGCTATGGCACGATCGCCAGCCGACGGGCGAGACGTTGGGCGGGCGCCAAGTCCCGCCACTACGGATCGGTGTCTGAGCCCGTTTCCTCCCCGGCATGGGGATGGGCCTGCTGGTAGGCCGTGCGCATCCGTTCCAGAGTAAGATGCGTATAGATCTGCGTGGTGGCCAGGCTGGCGTGGCCCAGGAGTTCTTGGACGGCGCGAAGCTCGGCGCCCCGGTCCAGAAGATGCGTCGCGAACGTGTGGCGCAGGAGATGAGGGTGCACGCCGCCCATGCCGGAACGGCCCGCCCATGCTGTTACGATGCGCTGGACTGTCCTCGAACTGATCCTCCCGCCCGATCCTCGCCCAGGAAAGAGCGGCCCCTGCCACGAGCCGATCGCGGCGGCCCGGGCCTCCAGATGAGCCTTGAGCGCCATGACGCACGGCCCGCCCATAGGCACGATCCGCTCCTTGCCTCCCTTGCCGTGCACCCGCAAGAGCCGCGTCGAGAGGTCGAGGTCCTCCACATCCGCCGCCACAACCTCGGATGCCCGCAGCCCGGAACCATAGAGCAGTTCCAGAATCGCGCGATCCCGCCCTGCGTCGGCGCACTGGGGATCCGGCGACTCCACCAGAGCGCCTGCCTGGGTCTCAGAGAGCACCCGGGGCAATGCCCTGCGCTCCTTGGGCCTGGTAAGTGCTGCGGTGGGGTCGTGATTGTCCCGGCCGCCAAGCCACGCGAAGAATGCCCGGAGGCTGGAGAGCTTTCTCCCCAGGCTTCTCCCGCCCACTCCCGTCCCGTGAAGATGGGCCAGGTAGGCGCGCACCTGCTCCCGGGTCGCCTCTTCGATCCTCCCCCGGGCACGCATGCTGCGCAGGACTTCGGCGAACTGCCGCAAATCGGAGAGGTAGGCCCGCACGGTATGCGGGCTCAGCCGCCGCTCCAGAGCAAGGTGCCGCCCGAAGGCGTCGAGCAGCGGTTCATCGCAAAGGTCTGAGGCGTCTGGCATGACCTACTCCAGCGGGAAGAGTGTTGCTCACAAGATGGCAAGCTCCTCCGGGAAAACGCAATACGAAGATGGGGCACACGAGCCCGCAGTTCCGGAAGCACCGTGTGCCGCAGGAGAGATCGGCAATCCGGGTACCATGCGACTGAACGTCTGGTCGGCAGCCTCTTCGTGGGCCCGCTACCGGGGACGTGGGGCTGATTGTCAATCAGACGTACAATCAGCCCCACAGCTTTCACCGCAGAAGAATGACGGGCGTCTCTGGAGCATAACCGCGGTGACGTGGGACTATTCTAATATTAGAATAGTCCCTGAGGAATCCGGTCGGGGCCTGCGTCGGCCACTCGATGGATCTCTCAGAGCCGGTTCTCGCCCCTCCAGGCCTCCAAGGCGGCCAGCGAGCGCTGGCAGAGCCACGTTCGTCGGTTGATTTTGCCTCGGATCATCTGCGGCGCCGGAGGCAGGAGCCCGAAATGGGCGTTCATGGGCTGGAACGAGCCCTCGGCTCCGGCAACATAGCGGCAGAGGGCGCCCAGCATGGTGTCCGGCGGAGGAGTGGGAAGAGAGCGGCCCTCCAACGCCGCCAGAGTGAACAATGCGGCCACGAGCCCCATGCCGATGCTCTCCATGTAGCCCTCGGTGCCGCAGAGCTGCCCGGCGACCCGCACGAGCGGGCGCATCCGCAATGATAGGTCTGGCTCGAGCACGCGTGGCGAATCAAGATATGTATTCCTGTGAAGCTGGCCGAACCTCAGAAACCGGGCCTCGGAGAGCCCGGGAAGCGTGCGGAAGACTCTTTGCTGTTCGCCGAAAGAGAGGCGCGTTTGACATCCGACCAGGTTGAAGCAGTCACCCGCCAGATTCTCACTCCGCAGTTGGATGACCGCAGCGCTGCGGGGAAGATCCGGTCTCTGTAACCCCACGGGGCGGAATGGCCCGAAGGCCAGGGCATCATCGCCCCGGCGGGCCAGCTCCTCGATAGGCAGGCACCCCTCGAAACAGGCCACGTTCTCCCAGTCTCTCCCCTGGAGCACATCGGCATCCCTGAGGGCGTGAACAAAGGCGCGGTAGGCCGCCTGGTCCAGCGGGATATTCCAGTAATCTCCACTACCCGCCCCGTAGCGATCTCCCAGGAAAAGCCTGCTGAAGTCGATGGAGGAGGCATCGATGATGGGGCTTATGGCGTCGTAGAAATGGAGCGCGGCTGTACCGAGAAGCGCTTCCAGCCATGAACTGAGCCCGGGGCTGGTCAGTGGACCGGTGGCCAGGACGACGAAACCGGGCAGATCCAGGGAGTCTGTTTCCTCCCTCCGAAGGCTCATCCTGGGGTCGCTCTCGATCCGCCGCGTCACCTCGCCTGCGAACCGTTCGCGGTCAACGGCCAAGGCTTTGCCCGCCGGCACACGGCTCGATTCTGCAATGAGGAGCAACGCACAGTTCAGAAGCCGGAGTTCGGCCTTGAGCAGTGCCTGGCCCGATGGCAGGACGTCGCTCTTCAGCGAGTTGGAGCAGACCAGTTCCGCCAGGCTACCCGACCGATGCGCCGGCGTCATCACGGCCGGCCGCATCTCATAAAGCGTCACGTCTACGCCCCGCGCGGCCAGCTGCAGCGCGGCCTCAGACCCGGCGAGACCGCCGCCCACTATGGTAACGGAAGGCATGGAACG
>JAFGKV010000122.1 GCA_016928395.1 Candidatus Fermentibacterota bacterium | reverse complement strand
GGCATCAGCCTCCGCTGAATCTGCACCGCGACGAGAGCGCCTTTCGTTACCTGCCTGCGGCAGGCAGGCGCACCAGGCTCTCCTGACAGCCCGGCGACGCGAGGAGGCTGATATTCCAGGCTCGGAATACTCCGTGCCTGGAATATCCGATGCCTGCCACTCTCTCCCGCGAACGGACACCGAGACCGGTCTTGGGACTGTTGGAAAGCGCCGAATAGTCGGCGAGGTGGAGCGAATGGAAGAGTCGGCCCGCTACGCGGGAAATCCGAAGCTCGACGCACGAAGTCCGAAACCGGGAAGATCATGATGAAGTCACTCCCACGGCCCGCGATGCGGGGGAATCCTACGCATCAAGGGCAGTGCGGAGCTGAAAGAGGGGAGAAGCCAGCCGAAGACCACCTGTCTGCCGCGCAGGCACCGGCGCGGCATGCGGCGAGGGTAGTAATGTCTCGGCTGAAGCGCCCATAGGGGCACGTGCGGGCCGAATAGTGAGCCCTTGAGTGAGTCGCAGCGAGCATTGAGCGGTCCCCAACCGCACCGGCTTCTTGACAAGCGACCGCTCTCATCTACCATGCGACCGCCACCACCCCATTCGTTTCGACGGTGGGCGCGAGGCCGCCTTCGGGCGGCCTCTGCTTCTCTCTGAGGGTCCGGTCTCGGGACATTGGCCCAATGCCAACTTGCTGGGTGAAAGAGCACCTGCCAGACGGCCTGTGCCTCTCGGAGTGAGGAGAACCGCATTCTCTGCAGCTCTATATCGGGGTTCATGCTGAGCGTCATCATTGATCATGACCTCTTGGGCACACTGCCCGTCTACGGTGCGCATGTTCATTGACTTGATACGATGTCATTGTGAGCAGCGTACGAGGAGCGCATGTGTCGTCTGTGAATCAGCAGGCATGGTATCTGGGCCCTGCATGGCGACGGCAGACTGAGTACCTTGAGGGGGAACCTGTCTCAGGGGACGTGCGTGTATTATAGCCTGAAGACCAGGCGCTCGCCCGGACTCGACACACGAGGAGGTCTACCGATGAGATTGCTTGCCGGGGCATTCGCGGGGATGTTCACCATGGTCGGGGTGGCTCACGCGATGGTGATCCATGGCACTATTCGGGATCGGGAAACGAACACACCCCTGCCTGCCGCGAACATCCAGATCGCAGGCACCTACATGGGGACCATATCGAACGACGACGGTGCGTATGTCCTTGTGGTTGAGCAGGTGCCCTCAGCGATTCTGGTTCGCTACATCGGCTATCTTTCCCGGGAGATCGTGATCACGGGAGATTCCTCTGCCCATCAAGATGTCTTCCTCGAACCGACGGCGCTGGAGATCGAACCCATCACAATCATAGGAGAAGATCCGGCGGTCGGCATCATGAGGCGAGTCATCGCGTGCAAGCAGCAGTGGCGCCCCCGGCTGAACACCTATCGCGCCCAGGCCTACGGCCGGTTCCTGCTGGAGAACGAGGACGGCATTGTCACGATCAGCGAGAGCACCTCGGATGTCTTCTGGGACAGCAAGAGGGGCATCAGGGAACTGGTCACCGCGTCGCATCACGCCGCGAACTTCACCCCCGATGAGGTCATCCCGGTCGCCAGCATCCTGCCCAATCTCTATGATGACGATATCGAGATGATGGGATTCCGGGTCATCGGGGTCACCCATCCTGACGCGTTTTCCCACTATGAGTTCAGGTTGGAGGGGCAGCGGTTTGTCGACGAGCGGCTGGTGTTCGACATCTCAGTGACCCCGACGGGAAAACTGCAGCCGACCATGATCGGCCGCGTGTCGGTTCTCGACGAGGAGTTCGCCCTTATCGATGCCGATCTGAAGCTCAATCCCGATCTCCCCTTTCCCTGGCCGATCAAGAGATTCGATGTCTCCTGCCGCCAGCAGTTCAGCGATTTTGGGAAGGAGTTCTGGCTGCCGGTGGATGTGCGGCTCGATGGCAGCATTCGGATCAGCATGGTCGGGCTGGAGGTGCCGACCATCGGGATGCGGCAGATCTCTGCCATCTCTGACTACCGCGTGAACGTGCCCGTGCCAGATTCGCTCTATCGTGACGATGATCCCGCGCGCCCCGACTCGGCCCGCATTGCGTGCCAGGCGCCCATCGAGACGCTGCGCACGATCCCTTTGTCCCATGAGGAGCTTGCCGCGTATGCCGCCATCGACAGCACTATGACCCTGGAGAAGGCATTCCAACCTCGCGGTTTTCTCGCCCGGTTCGCCAAGACCGAGGTGAAGACAGGCGAGAACGGGGACCATCATCCGGCCGAATCCGGAAGTCGAGGCACGCACCGTGGGTTGCACCTCTTCGAGGGTCTTCAGCCGGTTCTTTGGTACAATCGGGTGGACGGTCTCCATGTCGGCGCGGAATCGAAGCGCAGCCTGGGATCCCGTCTCGCCCTGATTCTTCGAGGCGGCTACCGGACGGGACGAAAAGACTGGGCCTATGGTGGCACGCTTCGATATGATCTCATCCCTGGGGGAGCCCTGAACGTTGAGGGTTGCTACTACGCGGGAACCGCAGTGCGCCAATCATCGGAACTCCACGGCTTCGTGGACAACAGCGTGCTGACCGTGCTGGGCTACGCAGACTACTTCGACTATTACCGAATCGACGGCGGGACCGTGGCGTTCTCCTCTATGCCAGGGTTCCTTGGAAGCCACCTTGCATTAGGCGTGAGGGCCGAGGAGCACGGGTCATTGGAGCAGGCCAGTGAGTGGAACATTTGGGGCCGGAACGCGACGCGTAGGGAGAATCCCGGAATCGGCGAAGGGCGGCTGAGATCCGTGGAAGCATCCCTTGTGGCGGGCGAATCGGGAGAATCGTGGGGTGCTGTCGGACGGCGTTCCGTGAAGTTCCAGGTGGAGCACAGCTCACCCGAGATCCTGGCCAGCGAATTCGACTTCACGCGCTACCACCTGCAGGTGGACTGGCGTCTGCCCACGTTCCTCACGAGGAGACCTCTGCCCCAGGTGCTCGACGTCCGAATCATCGCGGGAACGACCCGCGGTACCCTGCCGTTGCAGCGATTTGGCGCTCTCGATACGAGCTTCGGGATCGTCTCCCCTTTCGGTTCATTCAAGACGCTGCGGGCGAAGCCGCTGGAGGGCGAAGACTACTTCGGCGTGTTCTGGGAGTACAACCTGCGTACGGTGCCGTTCGAGATCCTCGGATTGAGGAGTCTGGTCCGCAACAACATCAGCCTTGTGCTCACCGGGGCATCAGGCCGAACCTGGATCTGTGAGGAACGACTCGCGAGCATGGCGTACCTGCCCTCCTACAAAGACGAGTTCCATCACGAGCTGGGCGTTTCCGTCAATGGGATTCTGGGTATGGTTCGCGTGGATCTCTCCACACCCCTGGGGGACGATGCGTGGTTCGGGCGCGTCAGTATCGCCCGCATGTTCTGAGATGCCTCCCGGCAGACAATGCAGACGGCAATCCCGCGGCCATGCCCAGGCGGGATGCACGTCTTTGGCGCCCCAGCATCTCACGGACAGAGTGTACCACGGAAGCGAGTCTTCACGTTCTTGCGAGACCCTTGTCAACGCCGTTTCCAAGTGACACTTCTTCGGCCGATCTGAAAAGGATCTCTTCTTCCCTCCCGAATGAGGCGGGAGGCTACGCCGCAGGGTCAAATCTGTTCTCTCCGCCTGAGGTGCTCGAGAGGACCCCGCAGGGTCAAAGCTTGAGTCCAGAATTTCGGGACTGGTCAGGCGGGCCACTCGGGGTGCCAGAGGCCGGTCTAACCGGCGCAGGTGGAGTGCGCCATACAACATCGAGTGAGGAGTGAGGAGATAGGAGTGAGGAGTGCAGCGCAGGAAGCCCAATTGAGGAGTCAACGGCCATTCGATTTCGGAATGGGGAATTCGGAGTGCGGAGAACGCACACCAGTGGCGGATGAACGCAAGAAGTCTGGTTGAGGAGTCGGCAGCCGGCAATCTCCAATCGGCAGTCAGCCTACTTCGCAGGCAGGCGCACCAGGCTCTCCTGACAGCCCGGCGAAGCCCCATCTGGTGATCAATACCCCGCCCGCATCACTATTCTCGATATAGACCAGTGGTACACACGACCACATCTGACCTCTGGATCGCATCATTGCATAACTGAGAACCATTCCCCATAACAGTTCTGTAACGACACGCCTCGCTGAAACGTTCTTGACTAGTAGTACAACGAAGTCCGGCCCGAGCCACCGACCGAGGTGTCGCCGAATCGGCCGACACCTCGCCCCAGTTGTTCCCTCGCATGGGCGGAGAAAGCGTAGACTTGGCTCCCTTTCATCTTGGTGCTGTTTTGTGAAGTAAGCTTCAGTAGTAGAAATACTTGAGCGCCTCGAGCTCGGCGTTGTCGGTGCGGTAAACGGGGGCGGGAAGCGCCGCGAGGCGGTCTGCCTCTGACTGCGCAGCCGCAAGATAGCCCATGCGCAGTTCTTCGAGTTTCTTCAGGTTGACCTTCCCGCGGGGTGAGGGAGCGTCGAGCGAACAGGCGACCTCCCGTTTCCGATCCTTGCGGTGCCGCCATTCGGCGGTGGTGAGGTCGAAGTGGTAGTCGCGCAGAAATTCGTGGCCGCGCTCGGCGGTGAAGCGTATCGCGGCGAGGAGGAAGTCGATGTCGGCGTCGGTGAAGGTGTAGTGGAGATTGATCCGCACCCAGCCCGGTTTGAGCCCGCAGATGCCGCGCCGGATCAAATCGCGGTACTTGAGCGAGGTTTCGTTGTCGATGTCGAGCAGTTGATGGCCATAGGGACCGGCGCACGAACAGCCGGCGCGCGACTGGATGCCGAACAGATCGTTCATCAGCCGGGTCACGAAGCGCGGGTGAAGGATGCGGTCACGGTGGGCAAGATTGAACGAGACGATTGCGATCCGGTCGTCGGCCGGGATATCGCCCAGCAGTTGGGCGCCGGGGATGGCGGCGAGCCCGTCTATGAAGCGACGCAGGTGTTCGCGTTCGATGCGCTCTATCGTCGCGACACCGACCCGCTCTTTCACCTCCATCGCGAGCGCCGCGCGGAGCGTCTGGAGTATCGGCGGGGTCCCCGCCGTCTCGCGCGTCTCGATGTCGCGGGTGAAATCGTGGTACTCATAGCCGACATAGTCGACCGTGCCTCCGCCCGCCGCGGTGGGCGGCAGGTCGTCGCGGTAGATGCGCTTGTTGAAGACGAGGATGCCGCACGAGCCGGGTCCGCCAATGAATTTGTGCGGCGAGAAGACGATCGCGTCGAAGTAGCAATCCACGTCGCGGTTCATGTCGATCTCGACATAGGGGGCGACCGCCGCGAAATCGAAGAAGATGTAGGCATCGTGGCGGTGGCAGATCCGCGCGATGTCGTAGACCTTCGTCCGGACGCCGGTAATGTTGGAGCCGGCCGAGAACGAGGCGATCTTGACACGTCCCTCCCAGCGCGGGTCGGCCAGCGCCCGCTCGAGCGCGGCGAGGTCGATCATCCCCGCCGCGTCGAGTCCGATGACCACAGTCTTGGCGAAGGCCTCCCGCCACATCAGTTCGTTGGTGTGGTGTTCGTATGGGCCGACGAAGACGACCGGCGTAGCCTCCTCGATCTTTTCGAGTATCGAGCACGACTCGCAGCTGAGCCGTTCGACCGTCCGGTAGATCCGATCGCGGGTCACCGGCGGAATGTAGATGCCCATCATCTCCTGCAGGCGCTGGAGCGCCCCGGTGGTGCCGGCGCCGACCGGCACGATCTTCCCATCGGGCCCCGCATTGACCAGCCGTTTGATGCGCGCTTCGGCCTCGTGGAGCAACCGCGTCATGTAACTGCCGGTATGGTCATCCTCAGTGTGGGTGTTGGCGTAGGAGCGCAGGATCGCGGCGATCCGCTTCTCGACCATCCAGAGAGCGCGGCCCGAGGCGGTGTAGTCGGCGTAGAACAAGTGGCGCGGGCCGAAAGGGGTCGCGAAGGCGGCGTCGCGGCCGACGATGTCGGCGCGCAGCGATTCGATGACGAATGCGGTCATAGGCACCTCGTTAGCAGAGCGGGACGGGTCGATGATATACGACTTCACACAAGCCGCAACAGCGCGCCGTCCCTCTCTTGTCTTGCGCGGCCGGAGCGGTATGATCGCTTGGCGTCTCGAAAGGGAAGCCCATGAAGGTGGGCTTGGTACGGTCTGGGCCCGTGGGGAAGATGGGAACCTTGGCTATCCACTCGATTGCCGTGTGAGTCTATGGACGTCCATGAAATCGGGGCTTTCCAGTTCTCTCGGACCTTTGGCCTGGGGGTCATCACGGGCCTGCCGGGGGAGGGGCGTTCCGCGGCCCCGAACCGCTTGACCGCGCCTGAGGTGTCGGCTTGCGTGAAGCCCCCTGTGTTCCGAGGGAGACCTTCACCAGGGGCCGTGATGGAAACGATCGGATGTCGCACATCCTCCAATCCCGCCCGCCGCGGCAATCCTCGGCGCCAGCCCATGGATCCGGCCAGGCCTGGGCCGACATTCTCCCACTATTCTCATTAGAATCGTCCTGCCCGCATCCATTCTTGACCCAGCTCGACCTATTCTGCCGACCCTCAGAGGCCTTGCGACCTAATGCTCTCTCCGGGAATCCCAATCGGATCCGGAGTCCTCGATCAGAACGGGCCTGTCACCTGTCAAAGCTTGCCCCGCACCTGCGGATGCGGGGGCCTGACCCCGAAAGCTTTCTGCAAGGGTATAGCCAATACCGGCAGATCCATGCGTATGTGGCATGCCCGGGATGACTATGGCACGCCTGTCGCAAACGGCGTCTATGTGATTCAGATTCGAGCGGGAGACTCGACACGCCAACAGGAGATCGTTCTCCTGCGCTGAATTGCTGAAGGATGAGAACCGTGTGCGCTGCGCTGCCCTGGATTCCGAGAGGCACGTCTGCATGGGCGAACCTGGAAACGCGCAGCGGCACCAGGCATGGCTTGTTGGAATATGACATCCTAGGGTGATGGTATGGCACGGAAACCCACACGACCATGCGGCATCGCTGCCGTCCATGCGAACCAGAGGCGCGTTGGCGACTTTTCAACTTGCTCTTCCCTGGAGGGCTGAGCGATGTCGTTTTGTGCCCTCTCTGTTCAGCGAACTGGCATTTGACCTACATCCCCAAGCTGCACGTCCCTCGTCACCTTCGGCTCGACTTCAGTCACCTCTCGCACACGGGGGTGCAGGAGATCTGTTGCCTCGCCGGCGGCGCTCTTCTTGCGCATGCCTTTGGGCCACGCCATGATAGATGGGGCAGGGGGGTTGCGGCAGTACGACCTGAAGTGCCCTGTCGCCCGGGGTCAGTCCGTCCGGAGGTACTCGTTTCGGTTGCGGCGGGCATGCGCATGGCCGGCCTGGTAGGCTCTCACACCACTCGACGCTGGCAGCCCCTCCGTGTCTTGAGTTCCACGAACCGCCCGCGCGGTGGATGCACGTGCCGTCTTCCCTATGATCCACGTGCGCTGCCATCAAGCGGCATGTCGCGGCACACCACATGGGCAGCTCCGCCTGCCAGGCGAACCAACATCCGGCAGCGGAGTGCCGCCTTGTCTAGATGTCTGCTGCGATGATCCTTTCCATCCCAGGTGAGTTCATGGGTACCCATCGGGAGCATTCCATCGAAGAGCCGCCGAACAAGCACTCCGGAGGAGTCTATGAGCTCCACCGTGACGCGGCTCTGGCGGTCCAGGCTGAAGGAGATGGTCGCTCCGGGCACATCCCCACTCACTCCTCGCAGTGTCAGGCCGTGCGGCACACACACCGTCGAGACTCCGGGCACCGGAGAGTTGCGTCCCAACGTGCGCTTGTCAGCGAGGTGGCCAGCCCATGGCTCCGGAGCCAGTGAATCCTCGTCGGGCCTCCCTTCGGGTATACTTCCCATCCATCACCGGTGCGCTCGCAGGGCCGCCACCCATGTCGGAATAGCCGCTCCGGCGTCGGGGGGAGATGCGTTTCCCCTGCAGCGCTGAGGGAGCCGGGGAGACCTCCGTCCGAGGCGAGCGCCCGGTGATAGTGGGAATCGTGCATGCTGGTACGTTCTTTCTGCTCCTATCGTTCGGTGGAAACGGCAGGAGGCGTCCGGAACATCGTCGAGATTTCTGCGTCGAAATCGATCTCACCCACCGTATTCGATTCGGGGGAGGTCTGCGTTGCGTTCCTCGCGATCCCTTTGAAGAAGTAGTTGGTCGCCTGGTCTCCGATGCCGGCGGCAAAATCCTGCTGCGTCGTCGGTGCGGCAACGGTTTGCCACGCAGCCCCGGTGGCGGCGAAGTACGGCGTAGTACTGCGGTACAGCTCATACAAGGTTGCACCGGTCACCGCGGCCCAGGAGAGACGAGCGCTCGTTGGGTTGAGAAGGTGAATCGCCAGCACCATGGGTCCGAGGGCACTACTTCCCATGGCGGCATGCCAGAATCCATGCTGCGTGCTATGGCCGGCGCCACTGGAGATGCCGACAGGTGAACTCTGTCCTGTCGTACCCGTGATCGCATAGCCGCCTCCGGTCATTCGTGCTCCACCGCCGGCGGTAACTGAGGGGCTGACGACATACTGGGCGATCAGCATTCCCGGGAAGACACACGTAAGAACCATTGCCAAGATGAGACCATTGAGGCTTCTCATGATTCGTCTCGCTCGCGGGATTCAGCGCGGTATAGACGAGTCGGTGGGCCGCTCATCTCTTCAGCCTCCATCACATCCCTGGCCGGCCTTTCACCATCGATGTGGGGCGGAGGTTCTCGATCGCTATCGGGTGCACGCGGGGCATCCATGATGGATGGATGCCCAATTGGATCATACTCCTGTACCGCGTTCTTGAGCGCATGAGACGCGGAGAAGTCTAGGGGCGACTGGACTTCCAGCGCACCACGCATGGCCGTGTAACGCTCCAGTGCGTTGTATTGCCTGAGATACGGATGGGCAGCATAGGCCGCGCGGTGGTCCTCCATGGAGGGTATGTGGGCTTCCAGCTCTTTCTTCTGCACCACGGTCGCCTCTTCGAATCCGATTCGCAGACCGTAGACGAGGTAATCGAACACCACATCATCGGCGAATCCCTCGAGAGATCGCACCGTCATGGCTTCGGTCGTCAGGGATTCCACAAAGAGGACGGTCCCCCGGCTGCGCGGTGTGAGATGTGCCGTCAATCCGATATCAGGATTGGTCACCCACTTGAAGGTCTCCCCCAGAGATACAATCGCCTCTCCTTCAACAAGACGCGCAGTGCCACGGGTGTAGGTCGCGACCTCATCACCTTCGGGTGCCGCATACACAATGACCTCGTCACCGTTATAGGGATGGTTCTGCACGAAATCCACGCTGCCGCTGCCGAGAATCTTGTAGGAGCCCCGG
>JAFGKV010000121.1 GCA_016928395.1 Candidatus Fermentibacterota bacterium | reverse complement strand
GGTGAGAAGTGAGGAGAAAGGAGTGGGCTGAGAGCCGAGAGCCAACTGCCGGCTGTACTCTCAACCCTGAGAATTCTGAGTGCGCCCGGCGTCCTCAGAGGCCGCACTGAACCCTGAACCCTGCTCGCCAGGCGAGCCGAACCCTGAACCCTGGGAACTGCTCGCGAAGCGAGCCCTCGCGCGTCGATCCCCTTGACGACTGTCGTCGGGGCACGCTATCATAGCTGATCGCTACAACCGTCTCTCGGCCGTCACCTTCCACGACATGTGGTCCTCTGTCCCTCTACCAGGCAAGGGTGTGCCCGTGGCTGTAACGAAGCAACGATACGTATTCATAGACCAGTTCCGAGGTCTTGTTGGCGTCATGATGGCCCTCGGCCACAGCTCAGGGTTCTTCAACAGTGTCTGGAAGAGCCTCGATATGTTCGATCCTCTGTTCGCGGATCCCGGCCAGTTTGGGTTGCGGTACATGGGTTATCTGTGTGCGCCGGGGTTTCTCATGATGAATGGCGCCGTATCGTGGTTGGCCTATACGCGACGAATCGCTTCAGGCGTCTCGGAATGGAAGGCCAAGTGGCATCTAATCCAGCGGGGGCTGTTTCTCATTCTCGTGCAGGTCACCGTGGTAAACTCTGCCTGGATCGGCTTCCGAAGGCTGAATCTTGCGCATCTCGGCATCATCGCATGCATCGGCTTGTCCATGTGCCTGCTGGCATTATTCATCAATGCCCGTTGGCAGATAAGGCTTGCCGTCGGCCTCGCGGCGTCCGTGGCGCAGCCGTTTCTGATGACTATCCAGTACGATGCGAATGTCATGTGGCAGCAGATCATCATGCAGACCTTTGTCGATGCCGGCGCATGGAACAAGTACCCCGTGATCCCATGGTTCAGCCTTGCGGTTCTGGGTTCGGTCATGGCTCAGGGCTGGCTGGCGGGGTGGAAGACTGCGAGGCAACGGATCATGTGGAGCTGGGTCATCGCTCTGGCGGCAATAGGCCTGGCCACGGCGGTCAGGCTCAATCGAGGCTGGGGTACAACCTATCCCTTCGATCAATTGGGCAGGTACTCGTTCTTCCTCGACCAGAAATACCCGCCGAACCTGTTCCACAATCTCTGGGTCTTCGGCGCCGTATGCTTCTTCGTGGGGTTCATTGATCTCATCGGCCAGGTTGCCAGGCCTCTGGTGAGTTGGCTGGGGGTGGTCGGCCGCGTCCCCTTGTTCTTCTATGTCGTGCACATCTCGCTGCTGGCCATCGTGGCTGATCGATTCGGCGTGTACTACCGTCAGGGCGCGGTTGTCGCATCCTTCGTCGGCTGGGTAGCCCTTCTGGCAGTCATGCTACCGCTGTCCATGTGGTTCCGAAGGGTCAAACTCCGCAGCAAGAACCCGATCATCGCCCTGATCTGACAGACTTCCGCCGCGTTTTCCCCCAGATGGCGTACGTGTAGTTACTTTATTTTTTGAAGTTCATTCCTGCCGGTCGTTCTCCCCCCCTCGAGAGATCACATCCCTCCGGTGTCGTCTTTCTCCTGCAAGGCGGTGGATTCTCCCGTGAGCTGAATGGTCTTGGACGCGATGAGTTCACGGAACAAGAAGACCTGGAGCTCGTACTGACCGGCTGTCCGCCGTGACGGTGGTATGGTCAACGAAGTCGTGAACACCTGCGAGGTGTCATTGGGGGTCCACTCGGTCATCTTCTTGAACACGCGCTTGCCTTCAGGGTTGAGCCAGACCGTGTGAAACATGACCGGCCTCGTCCCACGCCCATACGGATTCTCTATCCGCATGGTGGCCTGAACCCTGGCTCCTTCTTCCAGCTCGAACACTCTTTCGTCCGGAGGCAATGAGGGGGAACTCTCCAACGGTGTGGTCACGGCTTTCGAGGCCGCGGCGGAGGTGGCCATGCTATCCGCCGATTCGGCTCGTGACGGCGCCGTGGCAGGCGCCTTCGATGTGTATGCCGTCGGCTTCGTCGCCTTCTTCACGGGCTTCTTGGATTTCGAGCTCGAGGGCTTCTTCTTGGCCTTCGCACGTTGTGCCCGTTCCTTCGCGTCGCGCTCCTTGCGCTCCCGTTCTATCTGACGCTGCCGCGCCCGCTCCAGACGCTGTTGCTCTTCGCGTCTCTTGCTGCCCTTCAACGCAAAAGTAATGGAAACCTGCACATCGTTGGAGATCTTGCTGGGATAGACCACCGTCGAATCCGCCGCCACGATGGGCGTTGACTCCCGGGTCGAACATCCAGCGGCCCCCAAGAAGACCAGCGGCAGTAGTCCGACGGCGATCCCCACGGTCACGGATCGACACGCCGACGGCCGGCGACGTGTCACGACGCGGGTGGAGCCATGAGTCGGTGGAGAGAGAGGCTCGGTGGGGAAAGTAATCTGGCGACAGGACATGTGGCGGCCCTCGCTATGCGTGAGATGTGACAATGGTCTGAGAACGGACAACGGATCCCCACCGGGTGGGCGGGGCTCTCTGAGATCTAAGGACGAGGCTGTATTTCCCGGCCTCGCCGGCCTCTGTCAAGTATGCCGTTGCGGGGTTGCTCACGCGCCCTCGCAAAAAGCAGATCCTCCCGCCGCCCCGAAGGACGACGGGAGGATCGCCGGCGTCACGATGACGCGTGCTTACCGCTGTGCGTCACCCCCCGATGGAGATGTCGCTCCGCAGAGCGGTATGTCGGCGCCGAAATCGAACTCACCGACTCGATTCGACTCCGGCGACGTGTCGCTCGCGTTCCTCGCGATGCCGACGAAGAAGTAGTTGAAGTTTGGATCCCCTATCCCCGCTGACGTATCCACGTTGGTGTTGGGGGCCACTATGGTGACCCATGTGGATCCCGATGCAGGTGCGTACGCGGACGTGCTCCTGTAGAGGTCATAGTGGGTCGCGCCCGTGACCGCGGCCCATGAAATACGGGCAGTGGTCGGGTTGAGCATGGTGATGGAGAGCACCATCGGGTCTAACCCCGGCCCTCCGCCCCCACCGCCGGTCACCGCATACCAGAATCCATGATTGGTCCGGTACGCACCGCCCGTGGAGACACCGATGGGCCCGGCCTGGCCCGACGTCGCGGTGATGACGTAGCTCCCGCCCGTGAGACGGGCGCCCCCGCCGGCCATGACCGTCGGTCCGACGATGTACTGCGCCTCGCTGTGAAGCGGCCACAGGAGCACACCCCAGAGGCCCAGAAGCGCCAGCCAGTGGGCTCGGACTCCCGGCAGTCGCAGCCGGGTGTGCGGGTGAGTTGTGCGGAACATGGCGCGTCCCTACTGCGCGTCGGTGCTTCGAGCTTCGAGGGCTGCCCGCTTGACCCATTCGGCACGGTATTGGGCGGGCACTTCGCTGGCGTCGGTGTAGAGAGCGCGATCCAGATACCCTTCCGGGGCTGCTTCCAGCCGCAGATTCTCACTGCCCGGGCGCCTCACCACCACGCGATAGTCAAAGGAGGAGCCGTCCGCGGCGGTGGGAGCATGGAGGGTGAAGCTCAGCCCGGTCTTCTCTACCCACCACTCACCGATTTGTGCATTGGGGGTGATGAAGACCTTGAGGTCTAAAGATGAGGCCGCACTGACCTTTCTGAAGTCATCGGCCAGCAGTACCATCGCGCGTCCATCCTGGATGGTGCCCGAACCGAAGTCTTCGAACCAGTTCTCCGTGGTGAGATGGCCGTAGAGCGCGACCGGAGCGTCGTCCGTACGCACGATGCTCTTCATCGCACCAACTCCACCGAGGCCACCTGAATAGTAGACGCCGTAGTGGGTTGCGCCGCCCACGGCTTCGCCGTACACGCCGTAGACGATGCCCAGATCTGTGGGACCGGCAGCATGGCCGTGCACGCCGTAATAGGTGCCGGACGTGCTGGCGGTGACGTCGGCATAGACGCCCTTCCAGCCTCCCTCGGCCTTCACCCCGACGCCGTAGTAATCCCCGGGGTCAGACTTGCCGTACACGCCGACGACGTCAGCAAGCGCCACGCCGCCGTATTCGCCGAACACACCTGCGGCATTGGAACTATTGGAGTATGTCTGCCCGTGGACCCCGAACGTGGTCCCCGCGCTGGAGTAGGCCAGGCCGTAGACACCCCGACCAGCGCTCGATGCGGCCTCACCATACACACCCTCGGTTGAACCTACCGTTGCAGTGTTGTTCCCATACACCCCTGCACCAGCCGGCGACTTGCTCTCGCCGTGGACACCGAAGCAGGATCCCGTACTCGACTCAGCCTTTCCGAATACGCCACGCCCGTCCACCGAATACGCGTGGCCGTACACCCCATTGGTAGTGCCTGAGCCCGAGTAGGCCAACCCGTAGACACCACTTCCGGCAGTCGAGGCAACTTCACCATAGACGCCCTCCGTGGAACCTGAGGTCGCGCCGTTCATGCCGTACACGCCGGTCCCGCCAGGCGAGTTCGTCTGGCCGAACACACCGTAGTTCGTACCACTGGCATGGGTGGCTTCGCCGAAGACGCCTCTACCGTCGGCGGAGCTGCTGTTCCCTTGGACGCCGTAGGTGATCCCCGAGCCGGCCCCGACTCCGCCATAGACTCCTCGGCCCACAGTTGAGTTGCTGACGCCACAGACGCCATAGGTCGTGCCTGATCCGGCCGTAGCGTAGCCGTAGACGCCGAACCCGGCCGTCGACGCGCTCTGTCCGTAGAGACCAGAGTTGGTCCCACTGGTCGCCGTGTTCGTCGCCTTCAGGACGTAGCTCGCCGCGATGGCACCCGCAACTTCCGTCCCCGGCACCACGCCGCTGGCCATGTAGGAGTAGCCGTTGGAGGTCAGCCTCTGGCGCGGGCTCTGATCGGTACCCTCAAAGGTCACCAGCAGCCAGTAGTCCACGCTGAAGTCAAGGTTGAGCGCGGGCTGTGGACTCTCTCCCAAGAGCACGTTGAACACGCCGCCACTCAGGGTGAAGGAACGTGTTCCGCTGTCCCACAGCATGGTTCCGCCGCTGGATGCATTGTAGACGCGGAACCGCATGTTGTAGGAACCGTCGGCAACGGGGTTGCCGGAGGTGTCAGTTACCTTACCCTGGTAACTGACATAGAGAGGGATCTCCGCGCTGGCGGTGAAGGCGAGAATGCCGACCACCGCGAGGATCGCGAAGCGTGTGCGAAGGGTGCTCTGGAACATCTGAAACCTCCTTTCCAGAGCTGTCGGTGAACCCTGGGAGCCTGACCGTGTCGGGTTGACACGGCACCGGGCCCCCGTGAGCAGTGCTTCAGGCGGCAGGCTTCCGAGCGCCATGCCGGGGTTCTGCCGGCCTGTGCACCCCCACTATGTGGGATCAAGAGGATTCCGACAAGGACCTGCGTCACAGGTTTCGTGTGATCTGGGTCACGGGCGGAGGGTACGGTTGACGGTGCTCGCAGTTCACAGTCGGGTTCGAGAGCAGGGTCAGAGCCCGGCCCCTACATGCCCTCCTCCTATATCCTTGTCGGTATCGCTATCGGGATCGGTTGCCGCGGGGTGGAGCGGCGTCAGCCGCGAATGCAGGTCGGTAGCCATCCGTTACCGGCTACCCTGCACCTTCTCCCTTGGTGGCACGCGTCAGTATCCGCCTTCAGGCAGGGTCAGAGCCCCGCCCCTACATGCCCCTCCTGCCCAACCTCACCCGGCATTGGTGCACGCGTGGGGCCACGGCGTCGGGCCAACAGGTAAGAGCCGGAAGGGTATCTGGTTTGGACGCGAGGCACCGGAGCCGGCCGCTCCTACGGTCTTCGGGGTTGAGAGCCGTGTAGCCAGTGTTCGGGCCGTGTCATCCGTAGGCGAGGGCGGCTCTGCCCTCCCGGCGTTGCGCTGGGCGGGTTCAGTGATTCTGTGGGAGAGCTGAAAGGGCTCTGCGACGGTCTACGGCGTCTCCCACCACCGGCCCTGTCCGGTCAGAAGGTGCTCGAAATCGCAGCCGAGTATGATGCTGACTTCGATCCCATCCTGGGGCGGGGGCGCGGTCGTCGTGCTGTCACTGCCGATGAGTCGGGCGAAGTAGGCAGCCCACGGAGCCCCCGGCTCATGTCCGACAACCAAAGTGCGGGGATAGTCCATCCGTGGTGCGTTCCGGGCATCAACGAAGTCGACCTTACCCTTGGCGACACGCCTGAGCTTCTCGCCGAAGACTCCGGCCAGTCCGCGCTTGCCGCATCCGTTCAGCACCAGAACCTTGACCGGCGCCGCAGGCGTTGGCAGCTCGACTTCAGGCTCGGGCGGGGTCCTGAACTGCCAGGCGATGGACAGCACAAACAGCCCGACTATGGCACTGAGAACGATGGGCCAGAAAAGACTCTCCCGCTGTCGCCGCCGCGCTGTCCTGCGGCTGGTGCGTTGCCCGGCGTTGCGGCGCCGAGCCGTCATCATTGCGCCTCGAAGTAGGGGCGGAGCCGCTCGAACGAGCGCTCCAACGACTCCGGCAGGACGCGCACCTCGCCTATCACCGGCATGAAGTTGGTATCACCCTTCCAACGAGGCACCAGATGCACATGCACATGTCCCAAAACTCCTGCCCCGGCGCACGCGCCGAGGTTGAACCCGATGTTTAGGCCATCGGGCCGGTATTCCCGCTTCAGCACGGTCTCGCTGAATCGTACCGCGGCTACGAGGTGCCACAACTCGTCATCCTGAAGCGATTCGAGATCGGGGACGTGTCGCAGAGGCGAGACCATGAGGTGGCCGGTCGTATAGGGATACTTGTTCAGCAAGATGATGACATGATCGGTGACTGAGAGCACCAACTCGTTCCCCTCGGCTGCGTGACAGAGGACACAGCCGGTCGTCTCCGACGCACAGCCGACATACTCCATCCGCCAGGGGGCCCATATCCTTTCCATCTCAACCTCTTCGGGCGGCCAGGACGCGCTCCGTCTCCTCCAGTTCCTCGACGGTGTTGATGCCCAGCGGTGCCGCAGGTACGCCCATGGAAAGTGCACCCACGCGGCGACCCTCCCGAAAGAGAGCGCCCACTACATCGGTCAGGTAGATCTCACCTTGGCTATTGTCGGAGGTCAAGAAGTCAAGCTGGGGAAAGAGCGCGTCCGGCGCGAAACAGTAGGCGCCGCTGTTCACCTCGCCGATAGCCCGCTCGTGTGCCGAGGCATCGGCCTCTTCGACGATGCGCGTCACCCTGCCGTCTTCGGCCCTGATGATGCGCCCAAACCCCTGGGGATTGGGCACCTGGGCAGTGAGAATGGTCACCGCATTCCGTTCGCCTCGGTGCAGGGCCACCAGCCGGGTGATTGTCTCGCCGGTTACGACCGGAGCGTCACCGCAGAGGACGACAATGTCACCCTGGAACCCATTCAAATGGGGATGCGCCCACCGCACGGCGTCACCCGTGCCGCGGGGAACCAGCTGTACTGCGATCTCTGCGCCAAAGCCACGGGCACATTCGGCAACTCCGGGTGTTGCGGCCCCAGTGATAACCACCACCGGTGCGGCCCTCGCGAGGCGGGCGGCCATGAGCACATACTCCAGCATGGGTTTTCCCAGTAGCGGGTGCATGACCTTCGGAAGGTCGGATCGCATCCGTTTGCCTCGTCCGGCGGCCAGAACCACCGCGGCGAAACCGGGGCCCTTACAATTCAATGCGAATATCCCCGTCCGCACCCATGGTCCACAGGTTGTCAAGGAGACGCGTGGTGCCGACACGACCGGCAACGGCGATCATGGAGCAGTGGTCTATGATGTCCACGGCCCGCAAAGACTCCCTGGAGACCACTTCGCAATACTCAACCCCAAGACCCGGTGACTTCGCCATGAGCTGCGCCATCTCATTGCGGATGGCAGCCGATCGGCGTTCTCCGCCCAGAATCGCAGCTCTTGCTGCGTCCAAACCCGCGTAGATGCCCAAGGCCTGAATGCGGTCGGCAGCGCTGAGGAGGGCATTGCGAGAGCTGAGAGCAAGCCCGTCGGGTTCGCGCACCGTGGGACACACCACTATTTCGACGTCAAAGTTCAGCTCGCGCACCATTCGCTCCAGAAGCAGAACCTGCTGGCCGTCCTTGCGGCCAAAGGTCGCCACATGGGGGAAGGCAAGATTGAAGAGTTTGGCCACCACGGTGCCGACACCGCGGAAATGATCCGGTCGAGTACGACCGCACAGGAGGTTTCCCATGGTGGGCCAATACACGAACGTCTCGTGTGACTGCCCATACATCTCCTCGGCGGAAGGTACGAACAGGGCATCAACCCCCGCGTCCGAGGCCAGGGCCCTGTCGCGCTCCAGATCCCGGGGATACCGGGCCAGATCCTCGGTGGGGCCGAACTGAATGGGGTTGACAAAGGAGGAGACCAGCACGACGTCCGCGGCGCGCCGCGCCGTGCGCATGAGACAGAGATGTCCTTCATGGAAGTAGCCCATGGTAGGTACCAAAGCGACCTTTCCCCGTGCCGCGCGCCGCCACGCGCGCAGCTCGCTAATGGTCCGGAGTACGTCCATCTATCACTCCTCGGAGTAGGTTTCGTGCGAGACGGGGAATCGCCCCTCCCGCACATCATCAGCATAGGCCCCAACGGCGCGCCGGATCGTCTCATCCAAATCGGCATAACGGCGCACGAACCGCGGTACGCGACCACGGTTAAGGCCAAGCATGTCGTGGGTGACGAGAATCTGCCCGTCGCAGTGCGGGCCGGAACCGATCCCGATGGTCGGAATCGCCAGAGCCCGGGTGATCTCTCCCGCCGGCTCGGGTATCACACATTCAAGCACCATGGCGAAGCACCCGGCTCGTTCCAGGGCCTGAGCCTGTTCAAACAACGTCGTCCTCTCATCCGCGCTTCGGCCGGCAACTCGGTACGAACCGGTGAGCCGTACCCGCTGCGGTAGGAGACCAAGGTGCCCCATGACAGGAATCCCGACATCAACCAAGGTCTCTACCAACTGGGGGTAAAAGCCCTCCAGCTTCACTGCCTGGCACCCTCCTTCCTGGAGAAACCGTGCGGCATTCTCCAGTGCCTGACTCGCCGAAAGATGGTACGAGAGAAACGGCATATCGCCGACCAGCAGCGCACGAGTCACCCCCCGGGCCACGGCACGGCTGTGATGGATCATGGCGTCCATGGTGACCCCGACCGTATCGGGAAGCCCGAGCACCGCCGTGCCCACGGAATCGCCCACCAGAACCACATCGATTCCCGCGCTGTCAAGGACACACGCAAGAGGGTAATCGTATGCGGTCAAGGCCGTGATCCGGTGGCCCTCGCTCTTCCATTTGCCAAGAAGCGCCGGCGTGACCCGTTCGCTCACAACCCATCCTCCGATTCGGTACCCGGTATCCAGATCTGCGTGCCCGCCTGGGCCAGCGCCATCTTGTCTACGAGCCTCTCAAGCTCCTCATCATCGGAGCGGAAGTCAACATGGTTGGTGTCCACCACCAGCACCGGAGAGATGGTGTAGGTGAAGAAAAACCGATTGTATGCCTCGTTCAGAGCCTCGATATAGTCCCGGCTGATTCGCTTCTCAAAGGAGCGACCCCGCTCCTTGATGCGCTGCATGATGACATCCGTTCTCGCTTGGAGATAGACGACCAGATCGGGCTGTGCCGCAGATTTCTCCAGCACCTCGGCGATTCGCTCGTAGAGGACAAGCTCCTGATCGTCGAGATTCAACCTGGCGAAGATCTTGTCCTTGGCAAACATGTAGTCACTCACCACAGTGTCCATGAACATATCGGCCTGACCGATTTGCTGCTGCTGCTTGAATCGGCTCAGAAGGAAGAACACTTGCACTTGGAAGGCGTACCGCTCAGGGTCTCGATAGAAGAATGGAAGAAAGGGATTCTCCTCGACCTGCTCGAGGATTACCCGGGCGTCGAGACGCGTGGCAAGGCGACGAACGAGGCAGGTCTTGCCCACGCCGATCACTCCTTCGACCGCGATGTAGTGTTTGTCTGCAACCACTAGTATCCCTCGGCTATGATGTCCAACCGCTCGTATCCAGACGGCGCATGCCTCTCGACGGAACCAGGCACAGATAGCGGGCATAGCGCCGGCCTGTGACCGGTGAGCGTACCCGTGAATCAAGGGAGAGCAGCGGCCTCAACACGAAGGGCCGCCTGGCAATGGACGGATGCGGGATGGTCAGGCTCCCATCACAACAGATATGGCCGTCCAGCAGGAGTAGGTCAAGATCCACGGGACGAGAACTCCAGCGGACCATCCGGCGGCGCCCCAACCTTCGTTCGATGGCCTGCAGCGCCGTAAGCAGGCTGTAGGCCGACCCTTTCCACCACATCTCAACCACGGCGTTGAGGAAATTCGGCTGGCGTTGCCTGCCCAATGGGTGGCTCTCAAACACTGGCGAACACCGAAGCCCGGGCGAGAGCCGATCCAGAGACCGCATCGCATGGCGCAGGATCGTGGGCCGGTCGCCTTCGTTACCCCCTAGTCCAATGAAGGCACGTCGATTGGAAATCAAGGAGCACCAGCCCGGCTGCGGGATACCGCAACCTCGACGAGATCCAGGGTCCCCCGAATCGGAACCCGGGGTTTGCGAACCACGACATCAACCTGCTCGACGGGAAATCCCGCCAGGATCTCCTGGGCGATGACATGAGCCAGCGTTTCCAGGAGGTTGAAGACTCGATGGGTGACGATGTGCTCCACCACCGCGTAGGCTTTGCCGTAGTCGATGGTGTTGTGAAGCTTGTCGCTGGCTGCCCCACGACTAAGATCGGCGAACATGCAGAGATCAATCTCGAATCGTTGACCCAGTTCGCGCTCGGCAGGTGACACACCGTGTGAGCCATAGAAGATCATATTCTTCAAGGTGATTCTGTCCATGTTCATCGCCTGTAGTAAGGAAGTGGTGCATGGGGCCTCACTGCCCCACAAGTCCTCGATCAGTAAGACTGATCACGATAGCGCGTTACCTCTCACTGTCAAGCGCGGGGCAATGAGAGTCGGGAGTGGACCAGGCTCCTCCCCTACCCTGCGCAACTCTCTGCTCATGCCCGTCTCCCGGCCGTGTCCGGGAGCCCGTCGGGCCTGAAGGCCCCCCACCCAACGATTCGCCTGGAGTCCGTCCGCTGCGTTCTACTCCGAGACGCCGGCGCTGGGACGAGCTTCGACTAGATAGGAATGCACCCAGCGCCCGATGGACCCCATCGTACGCCCCCGCTCAATCTTGACCGTCACCCCAGCCAGCACATCGGGCTTGCCCAGTTCCGCAAGCCCGCTGGCCGTAAGAAATCGGCGGAGGAACAATGGTTCGGGCACCTCACCCGTGCCTCCGCCCGCGCCGCCTAGGATGCCGTCTACCGCGCGTGACAGTTTTGCCAACGTGGAGAAAGGCGCTGATCCGGCAAGCCGCGCTTCCAGCGCCGCCAGGACCTCCCAACTCTCTTTGCCCGCTGGTGGCTCTGCGTACTTGGCAAGAGGGGCGATCCGCCTCTCAAGGTTGAAGAATCGGCCGGTGGTCTCGGCGGGAGCCGAGATCGGAAGCACAACCTTCGCCTCCGCGGTAGTGGCGGTGGCAAAGGCATCCAGCACCACAAGATCGGCGACGCCGGCCAGCAGCGCTGTTCCCTCGGGTGTGGCCAGTGGGTCCTCAGCCACGACCACGGCGGCCTTCACGGAGCCGGCCAGGGCCGAACGCATGGCAATCACGGATCCGTCCGGCGCGGCCACGCGCCCGGGGAGAAACTCAGGATGCAACCCGACGGCGGGCATGCCCTGGTCATTCGCATCCGCCCGGAGTACCAGAAGCCCCGAACCCTCGACACCCATCTTGCCCATGCACAAGAGCAGCAAGGCCAGAGTCCTCAGCGAAGCCTCGTCTCCTGCGCCGCCACCCGCGATTCCCACCACGTGAGCGGACGCGGAGGTCACAACCTTCGCAATCGAAGCCAGAGTCTCCAAGTCCACCCCGCCGGCTTCGAGCAACTCCTCTTCGGAGAGGTTCTTCAGGTGGTATTCCAGCCGATCGACGCCTGCGCAGCGTTCGCGCAGGAAACTGCGGTCAAACCCACCTTCCATGGCCAGCCTTCGGAGCAGGGCGAGGGCCACTGGAGCGGGGTTCTCCGTGGGCACGCATACCGCGGCCCGGGAGCCCGCACCCAAAGTGGAGGGGCCGATATGCACCACGGTGGCGCCCCGGAGTAATGCCTGATGCAGGCGGAAATCGACTACAGGCGCAACCGACGCGGGATCGGTGCCCACGACGAATACCAGGTCGGCCTGATCCAGAGCCGCCACGGGTACCGTGGATCCCGTGAAGCCGACAAGCCCGTCCAGGGCCCGGTCGCTGGCGATGCCCGTCAGTTGGCCGCCTGTCCCCACATGGGCGGTCGCCAGAGAGCGCCGCCCGATCCGTTGGAGCAGGAAAGCCTCTTCCAAGGTCAAGGTCCCACTGCCGATGACCGCAGTGGCGTTTTCATTGGCGGATGATTCTCTGAGAATCGAGGCGGCACGTTCCAGGGCCTCATCCCAGGAAGCCGGGCGCAAAGCCCCGTTCTCCCGGATGAGCGGCCCATTCAGCCTTTGTGGTGCACTCAGGTAGCGGTGCCCGTACCGGCCGTTCTGGCAGAGGAACGACCGCGAGGGCTCGCCAATCTCCTGGGGTGTCTGCACCCAGAACAGCCCCGGGGCCACCGTGGCGAATCGCAGGGGGCACCCCACGGCGCAATGGGCGCATGTGGTGACGTGATACGCCACCCTCCACTCCCGGAGCTTGCGATACCGCACGCCGTCCATCAGAGCCCCGGTAGGACAGGAGTCGATGCAGTTACCACACCCGATGCAGGGAGATTCCGCCAGCGGCACCTCCAGCGTGGGTCGCACCGAGGTCACGAAGCCCCGGCTCACGAAGCCCAGAGCCGCCGGACCAACCAGGTCGCGGCAGATGGCGACGCATTTGCCGCAGAGGATGCACTTGTTGTTGTCCAATGTGATGAACGGGTGGCTCTCATCAGGCCGGTGCCGTACCACTTCGCCTTTGAGCCGCGTGGGATCTGCGCCATACTCGGTGGCCAGGCGCTGGAGGTCGCAGTCGCCGAAATCGAGGCAGCCGCATACCAGGCAGCGTTCAGTTTCCTGCCGGACCGCGGCGTGCTCCAGTCCCAGCTCCGTTTCGTCCCAGGAACGCTTTCTGGTCTGGGCGTCGGCTTCCGGCATGACGCTTCGCGGCGCCTTGGGCACATAGGCCAGGTCTTCGGGTGTGGCCGGACCAAGGCGCTCTTTCGTGCTGTAGAACGGTTTGGGCGCGGCCTCGGCCGTGCCGGTCGTCAAATATGCCACCATGGCCGCTGCCGCGCGGCGGCCGTGGCTGATGGCTTCGATGGCCACGCTGGGGCCCGTCACCACATCGCCGCCGGAGAACACGCCCGGGATGTTCGTTTCCAAGGTTCGATCATTCACCACCACAGTGTCCCACTTCGTACGGGCAAGTTCGCCTGAGCTGTCATCCGGCCCGCGGGCCCACGACAAATCCGTGGCCTGGCCGATAGCGCCGAACACGAAGTCACAGGGGATGAAGTATTCGCTGCCCGGAATGGGGACCGGGCGCCGCCGCCCGCTGGCGTCCGGCTCGCCCAGTTCCATGCGCAAGGCGTTGATACCCTTCAGCGTGCCGTCTTCGGACACGATGCCGACAGGCGCCGCCAGAAGCTGCAGCTCAACCCCCTCGTCCTCCGCGGCGTGGATTTCCACCGCGTCCGCCGGCATCTCCTTGCGGGTACGCCGGTACAGGATGATCACCTCGTCGGCCCCCAGGCGGAAGGCGGTCCGGGCGGCATCGATGGCCGTATTGCCGCCGCCGACCACGACGACCCGGCCATGCACCTGCAGAGGAGTGCCCAGCAGGATCCTGGTCAGGAAGTCAAGCCCCGAAAGCACGCCTTGGGTGGTGTCTTCGCCGTCGACCCGCATTCGCTGGCCCACCGGCGCGCCGACCGCCACGAAGACTGCGTCGTGGTCTCGCCGCAGGCTGTCCAAGGTGACATCCTTGCCCAGGCGTACGCCCGTCTGGATGTCGACGCCCAGACGCGTGATGGTGCCGATCTCCAGATCCAGCAGGTGTTTAGGAAGGCGATACTCCGGAATACCGTAGCGCAGCATGCCTCCCGGCTTGGGCCAGGCCTCGTAGATGGTGCACCCGACGCCTTCCAAGGCCAGATAATAGGCGCAGGTGAGGCCGGAGGGACCGCTGCCGACGATGGCCACCCGTTTCCCTATGGGCGGCTTGGGGCGCGGCACGTAGACCTCGCCCCGTTCCAGTTCCGCGGCGTAGCGCTTCACGAAGTTGATGCCGACAGGCTCGTCCACCTTCTGCCGCTCGCAGGCGACCTCGCAGGCACGCACGCACACCCTGCCGCACACGATAGGCAACGGGTTCACCCGTTTGATGAGTTCCACGGCCTCGGCATACTTCCCCTCTCTGGCCAGGGCCAGATACCCCTGGGCATCGACCCCGGCGGGGCAGGCCATCTGGCAGGGCCCGATGCAGTCGGCCCAATGGGCGGAGAGCAAGAGATCCAGCGCCATTGTGCGGGTCTGACGAACCCGGTCGGTGGCGGTGTGGATGACCATACCCTCCCGAACCCGGGTTGCACAGGCCGGCTGGAGGGTTCGGGCGCCTTCGACCTCCACCACGCACACGAAACACGAGCCGTAAGGCGGAAGCAGCGGGCTGTGGCAGAGCGTCGGGATATCGGCGCTGCCGCTGCGGCGGGCCGCCTCCAGAATGGTCTCATGGGAAAAGGCTTCCACCGCAGCGCCGTCGATCGAGACCGTCACCTTCGTCATGGTTTTCTCTCCACTCACCGCCCTACTCCCTGGTGATTGCATCGAAACGGCAGGCGGTATAGCACTGCCCGCACTTGATGCAGAGTGCCTGATTGATGGTGTGCACCTGTTTTCGTTCACCCGTGATGGCATTCACGGGGCAGACCCGTGCGCACAGGGTGCACCCGGTGCACTTGTCCGGATCGATTCCGTACACGAGCAGCGCGGCACACACATGGGACGGGCATCGCTTCTCCTGTATGTGGGCGTCATACTCGTGCCGGAAATACTTGAGCGTGGTCAAGACCGGATTGGGCGCGGTCTGGCCCAGCGCGCAGAGGCTGGAGTCGCGAATCCTGACCGCCAGGTCTTCCAGCAGCGCAATGTCGCTGGGCTCTCCCTTGCCCTCGCATATCCTGGTGAGTACTTCCATCATCCTCTTGGTGCCGATCCGGCAGAACGTGCATTTCCCGCATGATTCGCTCTGGGTGAACTCCAGGAAGTAGCGTGCCACGTCGACCATACAGGTCCGCTCATCCATCACCACCAGCCCGCCGGAACCCATGATGGCCCCGGTACGCGCCAGCGATTCGTAGTCGATGATGGTGTCCTGCAGCTCGGCAGGAATACAGCCGCCCGAGGGGCCGCCGATCTGCACGGCCTTGAAGGCCCTGCCTCCCGGGATGCCGCCGCCGATGTCGAACACGATCTTGCGTATTGTGATTCCCATGGGAACTTCGACGAGGCCTGAGTTGTTCACCGTGCCCACCAGCGAGAAGATCTTGGTCCCCTTGCTGGTCTCGGTGCCCATCGAGGCAAACCACTCGGCGCCCCGGGAGATGATGGGCGCTACATTGGCCCAGGTCTCCACATTGTTGATGTTGGTGGGTTTTCCCCAGACTCCCTTCTCCGCGGGGAACGGCGGCCGGAATCGCGGCCGGCCTTCTCTCCCCTCGATGGAGGCCATGAGCGCGGTTTCCTCGCCGCACACAAACGCGCCGCCGCCGCGGACAACCCGGGCGTCGAAGCTGAATCCCGTGCCCAGGATATCCGAACCCAGAAGCCCCAGGTTGCGAGCTTGCCCAATGGCGATCTCAACCCGCTTGATAGCCAGGGGGTATTCGTCACGGACATAGAGGATTCCGTGCTCCGCCCCTATGGCGTAGGCCCCGATGGCCATGCCTTCCAGCACGGAGTGAGGATCAGCCTCAAGGATCGAACGATCCATGAAGGCCCCCGGGTCACCTTCGTCACCGTTGCAGATTATGTACTTGGGGTGCCCGGTGGCCCGCCGGCAAAACTCCCATTTCAGGCCTGTGGGAAACCCCGCGCCCCCCCGGCCGCGAAGCCCCGACTTCTTCATTTCGCCCAGCACATCCTCAGGAGTCATCTCCGTCAGCACCTTCTCCAGAGCGGCGTACCCATCATGCCCGACATAATCCTCGATGACCTCGGGATCGATACGGCCCCGGTTGCGCAGGGCGACCAGCACCTGGTCCTTGAAGAAACCGATGTCGCGCATCAGCGGCACGGTTTCGTCTTTCTTGGTGGGGGCATACATCAGGTCATTGACCGGCCGCCCCTTGAGGAAGTGCTCCTCCACCAAATTGGGAACATCCTCCACTCGAAGCTGCTGGTAGAACACGCCTTCGGGCTGGACCAGCATGACGGGACCCCGCTCGCAGAACCCGTTGCAGCCAGTGCCTACCACCTGCACCTCATGCTCCAGGCCTCGGCGTTTCAGTTCCTCTTCCAGCGCGCGCTTGACCTCAAAGGCGCCGTTGGAGACACAACCGGTCCCCGTGCAAACCAGACAGTGGGTGCGAAACCTATCCATGCAGTCCCCCTCGGCGGCTCCTGGCGGTGGAGGCAATGTGGGTATACTGTGCTGCGCTCATGGCTAGCTCATCTTCTCGCTGCCGATGGCCAGCGCGTGTTCACGGACGATGGCCCCCTTATCAGCATGCTCCAGCAGAACCCGCACGATGCTTTCCGGGGTGAGCTTGGCATATTTCACCGGAGGGGTGTCACGGTACTCCACGGTGGCCATGGGCTCATGACTGCAGAGCCCGGCACAGCCCGACGTGGTCACCAGCACATCCTGGATGCCGTGCTCGTCAATGGCGCCCAGCAGTGCGTTCATCACCTCTCGGGCCCCGGAGGCGATGCCGCAGGTGCCCATGTGTACCGTGATCCGGGCCTTACCTTCGCCCTCACGCAAGGTGCGCGATCGTTTCGCCTCGTCTCGAATGCGTCGGAGTTCTTCGATGGTCAGCTTTGCCATGAGTCTACCTTCCCAGAACTGTGAGCGCCGCTCAGGTGAGTTGTTGCCGTTCTCGTATCAGATTTCCGATGAACTGGAGCACTTCAGGGTCTGACAGAGGCACGCCATCGAGCACGGATCGAACCTGAGACGTATCGAACGTGAACCCATCCGCGCCGATGGCGTGGTGATACCGCAGCTCTATCGCGGGGTTTTGCAGCAAGACCGCGGTGATGGTCGATGCCATATCGCCCAGGGGCTGGCGATCGATGTGGGAGCGCACGAACTCGGCGGTCACCGCGGTGCCTTCCCCGGGGCGTGACTGCACACGCAAGTCCCCCCCGGTCCTTCGGGCCGCCTGGCGCAGCAGAGAGAGCCCCATGCCCACCTTGCGTACATCCTTGGTCGTGAAGAAAGGATCCAGGGCCTTCTTGAGCGTCTCCTCATCCATGCCGCGGCCATCATCGGTGATGGCGACCCGTACCGTGTCTTCCGCCGGGTCCTCCACGATCTCGATATCGATTCTGGAGGCGCCCGCCCGCAATGAGTTCTCTGCGATATCGAGGATGTGCAATGCCAGCTCCTTCATCGCCGTGCTTCGTCAGGCTTTGGGCCGCAAGTTTCAGGGGTCAGGGTTCGGGGTTCAGCACTGCCTCTGAAGGCGTGGGAGCCGCCAGATCCCGCGGGAGTCGAAAGCTCGGCCCGCCGACACACTGCCCGTAGGGGGTCGACCGTCCCCCACCAGCGGGCGGGGTTCGGGACTGGTAACGCGAATGTCTTCCCTATCGGTATCGACGATGGTCCGTGGATTCGATAGCGACTGCGAGAGCGATACCGACCCCCTAGCCCTCCCCTGAACCCTGAACCCTGAACCCTGAACCCTCTCATCCGCAGCCCTCAGGCGCTATGCGTCGGCCGGCCCGGCCCTGGAACGCGGCCCAGACCTCTTCCACCGTGGGCTCTTCCAGCAACAAGCCCGTGCAGACCGCGCCCACGTCTTTGAGATAGTGGGCGTCGGAACTGGTGATAAACGCATGGTGAGAGTACATGGGAAAGGTCTGTGCTGCCACGGGCAGGGGTACGTGCCGGGAGACCTCCAGAGCGTCAAACTCAAGCTGCAAGGGAATGAACCCCAGCACACCGATGATGCCGAAGGCCTGCCGGTCAACGTGGGCAGCGATGGCCAGCCCTCCCTCGCCCTTCACGAGTCGCACGATGCGCTGCAGGGAGAGCAGCGAGGCGCCCACCAAGAGATGGGAACAGAAGCCTTCCACCTCATCGTCTTCATTCGCCAAAACCTGCTCTTGGATATAGCCCTCGCTGTCGGAGGTGCCGAGCCCGGCATACATGGTCCGCTGCACCTGCAAAGCGGTCTCGACTGAAGGAAACAGCGCCAGCACATGGACTTCTTCCGCCGTGGTGATTTCCATTCCCGGTATGACCAAGAGCGGCGCCTCGCGGGCGGCCCGGATCACCGCCTGGGCATTGGCAGCAGAGTTGTGGTCGCTGATGCCGATGATGTCCAATCCCCGAGCCACCGCAGCCTGCACGATCCCCTGGGGAGACATCTCCAGGTCGCTGCATGGTGACAGGCAGGTGTGGGTATGCAGATCCGCCTTGAAACACCGCACCATCACCGATCACCGCTGACTCCCAGAGCAGCGAGTCGTGCAACAAGCTGGTACGAGGTCAGGTTCGACCGCAGCAGGGTCACGCCCTCACGTTGGGCATGCAGGATTGTCTCGTCATGGGGCGTGGTGCTTTTTGCCAACACGATGGCCGCCAGATCCTTGAGTGATGCCACAGCAATGATGTTTTCATGGGATTGGATGGTAAGCCACACGTCATTGCGCCTGCCTGAGGCGATGACATCGCTGAGAAGGTCGCCGACATAGCCGCCCTCGACCGGATCGTCCATGTGATCCCCCTCATGGATGACCTCGAGCCCCAGTTCAGTCACCAGATCGCGCACACGCATCTTCCAGCTCCTTCACACGGATGAACACGCAGTCAGAAAGCGACGCATTGCCCCGGACGATATCCTCGGCCAAGTCCCGGCACGAGGGCGCGCCGCAGGCCCCGCACTGCTTGCCGGGGAGAATGCCCACCAGTTCCTCGATGCGGTTCATCTTCTCCAGGGCACGGTCGAGATCGGTATCCAGCGGCGGCGGCTCCTCGGCCCGGAACCGAGCGCTGCTCAAGAGGTAGGTCTGCTCGTAGGTTCGCAAAACCTTTCGGGCATCGATTCTGCTCCGAACGCCGTACTGCGTGATGAGGTCCTCGATCCGGCTGGTGGCAACATGCTTGTTCTCGACGACCAAGGGGCCGCCGACGCAGCCGCCGGGGCAGATGGACAGTTCAAGGTAGTCGATCCCGTTGACCCTTCCCGCATCCACATCATCAAGAATCCTGATGACATCCTTGACGCCGGTCACCGAAAGGGAGGGCCGGTTGGGGAGCCCACGAACGCTTCCACGGCCAATAGACCAACTGATGCCGACGCCGCTGGATCGCTGCAGAACCGATTCGTCTTCTATCTCCTCGACGGATTCCAGCGCTTTCATCATGGGCACATAGAGATCGCGAATGGCGATGGCGCCATCGAGATCCGACTTATCGACCCCCACCGGTTTCATGATGGAGACCATCTTGGCCGCGCACGGCGTGATATGGAAGACTCCGATCTGGTCGGGAGGGATGCCCCGGTCCCTGGTGATCCGGCGCCGGGCGGCCTTGGCCGCCGTCTCCCTGGGCACTTCGATGGGCAGGATGTGTGACACGAGGTTCGGGTAGCTCTTCAGGATCATCCGTGCGATGGGCGGGCAGAAGTTGGAGATCATGGGGCGCGGCGCGGGATTGCGCCGCAGATACTCGTCGATGGCGACGAAGACCATCTCGCAGTTGACCGCCAGATCAAACACATAATCAAAGCCGACACTCTTCAGCGCGAGCAAGATGTCGTTGGGGGTATGCCCCTCTCCGAACTGGGCATAGAGCACCGGGGACGGCAGGGCGGCCAGCGCCTTGTAGCCGGTCAAATCCTGCCGTTGCGTGGTCATGGAACGAACCGCCTGCTGAGGGCAGACGCGGAGGCACTCGCCGCAGTCGATGCACTGATTGCTCTTCACCACGTCGGCCTTGCCGTCTCTGACGCGGATGGCCTGCACCGGGCAGGCCAACGTGCAGAGAACGCATCCCGTGCAGAGATCCTTGTCCACCATGATAGAGTGCATTTGGTCGTGGAGCAGCATTTCCGCCTCCTGCTACACCGAGGCAAAGCCTCGCATCGCTGCGATCATGGTCACGCCGCCTTGGATTGGGCCTGGGGAAACAGTATGTGGATGTCGAGCCTCGTGCCCTTGCCCACGGTGGATGTCACCTCGAGGCTATCCGATGTCTTCTTGATATTGGGCAACCCCAGGCCGGCGCCGAATCCCCGTTCGCGCATCTCCCTGGTGGCGGTCGAGAATCCCTCGGTCATGGCCAACGCTATATCCGGGATGCCGGGACCCCGGTCATCGAACACCAGGTGGATTCCACTATGCGAAATCTCCAGGGTAATGTCACATTCGTGGGCATAGAGCACGGCATTCATCTCCGCCTCATAGGAGACGATCAACGCACGCCAGATCACCTCTGCATCCACATTGAGCTGCTTCAGCGCCTTCTTGATGTCCTTTGACACCGAACCGGCGTTTAGAAAATCCGATCCCACAACCTTGAAAGAGCGACGAAACAGCACCGGACCATGAGTCGAAGCGGCCAATCATCTCCCCCGCGTTCCGGGAAGAAGCCCCTTCCCATAGAGGACTCCGCAGGTCTCGAACATCGTCAGCTTGGTGGCCAGAATCGGGATGCCCTCCTCGCGGGCCAAAGCGATGATCCCGCCGGAGGGCTTCCTATTGCCCACGAACACCACGCCGGCCAGGTCGAACAGTTCGGCGGTATTGACGATCTGCGGGTCCAGCAAGCCGGTGAGCCAGAGTGCGCCCCTGGAACACGATGCCAAGACCTCGCTGATGAGATCCGACGCGTGCACACTGGTGATCTCCCGGTCCATGCCATCGTCGAGGACGAGCGGATCGGCATTCAGCAGAGCCATGATCTCGGTCAGACGCACGGATGACCTCTCTTCCGCTGCTAGCTGTACTTCGCGAGCACTTGCTTGACGTCCTTCGCCCCCACCTTGCCGTGGAAACTCTCATCAACCATGATGACCGGCGCCAGGCCGCAGCATCCCACGCAGCGGACCGCCTCGTAGGAGAACCGGCCATCCGGCGTAGCCTCTTCGGGTTTGACGTTCAGCTCGGTCTCCATGGCCCTCATGATCTCTCCACCGCCTTTGATATGGCAGGCCGTGCCCAGGCATATCTTCACAATGTGCCTGCCCGCCGGCTTGAGCTTGAAGGCCTTGTAGAACGTGGCGACGGCGTATACCCGGGAGAGCGGGACCCGCAGCGTCTCCGCGATGCGTCGCAGCGAGTCGATGGGCAGATAGCCCACCTTGCGCTGCACGTCTTGGAGAATGGCGATCAGGGCATTCGCGTCATGGTTGTTGCGGGCAAGGATGCGGTCGGTGTCCTCAAGCAATCGCTGGTCGTGCTGCATGGGCGCTCCTGGGGTCTGATCTGAACGGCTGCGCGACCTTGAGGAAGGCCGCGTGACCACGTGTGCCTGCTGCGTGTTCCATGCCCTTGCCGGGAAAAGCGCCGGGCCGGGCATTTCGAGACTGGTGTTTGAGCAATATACCTCTCTTCTACCCCGGCATCCACCCCAACGTGATCTTTCCGCCGCATCATGAATACGAGCCATCCCCGCCCACTCAGTCCTCCTCTGTGATCGCCACCGCCCCGGCCACTACCGAGGCGATCATCCAGAAGGTCGATTTCTATTGGCGGAATACCCCACGACAGAAGGTGCGTGCAGTGCCTGGGCGGGCGCCTTCACGATGCCCAGCCGCTTGACGTCCCGCCGGCCTCCTTGTTCCTTCGCCGTGTCCTCTTCCGACACTCGTCTTCATCGTGGGGCAGCGATGATCCCGATTGGATCTCAGGCACATTCGTGGCAGTTGGTAGCGCATCCGCCGGCAGCGTCGGCACGGAGGGCCGTCACTCGATTCGGGGCGTTGAAATCACACAGAACACTACCCGCTCCTCAGCCCCCCTCGGCCCGAACCCCCTGGCCCCCAGCGCCTCCTCCCCGGAAGGATGGAAGGCTGTAGACAGCGAGGGAAGCAGAATCCTGGGCACGTGACCTTCTTTCTTCTGGCGGTTCTCACACTAGGTGGTACCATCGCCGCGGAACCTCCCGCGTCTGTCGCCCCAGTCGGCGACTCCATGCGAGAATCGACGCCCCTGGAGGCCGTTCGCGCAGGCTCAGATAGCGCCCAGCACGAAGCCCTCGCTCGCGACCTTGCCCGGGGATGTCGATGCCCCGGGGTAACCGATAGCGCCGACGTGACCGGGGATCCAATCCTCAACCCCGCGCATCCCCTCCATGATGACATACGTGACAGCCTTCGCGCCGCGATGGACTGCTGGAAGGACGGCACGGGCTTTCACGACGGGTGCTGTCCGAGCACACGACCTAAGATCCTGCTCAGGGTAGACCCGGCATACCCCGAATCGCTTCGGGGAGAGGGTGTCAATGATACTGTCGTAGCCCTCTGCTTCGTGAATCGTGACGGCAGGGTGGCTCGGGTGGAGCGCGAACGGGGACGACCCGAGTTGTACGACGCGGCATTCCAGGCTGTATGCCAATGGAGTTTCAAACCCTGCACGTGGGTCTGCGAGAGTGGTGATTCGTTTCCGGTCGGGGTTTGGGTGGCAGTGCCTTTCGTGTTTCTCGCGGACTCCCGGGAAGACCATTCCTCCGGGGATCCCGGAAACACGGCGATTCGGGGCGATGAGCCCCCACTCAGGCCGGGGAAGGAGTTGCCCGTTCCCCCACAGGCGCGAGACGCCCGGTGAGGAGGAGCCACGAATCTCGTCTTCGCTCGTCCCTCAGTTCGACGTTCGCCGCTTCCCTCCCTCGCTCGGCAGTTGTCAGTGATCAGTAAGGCCTCTGGAGGCGACTGCACCCAGGTTTTTCGAGTTGGGAGTACGGCCCGCTGGTGGCTATCGGCTGTCAGCTATCGGCTGTCGGGCCCGACCAGCATCCAGAGGTGCCCAGCGGCGTGCGGGAG
>JAFGKV010000016.1 GCA_016928395.1 Candidatus Fermentibacterota bacterium | reverse complement strand
GAGAGTACGCTACACAGTGGCAAATCGGTCGCCCTTCGCTACACGGGCGGGCACAGAGTCCCGCCCCTACGGACATGATGGGCACCAACCCTCGAAGGGGTGATCGTCCACGGTCGCCCGCCGCAGGCTCGGGGCCGGTGTTGCTATCGTTGTCCTTATCGCTCTCGTAATCGTGATCGACGAGCCGCGTACTTGCGCGAGCTGCTCGGGAGGGCACTTGGTCCCGCACCACTGGATACGGGAGAGGCGTCCTTCCCTACGGACATGTGCAGGGCACTCTTCGCCCTCCCCGCTGTCATTGCCCGACTCGATCGGGCAATCCAGGCTGAGTTTCCGGATCACCCGGATAGACCGGGTGGTGACACTCGACCTTCCGGTCACCCACTCCGCGTGGGAACGGTATGGCGCGGCACCGCGATCGCTTGACCGCGGTCTGGAGGCCGCTTCCACAGTGTAGTGCCAACTCTCGCACCCGCGATGTCCGCGGAGCGAGCCCCGTTGGTCTGCCCAGTTGTGCTCCCTCCCGGGTTACCGATGAGGCAGGTGTTCCAGCAGCTTCAGTGCCTCGGGCGAGCGGGTTCCTGAGGCACTGAACTCGCCCCGCCAGAGATCAACAAAGCGAACCCTGGAGGGCAGTGCGTCGTCTTCGAATTCGTCGGCCACGACCATCCAACGGCTTCCCATGACCATGCGCGTGGTGCCCCTCGTGAATACCACCGGCTCGGACCGTTGCCCACTCGACAACGCCGCCAGGGACTGACCGAGATAGTCCGGTGTGTAGAGCACGTTTAAGACGGAGGCAACGGTCGGCGCCACATCCAACGTAGAGAGCCAGGTGTCACGCATCGCCGTCGCCCCAGGCACCGAACCCACCACGCGCAGACGCGCCATGGAATCACCGGGGGGGGCATCGGCGAGATAGACCGCCAGAAGGGCCGACGAATCACCCGTGCCGCGGATGAGGTCGTCGATGCGCGCCCACATCTGAACCACCGCACTCATCGCCTCAGGTGTCGGCGGATCCGTCACCGAGAGATGAACGGTTGCGAAGCGTGGCGCGTCGTGGGATGCCGCCCACAGGACCACGTCATTGGCCAGGAGCGGCCAGTTGGACAGGCCCGCCGGCCGGATCCTGGCGTCTGACGCCGAGTTGGACAGACGTTCAAGCGCGGGCCGCACATCCGTCGAGACCGAGGCAAACACTGCGGTGGACCATCCTTCCCGGGCTGCCAAGGTGAGGAGTGATCCCTGGCCTCGCATGCCGCCGGAGGTCCCAAAGGACCAGGGCCGGAGGAAGCCCTCGTGTATACCGGCAATGAGATCGGGAAGTGAATCGGAATGACCGACCATCGCCCAGGTCTCGGTACCTCCCAGGAGGTACCTCGTGGGCCACGAGGAAGGGCCATCGACCGACATGAGGATGACCACAGGCGGGTTGTCGGAGCAGCCAGCCAGCACCACGGCAAGAGCGAGGGAAAGGACGACGCGCACGAAGGACTCCTTGACAGACGGTTTCGTCCAATGTAAGAGCGGCATGCATCCGGAACAACGCCATCCATCTGTTTCCCTCGCATTGGAGCATCGAATGTCGCTTCTCGTCGCACGCGTGCTCTCCTCCGTGGTCATCCTCCTTTGCGCAGGATGCCACCGCCCTGTGGCGGAAGGGATGGTGTTGGTACGGGACGGCATGGACTCCCGAGGGTCGTGGAGACTGGAGGGCTGCGCCATGGAAGGGGGTGTGCTTGTGCTTCAGTCTGTGGTGGTGGGCACGCCTTCGCTGGCCATGCTGCTTCTGCCGCCCTTGCCGGCGGATGGATCGCTGACGCTCAGTGTTCGCGCCCGGTCAGAGGAGGCTGATGCCCCACTGGAACTCGATCTATGGGGTTTCGGTTGGGATGAAGCCGCTCAGCAGATGGCGCTGCAACCAAGGGAACTGGGGCCTGAGTTCGTGACTGCGGCCACCATCATGCCTTCAGGATCGTCTGATCGAGGGATCTGGCTGCGGGTGTTCACCGCCTCCACTCATCCCATCCAGGTGGACCATATTGATCTCGTGCATCTTGCGGGCGACGCGTGGCGGCAGGTGGCGACCGATCCTCTGTGGGCAGCCCCGGGGCCGTTTCTTAAGACCCCAGGCGATCAGGGCGCGCCCAACGTGAACACCATCGAACCCGAAGCCGGCGACGGGCCGCTTTCATTGCCTCCCGCATCCACGGCGCTTACGGCCCAGAAGGCCCTACCCGGCTCTGGCGCCGGGATGGTTCGCACAAACGGGGACGCAGCCGCCACGTCCAGCAGAAGCGCCCCCACGGGTGCCGGGACGGACTGAGCGCTTTCGTAGATGCGATAGTGGGCCACGCCGACATTGTCGGATGATGGCGTCCACGTAAGCGTCGCCTGACCCGGGCCTGGCCCTGCCTGTGCAGTCAGAGAGATGGGGGCCGATGGTGGGCTTGTGTCCGACGACAATAGCAGCCATGACACCATGGATTCGAGTGTCTCCTCCAGCGCCGTTGTTGGGGGCAGCATGGCCTCCAGGGGTGTGGCGGTGAAGATCACCCTGAACGTAGACGAACCCGTGGCGGGATACCGAATCGCAGTATACGCGCTCCCGTTATTGTACCGGAGAATCCCCGTGGCTTGCGCGTCGGGCACAACCGCGTCGGGGGCATTGCTCAGGCCTCCTGGGAAGGACACGTTCATGGCTATCCCGTCGGTCACGGGATCTGTGGCCATTCCCTGCACCGAGGATACGCTGATGCTGGTTGTGTAGGAGCTGACATGGAGATACTGGGATGTGAATGGGTCTGAGCCATAAGCACTAAGATAGTTCTCGGCAGAGAGGAGCAGGGCTCCGCCCAAATCGAGGTAGGCGCTCAACGCCTGACGGTCTGCCGTCGGGATCGACGAGACGTTCTGGTCGCCGGCGGTCCATATCACTGCACGGTATAACCGGAGCAGATCGAGGGTCACGGGATTACCCGGTTCATACCACGTGTCAAAGGCGATGGGAGCTCGGCCCAGAGCGTCGATCAGCCGTGTCTCCGTCGGCTCATTGTCGGCATCGACTACCAGAATGGTGGGCCTGCCCACGGTCAGGGGAACGGCGATGGTATCGGGCCGTACCCATTGACCCTCGACGATCAGGTGGCAGGATCCCGCCCACCCCATGGGACAGGCAGGATCGACTGTAACCTCGACACCAGGTGAACCCTGCACCAGCGTCAGCGCAGGGAAAGGGGTAAAAGTGATCTGGGCAGGAGAGATCTGCAGGTAAGGATCGTCACAGGCCACCGTGGCCGTAACGGCTGGGCTCCCATGGAAACCCTTGTTATACAGGGAAACCAGCAGTGAGGCGGTCTCGCCGGGATCGAGGCGTGTGTTGTTGTTTGCCGCCGCGTCATCAACGGTAATGCCGCCTGATTCCGGCAGTGGCCCTGCATAGAGTGACTGCACCGTTGAGATTTGCCTGCCCTCCGCGATGTGCACCGGGATCTGGGATTCCTGCCAGAAGTCTTCACCTACTTCACCGGTGCATGCGAACACCTTCGGTTTGGCCGGGTCGCCGTACATCCAATCATTGGCATCGCCATTGGTGTTGTACAGGAGCTCCCAGGCTGTGCCCGTCGAATACCCAATACCCATGGTGGCGTCCGCGGCCTGGGTGTCGAAGGCGTCGTCATCGGGGGTGAGGAAATCATCGTAGCCCCATGAGTAGAGCAGCAGATTGGAATAGCTGTGCCAGTTCTGGGCCGCAGTGAAGCCCTGCGCCTGGCAGAAGGCCATCATGACCTGGACTTCTGGTTCGGAGCCGGCCGATGGGCCGCGGTAGGTGTCCGACGAGGGGGTTGGGCTGGATCCGCTGTTGTCGTAGCCCCACTGATATGGATAGTTGCGGTTCAAGTCAACGCCGTAGGAACCGTCGCCATTGGTTCGCCGGTTCTTGCGCCACATGCCGCCGCCATTGGGATTGGTACTCTCATTGTAGAGATACCCGTCTGGATTCACGACCGGGACAAACCAGAACTCCCGCTGATTCACGAGAAAGGTGCATAGAGGATCGGTGCCGTAGCCGGATGCCAGGTACTCGATGAAGTCGAGACACAGGGTACAGCCTATGGGTTCCCGGGCGTGATGCACGCCGGTGAACAGGATGGCAGGCTCATCTTCGTCGACTGCTGGGTTGTCCGAGACCTTCATCGCCCAGATGGCGTTGCCCTGCCCTGAGAGCCCAAGCGACTGCGGCGCGGTGACCAGCGAGGGGTACAGGGCGTTCAGCTCATTCATTCTGGTGACGGCCTCGGCATACGTGTAGTACGCACCGAAGTCTCCCCGTCCGCTCATCTGCGAGCTTGCCCATGCTTCGAGGTCTACAATCTCAATCTCCATGGGGAACCCCATGTCCTCGGCCTCGACGAGTTCCGATGCGCGCCCGATGATCCGCAGGTAGGCGGGGCTATCAGTGGGCTTGACCTCGACGCCCAGGGCAAGGAGTCGGTCAATGTCCGCACGGGCAGGTGTCGGCAGGAGAGCTTGCTGATAGGGATCAGGGGAGACGGTGAGAAGGCTCAGCAGCAAGGCAACGGCGATCATGGGGGCATCCTTGTGAGTTACATGGGTCGAAGGGTCTCCGGAAGAGCATCGCATTGACAAGTTGCATCGTTGCCCTCACCTGCACAACCGCAAAGGACAACTGGATTCAAGGAAGGGAATGGGGCGTGATTGGCACGCCATCGAGAGGTTTTCGCGCATATCAAGGGCGATAGGCTCAGACTGCGAAACGGCAAATGGGCTAATCATGAAGACGTGGAGGTGCGAAAGGGGAGGCACGGCAACTCCCGAGACCCAGCGTCGCGCGATCCTCCGGTCGATCACGCCGACCAATGCTCTTGCGCGGGGAGGGTTTTCTGCCGTTCATGAGCGTTCCTTTGGCATCCGTATTCGTGAGGGAAAGTGAAGTGACCTCAATGAGCGATATTCAGAAATCCCGCGGCAGATCAATCGGGCTCGCGCTTGGTGGCGGCGGCGCCCGTGGGCTTGCGCATCTCGGTGTTCTGCGTGCCCTGGAGGAGCGCACCTACGCCATAGAGGCGATCTCGGGCTGCTCCATGGGGGGAGTCATCGGCGCTTTGATCGGTTCCGGCTACACGTCGAGCACCATCATCGACCTCATCAAGGATATCCGCTTCAGGGATGTTCTCGATTTCGGAGCCATGGGTGGCATCGTCGGCGGCAAGGGGATCGATCGGCTGTTACGGGAACACGTTCGTGATACGTTCGACGATCTCGACATCCCGCTCAAGGTGACGGCGGTGGACGTACAGCGAGGTACGCTGGTGGTCCTGGGAACCGGGCCGCTGGTTCCCGCCCTGTTGGCCACAAGCGCGCTGCCGGGCATTCTGAGCCCGGTCGAGCACGCCGATCGAGTTCTCATCGACGGCGGCCTGCTGAACAACCTGCCTATCGACGTTGTCCGGACGATGTCGCTGGCACCGGTCGTGGCTGTGGACGTCGGAGCGCCGCATAACCGCGCGCTGGATTTCACGCAGGATCACAGCATTGTGAATTTTTTCAAACGGTTGAGCAACCGGGAGTTTCGCACGCTCACCGTGGAGCTGTTCATGAAGTCTTTCGATATTCCGCAGCGTTTCATCACTGAGACACGTCTGGCCATGGATCCGCCCGAGGTTCTGATCCGTCCGCACCTCGACGTAAGCTTCGGTGTTGAGGATGTCCATCGCCTCGATGAGGCGGTTGAATTGGGGTACCGGGCCGCACAGGAGATGCTCGACCGCTGGGAGGGTTCAGACTCACCGCCTGCAAAGACCTAGCGAGGATCCTCCAGGGTGGTTCCCGGATTGTCTTGCCGGTAATGACTGAATTCACGAAGGCTCCTCACCCGGGACCTCCTCCACAGAGCAGCGGCTACGCCGCTCGAATCCCGCATACCTCTTCACAAGTAGCGTGATGACGGCGAAGGGATCTCCCCCGCCCGCCGCTGTCGCTGAGCCACAATGCTCGAGGCATGCACAGCTTCACTCTTTCGCCTCGTCACCGTATCTGCCGGTTCGGATCCCGAATCCTAAGTTTCGGCTGTGCACGCGGATACGATGCCCGAGCGCTGTTCGCCTGACGTCACATTACGGGCATCACCGCACACCGCCGAGCCTCTTGACCACGCGCGAGGTCGGATGCTACGTTTGGGGGATGGGAAGCCGGCCGTGTAGTATTCGGTATGGAAGACGGCCAAAGCTCAAGTCATCCCAGCCACAAGGAGGGCATCATGCCAGCGTCAAAGGTCAAGGCGTTTCTCGATGAACACGGCGTGAAGTATCTCACGCTCCGACACTCCCCGGCGTACACCGCCCAGGAGATCGCCGCCTCTGCCCACGTTCCGGGCAAGGAAATGGCCAAGACGGTCATGGTGAAGCTGGATGGCCGTATGGCCATGGCGGTTCTCCCGGCCTCGTATCGGGTTGATTTCGGGACACTGGCAACCGCGAGCGGATGCGACAAGGCCGAATTGGCGAGCGAGGCGGAGTTCAGGGATCTCTTTCCGGAATGCGAGCTGGGGGCGATGCCGCCCTTCGGAAATCTGTACGACATGGAAGTCTTCACGGCCAAGCGCTTGGCAGAAGACGAGGAGATTGCCTTCAATGCGGGAACACACCGCGAACTCATCAGGATGCGGTATGAGGATTTTGCCCGGCTGGTCAGGCCGCGTGTGGTGACATTCGCACTGTAGACGTGACTGCATCCCACGCCGTGCCTGGAAATCGTGGTGAGGAAGTCCGCCGATTCGTGATCGATTGGATCGGCCCGGCACCGGCGACCATTGTGCACGTCGAGGCGGGCATGGGCGGCTACTGCCTGTCATTGGCCCGGGACGGGCACCGAGTGTTGGGCCTCGACAGGGATCCCACCATGGTTGCTCGGGCGCGCAGGATGGCGCAGGGCGAAGGACTGGCCCACTGCGTATTCCTGGTGGCCGACGCCCAGAAGAGTATCCCCGCCTCGTGGGAGGTAGATCGTATTCTGATTCTGGAGTGCTGGGACCGTTTCTCCCGCCCCCGTGACCTATTGCGCAGTGCCCGAGCGGTTATGAATCCCGGTGCGCGCGTGCTCATCATCACGCCGAACAGACAGTTTCCACCGTTATGGTGGATCGCCAACCGCATCGCCGGGCGCTACGGGCCTGTCTTCCGTGATCGATTCTCGTTTCCTCGCCGGATTGCGGATCTCGCCAGGACGACGGGATTCAGGCTTGCGAGATCGGTGCCCTTGCATCGAGGAGGCACCCTGGCGGTAACCCTGGTCCGGGAAGATCCTGATGACTGAGCTCAGGCTCGCTGTGCGAGGAGTTCAGAGTGGGCAGGTCGAGCCCTTCTCATTCGCTTGTTCTGCCGTTCCGTTCATGGCCGGCGTATCGTGGTTCGCCAGCGGATAGCGGAGTCCGCAGCTTCAACCCTCAGCGTCGTGGTTGGCAGCCTCTGCTCGAACCCGGGCGAGAACCACCCCAGAAGAGGTTCCAAGCTTCCGCTGTGGGCTGTGAGCCTTCCGGGGCCTTCGATTCGGATGCAGAGCCTATCGGAGCCGCATGAGAGCAGGGCGCTCTTGCCATCCATCGCGCACACGATCCACTCGGGGTGAACATGCCAATGGAGCCGGGCCACAAAGCGGCTGCGGCCGTGCGCCGTATCTTCGACTTCCAGGCCTCCGCGCCAGAGCTTTATCCTGCGATCGTGCCGAACGCGCTGCGGTAGCCGGAGGTAGCCGTCATGAGTCCCGCGCATGACACATGCTTCGGGATGGGGTATGAGCCTCGACCGGCACGCATAGGGTTCGCACCATTGAAAATCGCCCAGAGGAACGGCCTGGCTGACTCCTTCCACCTCCACGGTGGAGTGGGCCGCGGTTGACCTGAAGTAGTCGCGCCACGGCTGTTCGGCGTAGGAGTATGTGCCTGGGTCGATGAGCACGGGCCTTTCCCGGAGCCAGAGGAGAATGCTCAGGGCATGGGCATGGCCGTGGCCGTAGAGGGGAGGGAGCCCCAGCCTGCCGGCGGCATAGACAACGGTGAAGTCGCCCCTGCTCGCCGAGGCCCAGGCATCGCACACCGAATCATGTGGGGACGCGGACCGTGTGTCCGAAATGTCTACGCGCGTGGCTGGAGAGCCCCAGGATCCGGCACCCTCCTGAAGCCATCCGGCGCGGTGGGCGAGCGAGGGAAGCCATGGAAACATGGTTGCCTCGTCGGAGTCACCCAGGCATGGCGCCCATGCTCGATTCGCCATTTGATTCACGACCGCACACCCGGCCGTGAGGCGATTCTGGACGTGCGCGGGAAATGGCAGGCCGCCGGTATGCGTGAGGATTCGATCAGCCAGCCAGTAGATCTCCAGCACGAACATGAGATAGCCCAAAGATCCCTCCGCGGGTCCGCCATCAGGGAGCACGCAGGAGTCAACAGCCCAGACGAGCAGATCACGTCCCAGTCTGGCCCATGCGGTCGCCCCGGCTATCCAGGGACACAGGCGCCCTACCGCCAGCAGCAGCAGTGCCTCGCCAGCCAGGTGATTGTTCGGCGCGGGTCGCAAGGAGAGATGCCACGCCGCATGGCGTGTCTGTGCCGCCACGCTTTCCCAGAACTGGTCTCGAAACTCGGGCGGTGGGATGGTTCCAGAAATGTCCATGAATGCCAGCCAGGCCAGGACTCTCATGGCCATCTCCAGAGGGCTCGTCCAGTTCACCCCGAGGCCCGGAGGATTTGACGTGACCCAGTCGATAACGTGCCGCCAGCCCGCGGCAGAGAACTCGCCTTGCCCGCTGGCGTGAGAGGCCAGGGCGAGGTCGTACAGCCACGCCATGCGGTTCAGCTCCCAGACCCGCCGGAGCCCGCCTGGCGGCCCCTGAGGAGGGAAGATCACGATATGTCGATCATGGGGCCAGGTATACCCGGAGAGGGGATCCACGTGCCATGACGGCGTGCCTAGTTCTAGGCGGTGGGCCCAGAGTCGAAATCGCCCCGCGAGGGCTTCCTCGGCTGTCTCCATGACTCCGGGGACTTCGGTGGGGCATGGGTAGAACCCGGAGCACGTCTCTGCGGCCGTAAAGGGCGCGGTCGCGCAGCTTCCCCGGCAGTTGGATGGGAGCCAGTGTGAACCCAATGCACGGTACACGGCGCGGGCTTCGGCAGAGCGGTGAGGAAAGAATGGAGGGCAGTCAGGGATCGTTGGCCATGGGGGCCACATCAGGCCCTCCGCCTGCTTACGGTATCGCGCCGGGCGACGGCGCAGCGGGGTCGCCATTCGGTTTCGACGCCGTCTCAAGCTCGCGCAGACGTGCCTGCATGCGCTCCCAGACGTCGACCCATTGCTCCGGGCTCCGGGCCATCCGTTCACGGAACGCCGCCAGTTCCTGCTCGGTTACCCCGTGGCGTGCCGCCACGGCCAGAGCCGAATCGACGGCGGTGACTGAGTCAAATGCCGTGCCTTGGGCATGCACTACATCGGCGTAGAAATCGACGAAGCGTGCATCGGCAGAACGATCCCGCGAGCAGCCGATCGCCAGCGCCAGAAGCAGCGCGGCTATCCTTTTCGCCATCCTCCTTTTTGCCCCTTGCGCAGGAGAAGGTGGAGTTCACGATAGAGCGCCCTGGCTACCTCGGGCCATTGATAGGCGGATGCTCTCCGCTGAAGGCGAAGAGCCCAATCTTCGCGCTGTGTGGGGTTGGCGAGGACCCCCCTGACGTCACGGATGGCATTTGCAACGGCCCGAGGTGATACCTTGACATAGGTCGAGCCCCAGGCGATGAGATACTGATCATGCACCGGGATCCTCCATCCGGCGTCGGCGCTTATCTCGTTCATGGTACCGCCATCATCGGGATGCAAGACCGGCAGGCCGCTGGCCATGGCTTCCAGTATGGCCAAGCCAAAGCCCTCGACTGCGGATGCCGAGCAGAAGATGTCAGCCGAGGCATACCGTGCGGCAACCCCAGGTATCTCAAGGGATCCTGACGCGGGCAAGCCGACTCGCTGGTCGGTGAGGCCATCGGGGAAGACCACCCGGTCCTGCAGATCCATTCGATTCACCAGATCGACAAGGTCCCATCCGCCTTCCCTGAACTGCTCGAAAGGCTTGCAGTGAACGTAGAGGAGAATATCCCGGTCTTCACGCCTCCTCAACAGCGACATTGCCTCGATGAGGATTGCCTGCTGCTTTGACCACATGTTCCTACCGAGGAACATAACCACGAACTTCCCGCTCCATCCGAGAACTTGACGAATGCGCTCCCGCTCCGGGCGTTCCAGCGGATGGAAGAGCGAGTGATCCACCGCCGCGGGTACCCATCGCACGGGGATATTGGCCACTCGGTGCGCTTCCAGCGCGCCGGTGCGGTTGTGGGAGACGGCACGATCGGCGAGCACCACCGACCGGATCCACTCTTTGTAGGGGGGCGCGCCTTCCATGGTGTACCAGATAAGGGTGGGTACGCGGACACCGCTGTCGCGAATGGCGTCCACGACCAGGCGACAGGTATGCAGCGCATGATCCACGAGAACGACATCTGGTTTGTGCTCAACCAAGAACGGGCCGATGGAGGTGAACCCGGGACCGCTGCCCGCGTGGGGCACGACGACGGGATACGGAAGATCCTTTTCCGGCCCCGAGAATCGCTGGTGAAGCCCCAGGCACACCGGCTGCTGCCCCATTCGATGCAGCTCCGCGGCCAGGTAGTTCACCTCGACCCCATAACCGGTGGTGAGCACTGGGCTGTCGCTGATTATACCTATCTTCACGAAGTCTCCTCGGGGGGGAGCCGGGCTCCCCCCAGGTTGTCATAGATCGCTAAGGCAGAGCGATGAATCCCCGCTCGGTAAGCGCCTGGGTCTGCTCCCGTGCGCGCTTGATCTTGGCCGATGCCACCGCAAGAAGCTCTTCTCGGGTCATGGTGACCCGCGCCACTCCCTGCTCGATGGCCTTCATGCCCACCGCGGCGGCCTCGCGGGGGTATACTTCCCACTCGTCCATGGTGGGAATGAGATAGTCTTCCCGAATACCTTTGTCTTCTGCAACCTTCGCAAGCTCGGTGGCGGCGGCGATGCACATCTCGTCCGTGATGGTCCTTGCCATGACGTCGAGGGTGCCGCGGAAGATGCCGGGGAAGCCCAGGGAGTTGTTCACCTGGTTCGGGAAATCCGACCGGCCTGTTGCCACGATCCGAGCACCCGCCTCTTTGGCCTCCCAGGGCCAGATCTCCGGAACGGGGTTCGCACAGGCGAACACAACCGAATCGTTTGCCATCCGCTTGATCCACTCAGGTTTGATGGTCCCCGGGCCTGGCTTGGACAGGGCAATCACCACATCCGCACCCTCCATTGCCTCCGGAACACCGCCTTGTATGCGGCGGCCGTTGGTGATCTCGCATATGTGCCATTTCTCCTTGTAGTTGGCCTGGAGACTGTCGCGGTCTTCCCGATCGACATGCAGAGTGCCTCTAGTATCCACCATCACGATGTTCGCCGGAGTGACTCCGCCGGAGATAATGACCCGGGAGATCGCGATGTTCGCGGCGCCGGCGCCGATCAGGGCGATTCTTACGGTGGAAAGGTCCTTGCCGACATACTTCACGGCATTGATAAGCCCGGCCAGAGTGACCGCCGCGGTTCCCTGCTGATCGTCATGCCATACCGGAATCTCACACTCGGCTCGTAGCGTGTCGAGGATCCGGAAGCACTTGGGCTGGGAAATGTCTTCTAGGTTGAAACCGCCGAACGACGGCGTCAAGACCTTGCAGACCTGAATGAAAAGGTCGGGGTCTTTGGTTCCGAGGCAGATGGGGACAGCATCGACGCCCCCCAAGTACTTGAACAAGAGGGCCTTGCCTTCCATGACAGGGAGCCCGGCTTCAGCGCCGATGTCGCCCAGACCCAAGACTCTCGTGCCGTCTGAAACCACGGCGACAAAATTGGCCTTGTTCGTGTGCTCGAAAACCTTTTCAGGATTCTTCGCGATATCCTTGCACGGGGCGGCGACTCCCGGCGTATACCAGATGGCGAAATCGTCCATGCTGCGGACGCAGCACTTGGGAACTACCTCAATCTTGCCCTTGTAGAAGGGATGAAGTTCCATTGCGTCTGCCGAGGGTTTCTGCGCTTTGGCGAGAAGTTCCTCGACTGAAGGTAGGTGCTGGCTCATCGTCATCCTCCCCGCTCATGGGCGTTGGGTGAAGTGTAGGAACAGACTCCTCAGAAAGGACTGCCCGGACATTCTATCCCTGGTCTCTCATGGCGTCAACCGGTCGCGTGCAGCATTCCGACGCCTTGACCCATTGTCACTTTCCCACTTGGTTGTAGTGTCGATGCAGATCATCTTACCTCATCAAGGGCGAAAAAGTGTGGAATAGGACTCGCGCCTTGCGGCGCATCGTTTTCGCGGCGTTGTTTACTACGTGCGCTCTGGCCGTGGTGGTCTTTGGGATCCTGGGCAGATTCTCATCGGATCTTCCCCCCGTGTCGGCACTTGAACAGCCTCCGCAAGTAAAGACGACGCGGATCCTGTCAGCTGACGATGAAGTGCTCTACGAGTTCTACACGGAAAACCGGATAGTCCTCCGGCTGGACCAAGTGTCACCATGGCTTGTGGACGGGTTCTTGGCAATGGAGGACACGGAGTTCCGGTCACACTGGGGATTGAACCTGCGCAGGCTGGTCGGTGCTCTCATCGCCGACATCAAGGAGCGTCGCTTCGCTCAAGGAGCCTCGACGCTTACCCAGCAGTTGGCGCGGAGTCTCTACCTCTCCAATGAGAAGATCATCCCCAGGAAAATCAAAGAGGCGCTGCTGGCGCTACGAATCGAGCGGCTCTACACAAAAGACGAGATCCTCACCATGTACCTCAACCAGATCTGGCTGGGTGAGGGCACCTACGGCGTCGAAGCTGCTGCCCAAGAGTATTTTGCGAAGTCGGCAGCGGATCTCAAACCAGAAGAAGCGGCCACCTTGGTGGCCGTGGCCGCCAATGCGTCGTTGTACTCGCCTCGGCGCAAGCCAGACAACTGCCTTGCACGGAGAAATCGGGTGCTCCAGAGGATGGCAAGGGTGAATGTCATAAGCCAGGCCCGGGCGGATAGCCTGAAGGCTTTGCCCTTGGGTTTGGGGCCAGACCGCTCTCGACCTACCAAGGCGCCGTATTTCGTGGACTACGTGCGCCGACAGGTCGTAGGCCTGCTGGGCACTGACGCGCTAATGACCGAAGGGCTTGTAGTCCACACGACCTTGGACTATCACCTCCAGAGCCACGCAGAAAGCGTCGTCGAGCAGTTCCTCACCGCCAAAGAAAAGACTCAAGGCTATCGTTTCAAACGTTCCGACGGGGATTCGGCGGGGTATGTGCAGTCAGCGTTGGTTCTCATGGACACCGCGACGGGTCACATCCGCGCGTTCATGGGCGGGCGTGATTTCTATCAGAGCCAGTTCAACCGCGCCATCGACGCACCCCGCCAGCCGGGAAGCGCTTTCAAGCCGATTGTCTATACCGCAGCTGTCGACAATGGCTTCTACCCGTCGAGTTTCGTGATGGACTCACCGATCGTCCTTCCCTTGCACAACGATGTGTGGCGCCCGAGGAACTTCGACGGACAGTTCAAGGGGAAGATCACCCTTCGTCATGCTCTGCGAGAATCCCGCAATGTATGCTCCGTGCGGCTTTTGGAAGCGGTTGGAGTCGACCAGGTCATCCAGTATGCACGGCGATTCGGGCTGACGACGCCGCTTGTGCCCGTGCCATCCATCGCCATCGGCAGCGTCGAGGTCAAAATCCTGGAGATGGTGCGGGCATACTCAGTGTTTGCCAACACCGGGCTCTTGGTTGAACCGGTGTTCATTACCCGGATCGAGCGGAATGGCGCACTGGTGTACTCGGCGCATCGTGAGGTCAGAGAGGCCATCGACCCCCGCACCGCCTTCATTATGACAAGTCTTCTGGAGAGCGTTGTGAAGTCGGGTACGGGGGCTTCCATTGCCTATAGCGGGTTCAAACGCCCCGCTGCGGGCAAGACAGGCACGACCAACGACTGCAGCGATGCGTGGTTTGTCGGGTTCACGCCGGACTATGTCTGCGGTGTGTGGACGGGTTTTGACCTCCGCCTTTCCTTGGGCCTTAAGCAAACCGGGGCCGTGGCAGCCCTTCCCATGTGGATCGATGTCATGAAGGCCGCTCATGAAGGGCTACCGCCGCGGAGTTTCTCTGAGCCTCCCGGTATCGTAAGGGTGACGGTGTGCACCCGAAGCGGTGAGCTCAGCGGCCCCCGATGCCCCGAGGTTATCGAGGAGGTGTTCCGCGAGGGAGACGAGCCCAAGATCCAGTGTACCGTGCATCAGGCCCCTGATAGGGTTACCACGTCCGACGTCTCGGGCTAAAGTGTCCCGTCCCAGAAGTCCCATCACATGATGAGGCCGATACATCTCGACCTCCTTGGACGATACCTCACGACCTACTGCGTTGCTCGTCGGTTAGATAGCACAACGGACATGTGCCCTCGTCGCGCCGTGGATGTCGCGGGTCTCGCTTCCTTGAGTGCGTGAACCTGGTTCTGGGGCAGAACACTATCGCCTCGATTCGCGATGAGTTCCCAGGGTTCAGAATTCAGGGCAAAGCACCGCCCATCGAACGCCACGCGACGGAAACGGCTGCTCTTGTCGGCTTCAGCAAATCCGCGGCAGTAGCTCGCCGGTGGGGTACTCCACGATTCGGTGCGTGCCCAACTCGGTCCGTATGACTACCGTGCCGGGGTGATCAGCCGTCATCCTGCCGAGGATGCAGGCCTCGGCGCCCTGGGGATGACACCTGAGCGCCGCTAGGGCCGCATCGGCCTGAAGTGCATCCACCACGGCCACCAGTTTGCCTTCGTTTGCGAGGTACAAGGGATCCAGGCCGAGGATTTCGCACAGGGCCCTTACCGGGCGCCGTATCGGAATGGTATCCTCGTCCACCTCGATGCCTGCGCGCGATCCGTGGGCGAACTCGTTCAATGTTGCGGCAATCCCTCCCCGGGTCGGATCACGCAGGCACCGCGTCCCCGGAGCAGCCGCCAGCAGCCGTTGTACGAGATCGGCAAGAGGAGCGCAATCGCTCTCTACGGTAGGGGAGAAGGAGAGGTTCTCTCGGGCCGCGAGAACGGCCACGCCGTGATCACCCACCGTCCCACTCACCAGGATTGCGTCGCCCGGCCGTGCCCGTTCCGGCGACAATGGCGGCGTCCCGGGCCCGATTACCCCGATGCCTGAAGTCGTCAGGAAGAGCTTATCGACGGCGCCTCTACCTACTACCTTGGTGTCACCGGTCACGATGCGGACTCCGGCTTCGGCCGATGCCGCCCCGACATCCTCCAGAACTCGGCGCATCACATTCATGGCGAGGCCTTCCTCGGCGACCATGGCCAGGGAGAGGGCGTGGGGGATGGCCCCCGCCATCGCCAGATCATTGACGGTGCCGAACACTGCCAGTCGTCCGATACTGCTGCCGGGGAAAAACAACGGCGTGACGGTGAATCCGTCGGTGGTGAATGCGATCCTCCCGCCAGGACTGTCGAATACGGCGGAATCGCACAGAGCCCGCTCTGTAGATGTACCCAATGCCGGGAGGATAACCCTTCGCAAAAGGTCATCGCTGGCCCGGCCGCCGGCCCCGTGGGCAAGGGTGACAGTGGTCATGGGGATGGCGGCGTCTCTCACTTTCGACTCCCGAGACCGTAGCGATAGTATGCGGCACAGGCGCCCTCGGTGCTGACCATGCACGGGCCGCAGGGGTTGTCGGGCGTGCAGCGCACGGCGAACAAACCGCAGGCATCAGGGCTGATGATGCCTCGCAGGACATCCCCGCAGCGGCATCCGGCCCCATCGGTCGTTTCGTTTGACTCCACAGCGCCGTAGAGTGCGACAGCATCCCACTGGGCATACGCCTGAGCCACGGCTAGGCCTGATTGGGCTATCACGCCCAGCCCTCGCCACTCTGCGTCGAAGGGCGTGAATACTTCAGCCATGGCATCCCTGGCCGCGGGATTCCCACCCACGCGCACTGCCCTGCGGTATTGGTTTTCCACCGCAGTCTCGTTTCGGTCGAGCTGGGTGAGGATCATGAGCACAGCGTGCAAGATATCCAGGGGCTCAAACCCCGTTGCAACCACGGGGCATCCCTTCTCGTCGGCCAGGAACCGGTAGGCATCGAGACCGATGATGGTTGAGACGTGACCCGGCGCGATGAATGCGTCGACTTGAGTCGCGGGATCGGCCATGAGGGCCCGGAGGGCCGGCGGCACCAGGTAATGGGCAGACAGTACCGAAAAGTTGGGAATGGCCTGGGTACGGGTGCGCCGAAGAACCACGGCAGTTGACGGCGCAGTGGTCTCGAAACCGATGGCCAAGAACACCACGTGTATCCCTGGGTTCTCCCGTGCCAGGTTTAGGGCATCCATGGCTGAGTACACCATGCGGACTCGGCCATCGCGTCGCGCCAAGGAGAGCAGTGTTCCCCGCGGTGATGGTACCCGCATGATGTCGCCAAAGCATGCCACGATGGTGCCGGGGCGTTGGGCCAGTTCCACGGCATGAGCCACCGTGCCTGGCGGCACGATGCAGACCGGGCAGCCGGGGCCGTGAATGAGCCGAACCTCCGGTGGCAGCAGCGAGGCGAGGCCGTACTTACAGATGGCATGGGTATGGCCGCCGCAGACTTCCATGATTCTGACCGGTCGGGCGACCGCGCTGATTGCCTGCACGAGCCCATCGCGAAGCGAAGCCTGCCGGAATTCAGTGAGGTACTTCATGGAGACGGCCCCGAGGCGACAGATTCGCGCATGGGCTCGCGTCGTGAGCGGCTCAGGGCGTACTGCTGACCACGCACAGGGAATGAACGGGGTAGGGGAGGAGCACAGCGGTGGGGCAAGGGGGATGGTGAGAACTCCTGGGCTGCGAACTCTGGAGTGCGGCTTTGACCCTTCCCTTTAGTCATTCGGTACCCAATGTTGCGTACACCCGGCTATCCCCAGCCCCTCACTCACAAGGCAGGTTCTGCCGCTTGATCCAGGGTCGAGGGTGCGCGCGCTAACCTATTCAGTTGACGAAACAGCTCCAGGGTCTCCTCCGCTTCCTGCGGATCGATGAGGCTAATGGCAAATCCGGCATGGACGATCACAAAATCACCGATGCGGACATCGGGCACGAGTTCGACACACGCCTCGTGGTGCACGCCGTCCAAATCGACGCACGCATGACCGGTCTCATCAAGGGACAGTACCTGCGCGGGAACTGCTAGACACATCAGGACTCCTCCTTGCCGCGGCCCACCAAGCAACACGTAAAACGCAATGGCGCAACCACCTGTCGAACGTCTTGACAGCAGAACCTGTTTTTGCTACTATCATCACGACATGGGGGCGAATGGATTCGACGGGGTTGGATGACGCCCGGGTTGCGTGTCGAGGTCCCCGCGGCCTCGTTAAAAAGCGGGAAACAAACAACTGCCAACGAGCAGTATCTCCTGGCTGCCTAAGAGCGGCCACGTCTGACCTGGCTTGCGCCTGCGGGGCCGGGATCAGGCGCCGATTACGTGGGCTGGTCCGGCGTGGAGTTCCGACGCTGCCGGGCGAGATTCAGGGACTGGCTGCCTGACGATCCTGCCTGCCGGAGCGTAAGGGAGCGAGACTCAAACGACAGGACACACACGTAGAGCCTTGGCTGAGGCAGCTTCGGACGCGGGTTCGATTCCCGCCGCCTCCACCAGAACGGCGCCACCCCGGCGCGATTCGCCTGGGTGGCGCCGTGTGTGTACCGCCTGTGGTTCACACGCGTGGGAGCAGGAACTAACGGATGTGTGGGGGTACGGTTGCAGGCCGCCTTTGAGAGTACATAGATCTGACGGTTGCGCGTCTTGTTCATCCCATCCTGACCCATCTCCTCTTATCGTATCGCAAACCCAGTGGGACCTTCGGGGCAGGTTTCGACCCCGATATCGATGGCGGATCTTCAGTACAGGCGGCCTTATAGACCCATACCTAGCAGGAGGGCAACGCTCGGATCTCCGCCCATCTTGTGGGGTCAGGACTCCGTAACCGCACGGCAGCTGAGCCCGCGCGATTCGGGCTCCCGCTTCACCGTCCTGAAACCCCGGGTTTGGAATTCCGCAACCCCAGCGGCTACCCCTTGTATCTGCGGTGGCGCGCCAAAACGCGAATCGTGGTTGCCCAGAGAGCGCGGAGTCCTCAGTTTACTGAGGGCGCTGGTCTTATGACCCCCATACCATCGTCACGACTGAAGGTGGGCGTATGACCGATAGACTCACGGGGTTGCCGGGCCGGGAGCTGCTGGATGAACTACGGAGTGGTTTCACCCAGACCCGTCACCACGATGTGTGGACCGTCATGATGATCGACGTTGATCAGTTCAAGCTGATCAACGATGCATATGGGCATCTCCTCGGGGACCTCGTGCTGGCAGAGGTGGGCGCAGCGTTCCGACGGAACGCGCGAGCCGGCGATTCGGTGTTGCGCTATGGCGGTGACGAGTTTGCTGCGGTTTTTCCGGCCACCGATGTTCGAGGGGCGATGAACTTTGCGGATCGTATCATGGATGCGATTTCGCGACTGACGTTTCCTCATCGCTTCACACTCACACTGTCCATAGGCATAGCGGAGCGACTAGCCGAGGACGCATCCCTGGACGACGTCCTAACTCGGGCGGATCTTGCCCTGTACCAGGCAAAACATGCGGGTCGCAACCGCGCGGTAGTATTCGACCCCTGCACGTCACGTCTACCCCGCAACGATCTGGGAGTGACAGATCTCGTTGGCCGGACTCGCGAGGTGCGCATGCTTCGACAGGTTCTTGATGAAGCCCTGGCGCAAGGGCCGAGGCTTGCGGTGATTGCCGGGGATGTCGGGGTCGGCAAGACGAGACTTGCCGATGAGCTGGCGCGCTACGGCATCTTTCGAGGATGTCTTGTGCACAGGGGCGCCAGTCCTGAGTTCGGCCAAGTCGAACCCTATTCCTTCGCGGCAACGCCGATTCAAGCCTGGCTTGCTGCCTTGCCGGACCACCAGGTCCGGCAGATTCACCAGATCGTTGGGCCCGTGCATCAGGCCTCCGTGACTTTGCTCCCCGGTTTTCCCCACTCGGAGCAAGACGGGAGGTTTTTTACGGAGGATGGCCTCAGATTCCGCGTGTTCGATGATCTTCTCCACGTCATTCAAGCCATGGCTAAGGTGCGGCCCGTGCTGCTGGTGCTCGATGACGCGCAGTGGATGCCCCGTCATGATCTGGATCTTCTGGCTTTCCTTCTCCGCTCATTGGGAGACGCCCCAGTGGCGGTGGCCGTGACCGTTCGGCAGGGGGGCAGCCAGCCGAGTGATACCTTTGATTTCATCCGCGGCCTTGCCGGAAGCATTCCCTCCGTCACGGTGAGCCTGGGCAATCTGGATGCAGACAATGCCACCAGCCTTGTGACCCTGGCTCTCCATGATCCTGCCGTGCCCTTCGAGATGTTAGGGACTCTGTACCGGCAGAGCGGAGGGAACCCGCTGTTTCTCCTGGAACTACTGCGATCCCTCAGAGATTCAGGGCGGATTGTTGCACGTGCCGGCGGAAGATGGGAGTACCGGCTTGGCTCTCAGCCGGCATTACCTGCATCGTTGGCACAGACTATTTCTCGGCGCCTCGAATCGCTTTCCGAACCCACGATGCGGCTGCTGCGAACGGCATCGCTCTCGGAGCGGCCGTTCTCGGTGGACCTTCTGACCGAAGTCGCTGACCGGTCAGAGCTGGAGGTAGCCGAATGCCTCGAGGAGGCCCTCAAGGCGGGTATCGTGGCCGAAGTCGCCGGATCGCAGCCCCTCTACGATTTCGCGCATGGCATAGTGCGGAGCTTCATTTACCGAGATCTCCCGCACGCCACCAGAGCTCTCCTGCATGCGCGCATGGGAAGGTTCTGCGAACGGTTGATAGAGAGACACCCGGACATACTCTCCGCCGTGGCACACCACTACATCCAGAGTACTGACACTGCGAAAGCACTCCACTATGCCCTTCAGGCGGCCAAGGTGGCCGTAGAGCGACAGGCAACACGGGAGGCCCTTCACTGGTTGGATGCCTACCTGGCTCGGGTCGAGGAGAAGTCGGCACCCCGTAGCGATCTTCTGTTTGCTCATCGCAGCCGCGGCGAGTTTCTGAGTCTGATCGGCCAGGGCGATGCCGCGGAGGAGTCGCTGTTTCGGGCGCTGGAACTGGCCGAGGGTGCTGGAGATCTGGCAGCGGTCATGACAACCATCGGTAACAATGCCCAGAAACGCAGCAAATATCCCGATGCCCGCACATGGTATGACAAGGCGTTGGCCCTTGTACCGGATGCCGTGGGAAAGGCCGATCTATTGGTATCGCTGGTCTATCTCGACTATCTGGAGGGGAGGTTCTCCGCCGCGACGGCACGATTGGAGGAGGTGCGACTGCTCCTCCAGTCGGCTCCTCAGAGTCCGGAGATCCTGCATCTTTGGGCTGCCTACCACAAGCGGATGGGTGATGTGTGTCAGGAGAAGGCACGCGCACAAGAGGCTCTGGGCCACTATGACCGATCCCTGGAGCTGTACCGCAGCCAGGGAGATCGGATCGGGGAGTCTGCGGTGGTCAACAACATGTCTTCCTGCTATTCCTCCCTGGGAGATTCCGAACGCTCCATAGATCTTCTGCTGGAAGCTGCCCGGCTCAATTCCCAGATCGATGACGCCCTGGGTTTGGCTATTGCTCACTACAACCTCGCCGAGACCTACGGGAGCCTCAATCAGGTCGGTCTGGCCAGGGAATACTACGTGCGGTACATGGCTACCAGCGAGAGGATAGGGAATGAACTTGGTCTTGGCTACGGGCAGTTCGGCCTCGGCTATCTGGCCTGGCTGGAAGGCGATTTGCCGGCGGCCGAGGAGCGCTACCGTGCTGCGGTTCAGGTGTTCCAGCGCCTGGGCACGGACCAGCTTGCTGTCATGAGTCGGATTCGCCTCGCCGAAGTGCTGTTCGAGACCGGCGCGCTGGACAAGGGCGCGGATGAGTTGGCCAGAATCCGGGAATCCGCGTTGGAGGCTGTGGTGGACGGGGATGAGGTGCGTTGCCTCGAGGGTATGCATATGCTGCTTTCGCCCGACTCATCGGCAGATGAGGCGGTCGAAGTGTTGACCCGTGCCCGGGCGAGCCTGGCGCGGGATGACCTACCGGGCTTGATGAGGTGTTCGTATTTTCTGGCCCGCGCTCAGAATGCGTTGGGACTCACCGAAGACGCCTGTCAGACTCTGGATGAGGCGCTGGCCGTTCTGGGACAACACTTGGAGCGTCTCGACAATCATACGTACCGGACCAGTATGCTTCACGCCCGCGAGGTGCGTCGCGTGCGTGATCTGTATGCAGAGATCAAGGGCACACAATGGAATCCGTACGCGTACCTCAGTTGAATGCCGCGCGCCTGCGGTGGCCGAAGTAGGAGAGAAGTGGAAGGGGAGAGGCGCAGAAGTGAGTAAACAGGTACGGGGGCAACTATGCCCGCTGAACTGAGCTGTGACGTGACGCGACAGCATCGGAAGTTACACCATGTATCGTCAGCGTCGCCCGGGGCCTGAGTGCGTTTGAAACCTCATGACCTGCTTGAAGAACGACATCGTGCCTTCGCTCGTCTGCGGTTCACCCCCACAGTGTGGGCCCTTTCAGTGGCCACGTGAACCCCGCAACCTGTCCAACAAACACGCTCCCGGTGGATTCCCCACCGGGAGCGTGGCTGCAATTGGAATTGATTCTACGCCAGTTTCTTCAGCTCCCCGGCCTTGTCAGTGGCCTCCCAGGTGAACTCGGGCAGCGAACGACCGAAGTGCCCGTAGGATGCGGTCTTGCAGTAAATGGGCCGAAGAAGCTGCAGGTGATCGATCATTCCCTTCGGGGTCAGAGGGAACGCCTTCCTCACCATGGTCGTGAGCTGGGTATCCGGGACGACGCCAGTGCCGGCCGTGTCGATCATGACGGATACTGGTTCGGCCACGCCGATGGCATAGGCGAGCTGCACCAATGCCTCCCGGGCCAGACCGGCGGCGACGAGGTTCTTGGCGACATAGCGTGCCATGTAGGTGGCAGAACGATCGACCTTGGTCGGATCCTTGCCTGAGAACGCACCGCCGCCATGGGGCGCCCATCCACCGTAGGTATCAACGATGATCTTGCGGCCGGTCATGCCGGTGTCCGATTGGGGTCCGCCCACCACGAACTTGCCCGTCTCGTTCACATAGAACTTGGTCTTCGCATCAACCAAGTCCTTAGGCAGAACAGCCAGCGCCACCTTGTCGATGATCTCGTCCTTGGCGGCCTTGGTGATGAAGGCATTGTTGCGGGCAGGATCCAGGATTTCTTCCGTATGCTGGGCGGCGATGACCACCGTATCGACGCGGTGGGGCTTGCCCTCGCGATACTCGACGGTGACCTGCGATTTGCCGTCTGGGCCAAGGTAGGGCAGGATATTGGCCCGACGTACTTCGGCGAGACGCAAGGTGATCTTGTGGGCCAGGCTGATGGGCATCGGCATGAGCTCGGATGTCTCGTCACAGGCGAACCCGATCATGAGGCCCTGGTCGCCGGCGCCGCCGACATTGACGCCCTGGGCGATATCGGGAGACTGGCGGCCGATCGCGTTGAGGATGCCGCAGGTCGAGTAGTTGAAACCGTACTTCTTATTGGTGTAGCCGATCTCGCGCACGAGGTTGCGCACCAACTCGTTGACATCGACCCACGCTTCGGTGGAGATCTCCCCGCCAACGATAACCAGTCCAACTGTGATGAAGGTCTCGCATGCGACTCGGCTCTGGCCGATCCGCCCTCTTTCGATGTCGTCCTGAAGCACTGCGTCCAATACGGCATCGGAAATCTGGTCACACACCTTGTCGGGGTGGCCCTCCGTCACCGATTCCGAAGTGAATACGCAGTCTCTGGTTGCTAGCATGAACTCCTCCTTGTGCCGCCGATATTGCCGGCACGCTTGTATCCGGTCATGGTGATGACAGGATCATCGATAGACTCGGCCCGAGCAAGGATCTCCCTCCCCTGATGGCCGGCTGGACCGTCAGCCGGATCGAGGAGTTATCCACGGAGACCCTCTTGCCCTCCCATCTGGCGCCCAGGCATCAGTGACCCGTGGAGCAGAGCCCATGGCTCCCACGCAACGACATCAGCTATGGGGACGCAATCACTCTCTTCAGCTCCGCGATTCGTTCCACGGGGGTTGGGTCGGTACTCCTGAGCAGACTGGCGAGGTAAGAAACCTGGTCGCCCATATACATCAAGGAGAAAATGCGATGGAACTCGGATTCGCCCGTGCTGCTCACCTCGAACACCCGGCCACCGAATGCCTGGAACGTCGCGGAGATGAAATCCATGGCAGCACTCTCGGCATACGAATGGGAAGTGTCACGCAGCACCACGAGACATGCACCCAAGCGCGCCGAGGCCTCTAGCCCTTCCACGTGGTTGTGGAGCATCTCAGGGATCTCCAGGGGATAGCACGGCACTTTGGCGTTCTCGTTGAGTTGCTGTGACCAACGGAGAGCCGCAGGCATCGTTGGCCCCGCCGCCACGACCAAGAGGTAGCCCGTGTGGCATGCAGCGGCGATTTGGCCGGGCAGAGTCTCCCATGGTTCTGGCTTCCCAAGGGTGAGGCCCCACTGCCGCTGCAGCCCATCGGCCGTCGCCACGACAACCTCTCGCGGGTCATCAATGAGCCGGTGTGCCCACAAGGTCCAGAGGATGCCGACAACAGCCTGACCGACTGCCGTTCTGGGAGGCTGTCCCGCTAGCAGCGTACGGTGCAGCGCTTTCCGCGACGCGGCACGCTCGGCCAGCACACCTCCCGCCGACACCGAAGCGGCCACGCAGCCCCGCGCGAATGAGTCATCATAGCAGGCCAGGGTTTCACGCGTATTGCCGGAGTATGAACACGCAATGCATAACCACCGGGAGTCAACCCAGTGCGGCAGGGTGTCGGTTCTGATGACCAACGCAGGAGTTCGAGCAGTCACCATACCCAAGGCCACCTCGGCTGCCATGGCGGAGCCCCCCATGGCAGCCGCAACGACCGGGCCCTGTGCAGTGGACGACAGGCGAGGGTTGGGCCATTCCTCCGCAGCCGTCTTCATTTGCTGGGGCAAGCCTTCTATCCAGGTGAGCATCCGGAGAGCCGGATCGAAACACGCCCACTGGTCACGGTCTGGCATGTCATTCATCATGGCCTCCTTCCCAGTGATATGGTCTGCACCCGGTGGTACAGCCGTTGAGCCTCGGCATGGTGTGTGTCTCGGAGTGACGGGATGTCCAGGCCGTCAATTGCCCCATCGTGGACCACATGCCTACCGGCGACAAACACATGCGCCACCTGAGCCGGCGCGCACAAGACCAAGGAAGCTGCGGCATCCAGGGCTCCGGTATGAGCTAACCCGTTACTACGGAACACGGCAATGTCCGCCGCACACCCCGGCGCGAGTACACCAAGAGCTCCGGCTCGGCCCAAACAGGCAGCCCCGCCCACTGTGGCCAGCTCCAGGCTATCCCAGATCGAAAAACCGCCAGCACCGGCATTGAGCCTGCCCAGAAGGGTTGCCTGTCTCACCTCCAGAAGCATGTTGGATGAGTCATTGGAGGCGGAGCCATCAACTCCCAGACCCACGGGGCATCCCGCAGTGCGAAGCGCAGGAACAGGGGCGATTCCGCTGCCCAACCGCATGTTCGACGTGGGGCAATGGGCGATCCCGACTCCTGCGGCACCGAGAGACTCTATCTCCGACGGCGAGAAGTGGATGCCGTGGGCCAGCCACGTCCGTGAGGTCAACCAGCCCGTGCGGCGCAAAAGGTCAAGGGGAGTGCAGCCATAGTGGCGGCGGCAATAGTCCAACTCGTCCTCGGTTTCGGCCAGGTGCGTGTGAAGTCGCACATTCAGCTCTTCCGCCAGGGCTGCGGTCGCTTCCATGAGCTTAGGGGTCACGGAAAACGGCGAGCACGGGGCCAGGGCTACCTGGATCATGGCATAGGGATCCGGATCGTGATACTGCTCCACCACCCGGCGACAATCGGCAAGGATCGTTGCCTCTTCCTGGACTACCGAGTCCGGCGGGAGGCCGCCTGCGCTGGCGCCCAGACTCATGCTGCCTCTCGTCGCCACGAAACGCATACCGAGACTTTGGGCAGCTTTCACCTGTACGTCGATGAGCTCGGGAGAGGCGTGGCCGGGAAACACGTAATGATGATCCACGGACATCGTGCAGCCAGAGAGCAGAAGTTCCGCCATGGCAGCCATAGTGCCCAAGCGTACCGATTCAGCATCGAGTCCCTCCCACACGGGGTAGAGGCTCTGAAGCCACGGAAACAGCGCAGCGTCAACAGCTGGCGGGTAACATCGCGTCAGAGTCTGGTAGAAATGGTGATGGGTGTTGATGAGACCGGGCGTCACAATGCACCCGGCTGCATTGATGACCCGGGCATCTGGCACTACGGGCGGTGTGCCTGATCCCACCTTCGTGATGCGGGTTCCTTCAATCACCACATACCCCTCGGGTAAGACCGTTCGGCTGCCATCCATGGTGATCAGAGCGTCCGCGTTGGTGACTACGATGGGTTTCACTGAATCCTCCGGGGAAGCATCCCGTCATAGGGGATGTTGCGCCGCAGACCAAAGCCACTATAATGTGGCAATGTAATCGTCAAGTCGGAGAGATGCGAGAGCGGTTGAATCGGCGCGACTGGAAATCGCGTGAGCCTCCGGGCTCCGAGGGTTCGAATCCCTCTCTCTCCGCCAGATGTTCCCACGGCGCTTTTCGTTGTGGCTATTCGCGGAATCGAGCCTGGGCACGGTTCGAGTGCACGCGTGTATCTGAGCATGGGGTTCGGCCATCCCCTCGCAATCGCTGTCATAGTGTCCTGGTCGACTCCGCGGTCACAGGTCAATCTCGATCCGTCCCCCTCCTGGCCGCGGACGGGGAGGGTCGCCCCTGTTGTGACGGCAGTGCATCATCGGCCCGTAACCCTGAAGGGACTGAGGGCACCCCTTTTCTCAACGGCCGGACATGTCTGAGAGCAGGATGTCCAACGATCCCATAACTCTCGCCAACGCAATCGGTTTTGCAGTCGAAGCGAGGGGATAGCCTTCGATTGCGGTAGCGATATCGAGAGCAACAGGGAAGCATCTTCCTGAGTGACACTGCGACCTCTGACCGTGAGCCGACCGCGCGGGGATTCGCACTCTCCACCTCGAAGAGTCTGAGTGCGCCCCGCGCCCTCGGAGGCCCGAAACCTGTGTAGTACCCTTGGTCTGTAGGAGCTGATTCTCATTCTAGCCAGTGGGTGTGTGTGGTGTCTCCGGGCGCAGAGGATTGGGGGGCCGAGAGCCATCGGCCAGATGTCCCGCGAGCGGGCGCCTCATCCGTGATCCTGACGCCGAGGAGAAGCCCGACCTGTCCCGTGTTGGCGGGAAGCACGCCGTGCTTTCCCACCCCTTCAAGACGGAGGTGGTTACGGTCGGGCAAGACCTCGAGATCACGCAACGCGATTCGAATCGTGTCCGCAGCCGGGTAGGCCCCTGCCGGCACGCCGTTGAGCAGAAGCCGCAGCTCCCGGAGAGGAGCGGTAGGGACTACCTGCATGTCCAGGCCAATCTTCACAGGCCATTGCGTTGCGTTCCGCAGCATCACATGATGAGAAGTGGCCACGAAGGGTCTCCCGATGACGTTCGGTCCCTCCCGCCATGGAGCAAGGCCTTCGCCGGGCGACAATGACACCGATGCCTGGACGTCCCGCACTGAGAACAGGACAGTCTCGGGGAAATGCGCCACAAGAGTGAGCGCGTCATGCGCGGGTACGGCGGGCCAGGTTCCGGGCACATTGGGGCCGCGGTCGGGCCGGTCTTTGTGCACCTGGAGCGACGGATCGGGATTGCGATCATGAAACAGAACATAACCAACGCCGCTTACCGCCAGATCCCAACACTCCAGTGGACCCAGACCGGCCACGTGGCGCAGATCCATGGAGGCGTTCTCTTCCATGCTGTACCGAGCCGTGATGCGGCTCACCCAGGATCGAACCGAAGTGCGGGGCGTGATGCGGCGATCCATAGGATACTCCAGCACCAACATCCCGTCAGATTGCTGGGCTAACCACCTATGCGCACCTCGCAAGGGCAGAAGACGCACGGTACGTGGCGGCGGTATCGGCGTGTACTCGGCGGCAATGAGCAGCACGGCAACGGCACACAAGGATGCAGCTCGGCGACGAGCCAGCAATTCCGCTCCCGCGGCAGCCGCACAGCAGACCGACAGGTGCACGAAGACGCCCATGCGCGCATAGGTCCGGAAGAACGGGACCAGGCTCCCTAAGTAAAAAGAGGGCATACGAATGGACCAGCCGTCTATGCGGACAATGGGAGGAGCCGAACACAGGGTCGCCGCCACTCCTGCCGCCAACATCACGGCAAGCTCTCCCCGTCGGATGGAGGGCCTTCGGCGGATGAGCATGCTTCCCACCCCAATGGCAGCCAGAGTCAGCACCACCCATCCGAGAAAGAGAGATTGCTCGACCTCGTTGGAGAAGTGCAGGGATCCTGGCGTGGTTGCGGGCGACAGAAGGCGGCGCAGGGCGGAGAACGCCCCCGGACACACGTACTCCTGCAACCGGGCTGAGTAGCGAAAGAGGTCCTCGAAATGTCGCGACGATGGGCGACGAGTACGGGTTAGCCACGTGAGGTACGAATACGTTATGGGCAGAGAGGCAAGGAAGGCTCCCACGGTCGCCAGAAGGACCGCCGCCAGTCGCCGGGCGCGTCTCCTCGCCAGCAGAGAAAGCGTCCACAAGACCACGATTGGCAGCGCCACCACTGCCGCGAAGAAACCGTAGTAGAAGCTCGAAGCGACTAGAAGAGCACTGGCAGCGATAAGGCCAGCCATCCTCAGGAGACTGGGATGCGCGACAGTTGTCAGCAGGCTCCATGCAACCAGTGGAATCCACTGGATATGCGCCTCGTAGAGGTGGCCGAGGCTGTGCGCCCAGTGGAACGGGGAGATCGTGAATGCCAGGGCGCCGATCATTGCCGAGGGGGAATGGGGCACGATACGGAAGATGAGGCCGAATGCCGCCAATGCAGTCAAGGGGAAACTGATAAGAACGAGGGTATTATAGGCGGTCACTGACCCCACGAGATCGGCCAAAGCGCGGCCCGAGATGTTGAGCAATGGTCGCTCCACGTACCGCAGGGAAGGCTGCCAGCTTTCCCACCGTTGCAGGGTCGACAAGGCATCGCCCGGATGGCCCAGCAAGAGCTCAGCAGGCGCCAGAACCAGGGGGAATGACCAGATCAGCGCGATACCCAGCGCCACAATCGCAGTAGCCGCTGCTACGACTGTTGGTTTGCACCACAAGGTGTGTGGGGGTTTCTTGCTCGACACGAGATTCTCCTGATTCCGTGAATCGACCCGGCAAGGATACCATGCATCCGGAGGATTTGCCATGCCCTCGGCCTTCGGTCACTACCGCTCAATACTGTGGCGAGTTGGGCGTGTTCTCATCGGCCGTGCCTGCCACTACAGGCTAGGCCGGCTCCTTCTGGGAGCGCCCACGGCAGAGGAACCTGTCATTGACATGCTGAGCCAGGATTCCCTGACCTCCTGGGAAGACTACCTTCAGGCACCCCGCGGCACGCTCCGCCTCCCGGGTGAGGGCACATACTGCGCCGTGGCCATATGGCACGGGACGATCGTTGGCCATGTGTCGATATTCCGGCAGTGGCAACGGCCGGACGTGGGGATACCTGGGTGGTGGTTGACAGGATTAGACGTCGCACCCCGATGGCGTGGCCGTGCCGTCGGTACCCGGTTGGTGCGGCGAGTTGTGGATGCATGGAGAGCGCGGGAGCCCGGGGCCGATCTCTTTATGGTGGTTCATCGCGGCAACGCTCCTGCCATTGCGCTCCATGAGAAGCTCGGTTTCCGCGTTTTTCATGACGAAGAGTGGGAGCGAAGACTGCGCCGTCCGTATCCCCATCGACGAAGAGACGGATGGGCCTACCAGATGATGAAGCTCGCGGCAGGTGATTCCTGATCCGCCTTCTGTTCATCTCGGATAGCTTCCGGGCGGCCACGGGGTTCGGTGCGGCAGCGCGCAACATCCTGCCCAGGCTGGCGAAGGCTGGGTTCGAAATTGATGCCCTCGCCATTTACGAGACCGGAGCCGAGCCGTATCGGGCCGGGTTTGGAACAATCTTTCCTGTTGCCGTCGGGGATTCCATGGGGTTCTCCCACGTTCCCGGACTTCTGCATCGTAGCCCCACTATCGTGGTAGTAATGCACGAGATGGTGTACTGCCACCAATGGGCCAAACGGATCCGGGGAGCAGGCTGGATGGGACCCATCGTGGGCTATTTCCCGGTCTATGGCCCCATACTGGCGCGGGAGGAACAGGCAGGACTCCGGCTCATGGATGCTCGGGCCTCTCTCTCCCGTTACGGCGCCCGAGTCATCCAGGCCCATGGATTTGCCTGCACGCCTATCCATCTCGGCGTTGATGGAGGACGATTCCGTCCGGCCCTTCCCGCCATCCGACGCACACTGCGGCGGGATCTGGGGTGGCACGGGCGCTTCGTGGTGGCCTATGTGGCCAGAAACCGATGGAACAAACAACAGCCCAAGCTTTTGGAGGCGGCCCGAATTCTCCGGGAGCGGGGTATGGAAGACATCATCTTCTACCTCCATTGCGTGCCAACCTTGGGTTCTTCCCACTGGGTGCCGGGCATGGGCGCTCTATCGCAAGAATTCGATTTGCTGAGTCTGCGCAGCCGATTGTGCCTTGAGGACGTTGTGATTTTTCCTGACGACCTATCCGACCAAAGCGTGGGCATCCCAGAAGAACGCCTCATACAACGCCTTCAAGCTGCCGACTGCGCGGCCCATGTTGCCCACGGTGAAGGATTTGGGCTGCCCCTGATCGAGTGCATGGCGTGCGGCCTCCCTGTGCTGTACACCACGGATGGCCGGGTCATGAGCGAGGTGGTGGGCAAGGCGGGTGTCGGGGTGCCCGCCCATAGGGAGTTGACCGACGCCTTCATGAACCGCTTTGGTGACGTGACGCCACCGCAGTGGGCCGAGGCCATCGCGGCTCTGCGACGGTCAATGGAGAGGCCGTTGCTACGTCGCGCACTGCGCGGGCGGGCGCGGCGGCGCAGCGTGCGTTTCAGCTGGGATGACACCGCCGAAAAGCTGGAGTGCGTGCTCCGCGGAGCCTTGAGGAAGGGAGCGGTATGGCGAATCGGCTAGATCTGGGGGTGTGCGCTGAGAACTCCCGGCGGAGCTCGGACCTAGCACCGTGATCCGTTGAGTTGAACTCCGGGCGGCGCGAGACCGTTGCCTCGGTCGATGGAGCTCCCTATGATAGGAGGGTTCACGACAAAAGCCGGCGTTCGTGGGCGTCATGCCTCGAGGGCGAAGTCAATCCCTGAACAGTAAGGAGCCCGTTTATCATGCATCGCGGGAGACTGACCATCATCGGCTGCAAGTCAGGCAGGTTGTTCTCCGTGCGTATTTGCCGGGCCTTGGCTGAGGCATTTCGGCGTCGCTATCCCGGCGCGGGGCCAAACCCCGGCCCGGACCGTGTGGCGGTCTCAGTCACCGAAAAGCGGTTTGCCAATGGCGAAGTCAAAGTCGTCATCAATGAGAACATTCGAGGCAGCGACGCGTACGTCGTGCAAAGCGTGTGTGATCCTCTCTCCAGCCGTTCGGTAAATGATAACCTGATGGCCGTGCTGACCGCCATCAATGCGGCCCACCAGAGCGATGCCGAGACGATCACAGCAGTGCTTCCTTACTTCCCTTACTCACGGCAGGAGCGCAAGAAGACGCGGGAGGCCATCACAGCGGCGCAGATTGCCGGTTTCTTGGAGGCATCGGGGGTGGATCGCGTACTCACGCTGGATATCCATGCCGAGGCCATCGCTGGTTTCTTTCGCCACGCTACCCTGGAAGACCTTCATGCCAGCCGTGTGCTCATCGCCGAGTTTCTTGAGGTTTATCCGAACGCCAATCGGCAGGCGACTCTCGCGGTCGTCTCGCCGGATGTGGGGAGCGCCAATCGCGCCCGCTATTTCTCCAAGACACTGGGATGCACCTTAGCCATTGGTGACAAGGAGCGGGACTACAAGGCGGGCAGCGTGGTCGGAACGCGGCTGGTGGGCGACGTGGCAGGGAAGGACGTGCTAATCGTCGACGACATGATCGATCAGGGAAGCTCCATGGTTGAGGTGATCACCTCCGTGAAGGAGGCCGGAGCCCGGGAGGTCTATGTGGCGTGCAGCTTTGCTTTGCTGAATGGGCCTGCCATCGGGCTCTTTGACCTTCTCTACGCGCAAGCTGATTTGAAGTGTGTGATCGGCACCGATGCCGTCTACCGCGGCCGGGGGTTCACCACGGCGCATCCGTGGTATCGGGAAGTCAGCGTGGCTCCGCTGTTCGCGGAGGTCATCTCCCGCATCAACTCCAAGCAATCCGTCAGCCAGTTGCTCAAGTAGGCCGTCCACGCAGGAGGATCGATGAAGATAGACTTGACAGACAGGCCCAGGAGGGCCGGAGTGGTGTTCTCAGGCGGGCCGGCTCCGGGCGCCAATACCGTGATCTCCGCAGTCACCCTCACCTTTCTGAATCATGGCGTGCCCGTGGTCGGTTTCCTGAAGGGATTTGAGTACATCGAGGATTTTGACCCGCGTGATCCCTCAAGCCTTCGCGAGGGCACTCACTACGTTCATCTTACCCATCAGGTCTCGGGTCTTCGGAACAGGCGGGGTGTGTTCCTAAAGACGAGCCGGGCAAATCCGGGAAAGTGCATCAGGTGCAAGGATGATTTGGACGATCCCGAGCGTGCCAAACGACTGAAGAACATCGTTGGCGCCCTCGCCTGCTTGGATGTGGGCGTCTTGGTCACCATCGGGGGAGACGACACGCTGAAGACCGCCAACTACCTTCACCTCATGGGCATTCCTGTAGTCCACGTACCAAAGACCATCGACAATGACTACTACGGCATTGCATGGACCTTCGGGTACTGGACCGCAGTGGACATGGCCCAAGACATCCTGCTCAATCTCCGCGGCGACGCCGAGGCCACCGATTCGTGGTTTGTGATCGAGCTCATGGGCCGCAAGGCGGGCTGGATTACCTATGCGGCAGGCATCGCAGGTATGGCCGATAGAATGATTGCCCTTGAAGACTTGGGCGATGCGATGTTGGACGTTGACGCCATGGCTGGCGAGATTGTGGACCTCATCGTAGCCCGGGAGAGGGAGGATAAGGGTTACGGTGTGATTTGTCTGGCCGAAGGCTTGGCGGAGCGCTTGCCGGAGGCACTGCGCCCCAAGGAAATAGACCGTCACGGCAATCTTCTGTATGGCAAGGTTGAGGTCGGCGGCATCGTGTCGGAGGCGGTCTCTCGCGCTTACAAGGAGCGTACCGGAAGGAAGAAGAAGGTCACGTACAAGCAGGTCGGATACGAGACCAGAAGCCGCGGACCCATCAGCTTCGATGTCGTCCTGGGGGCCATGCTGGGCTACGGTGCGTTCAAGCTTGTGGCTGAAGAGAAGTTCGGACACATGGTCAGCGTGTCGGACAATTTTGACATACAGGCTATACCCTTTGAGGAACTGGTAGATCCAGACACGCTGGTAACCAAGCTGCGCAACGTGGGCAAGGGGAGTGATTTCTACACGCTCAAAGAGGCGCTTTCATACCGCCCCAGCAAGAAGTAGATCGTGGTCGTGGGTGTTGCTGTCACGTTCGCTGCCCTGACGACGGCAGCGGTGGCCTGTTCGTGGTGGGTGCCCCGCCGGGCCCTGTTCGAGATCGGCCTCGGATGCTGGCCCCTCTGGCGCGTGCCTGGCGGCGTTGCCCTCACCTTCGATGATGGCCCTGACCCTCGATTCACCCCGAAGCTCCTGGATGCGCTACGGGCATTCCATACCACGGTAACGTTCTTCGTCTCTACATCCCTCGCCGTTCGGCATCCCTCCATCGTGCGCCGTGCTCACGCAGAAGGGCACGCCATCGGATGCCACGCCATGACCCATACTCCTCTGGCGTTCCGTTCTCGCGAGACGCTCCACCGCCAGGTGAGTGATGCGGTCCGAGGCCTTGAAGATGTGCTCGGGGATTCGGTTTCCCTTTTCCGCCCGCCCTATGGGATTCGCAGTCCCGGACTGCACCGAATCCTCCGGAGTGAGGGGCTACGCCCGGTCTACTGGAGCGTCATGGCCTTTGACTGGCGAGTACGGTCATCCAAGGCTATCGCCGAGCGGGTTCTCCGCGGGGCCAGGCCTGGGGCCATCGTGCTGCTCCATGACGGAGGCGGAGACCGATCCGCGACCGTGGAGGCGGTTCCTGTGGTGCTGGATACCCTGCGCGGAGGCGGTATCCCATGTGTCCGGCTCAATGGGGGAGAACGTCGCGACGAGTTCGCGATGCCCGCTTGACGATGCAATACCCGATCTCCTGTCGACGTCATCAGCTCTTTGCCATAGGGATTCAGCTCGGCAGCCCCTCCCTTCCTCCAATGCTGCAGACTTCATGTCGGGGATTGAGGGATATTGGGGATCACTCCTATGCACCTGAAAGTGATGCGCGGCGGCGCTGTTCCCGCAATGACTCCATTCGCCCTTCCACCGGAATCGTTCTTCACCAGGCGTGGCGGCATGGCGCAGGTGCTGCCCAACGGCAACCTGCTGGTAGCCCAATCAGATGCGGGCAGGCTATTTGAGATCACTGGCGATGGAGAAATCGCCTGGGATTTCTGGAACCCAGTCTTCGCCCAGAACCGGGAGGGCCAAGAGCCGCAGCATCGAGCCCCGACCACCGATCGAGAAAGAGGGGGGTTGGCTATGGCCCTCCGATCTCGCGAAGATATGCCTGGGCAAGATCGGAAAGGGCCGAGTCCGGCCCGGATGCCGCAAGGGCTTGTAACTCTCTCACTGCGCCGACGGTGTCGCCCCGGGCCGTGGCGAGGAGCCCGGCCAGATTGTACCGCGCCCATCCCAGATTGGAATCCAACAGCAATGCTTCTCTGAGTTCGGCCTCGGCCTCCTCCCAGAGCTCCTGGCTGGCCAGACTCGCACCCAAGTTCTGATGAAAGGTCGGAACCGACGGAACGAGGGAGATAGCCTCCCGCAGGGTTCTCTCTGCCAGCTCCCATTCGCCCCGGCCCATCGATCTCATGGCTTCGCGTTCTCGCGATGCCGCACTCGACCGAAGGCCCGCCTGTTGCTGCGACAGCTGCGCTGCGGTGGCCGAACGAGCGAAGGCCAGCAGATCACGCCATGATCTCTCATCGGCCTTTGCCCGAACTGCCTTGCGTAACCACGACTCAGCCTGCTTCGGCTGGGCATTCACCAGCGCCAGCCGCCCCAAATTGAACCAGACCAGGGGGAGATCGAGCTTTCGGGACGCCTGCCGCTTCCATTCCCGGGCCGCGGCGTCATGCTTCCCTAGCTTCTCGAGGGCCAATGCTCTTCGTGCGTGCACGTTGACATCTCTGCGGTTGAGCGCCGCCACGGTGTCAAATGCCGCTAAGGCTGTAGCAGGACGGTTGGCGCTGGAGGCAATGTTGCCCCAAATCTCCCAGGCCCGCGATGATCTGGAGGTACTCCGACGAGCGCGGCGGGCCTCGGCGAGCAGAAGCTCACGCTCTTGGGACGATAAGCCATTGAAGGGGGGATCTACCACGAAAGGATCGAGCACGTGAAAGGCATCGGCGGCGATGATGCTGTCATTGTCAGTACCCGGTGCCAGCAGCAGAGCGCCTCCGTCGTCCCAGGCTACCGTGTGCCAGCCGAGGAATCGGAAGAGGGGGTAGAAGGTTGCGGTTTCAGTGTCGTCCATCTTCCACGGGTAGTCCAGCACGGCTCCGCGTATGCCGTAGCTCTCCAGAAACACCTTAAAACTGAGAACATCGCCGCAGGCGGCCCGCTCAGCCGATGCTACATCGCCGAACAGCTCAGTGCGATTGTCGGAGTAGACGAGCCGGGGAAACCATCGCCACATCAGATATGCGCCCTGGTGGATATCATTGTAGCACCGTATGTCGAGATTGCGGTCAAGGAGGTAGGAGGCTGCAGCCTCAGGGCAGGCCCGGGGGTCTGGATGGAGTGAGAGGGGCATATGCCTGGCAACGAGGACGGTAGTTGCCGCAACGGCGGCAACGGCCCCGATCCATCGGGAGTAACGCGTCCACCGGTGGCCCGCCAGGCATCCCAATGCCTCGGCATTGCCGGGGACTGCCATAAGGGCCAAGAACGGCACCATCCTGACCGCCTTCATGCTCAGCGCGCCAAAGGTCACAAGCATCACCGTATCCCAGCGCCTGTGCGATCTGCCGGGAACGCACAGAAGCAACAGGGAGAAAACCAAATACGCCCAGAAGCCCCGCATCTCATCGAAGGGCAGGGGCATCCACTCCGTGACCTGCACGCCGCCCGGGGCCTGGGCGCTCAGCACCCGCACCAAGGGTAGCACGATACGCCACGAATACGGATTGACCAGGAGGCCGACTCCCGCGGCTACCACAGTCCGAACGCGTCCGGTCCGTGGAATACCGCCCAGCAGAGAGAGGACCAGCAGAAGAACACCAAGTGTGCCCGAATGGAGATTTGCCCACAGGCAGAAGAGAACGGCGACACCGACAGCTCTCCATTGTCTCGGCCGCCACACCCACCACAGGAACAGCGGCGCCAATGCCATGGAGTGCAGATGGGGCCTGACCAGAATGTGGAATTCGGATAGAACGAAGGCGGGCACAGCGGCCAAAACCAGTACCCAAGGCGACCCGTGGGATCTGGCGAGGAACAACAGCAGTAGCCCCGCCCCCGTCACCCACACCAACACTGCCTCGTACGCGACCAACCCGGCATACCCGCCGATTTGATGCACGCCATAGAAGACTAGCTCGGAGAGCCACTCATAGTCAATCCAGGGCCTGCCCCTTTCAGTGAAGGTGAACACCTCCTCATGGGGAACACGCCCGTTCTCGACAATCCACTGGCCGACGGTGAGATTCCTCCAGATATCGTAGTTCAACATCGGCCGGAGGGCCAGTGACGCGGCCGATGCGCCGAGAAGCACGATAACTATCGCGAGGGTCATGAATGCCGGGTGCGGCGTCACGGACCGCCCAACGCGTTTCTCAGTTGACGCCTGGCCTCCCTGGCCGCTAGTTGCCATTTGCATCTTCCTTGTAACTCACCCGATTTTCGCTTCCCATCCCGAGGAGAGAGTGTGTTGAGTCAGCCCATAGCCGTGCGAAATGGCAGCCGGGGGTGCGTGGTTAGATCGCACGGCCGTTCAAGATCACTCCTGCAGCCCATCGGGCGCAATGCCAAGATTACGCGAACGCCGCGCCATGCGACGCTAAGGCGTTTTTCGATCACCGGGGTTTTTTCATTCAGACACGGCGTTGCTCTGGTTGTTTCGCTGATGGTCGTGGGGTGCGGTCAGAAGGATCCCACCATTTCGCCTCCCGTAGACACCGGGTCCATTGCCGTCTCCAGTTCGCCTGACTCTGCGGCCATTTTTCTGGATCGAGACCCCACGGGACGTGTCACTCCGGATACCCTTTGGGACATCTCGACCGGCCTGCACTGGATCAACGTTGAGCGGGGAGGGTACCAGCCGATGCCGTGTTCCCTTCAGGTGAACGTGAGTCCGGGAGTCGTCTCCTCCGCGCATTTTGATCTGGTGTCAGAGACTGGCCGTGTGACCCTACTGGAGAGCTTCACGAACACAGGGTGCATGCCCTGTGCCGAGGTCAATCCGATGCTGTACAGGCTCGTGGATGACCTTGGACCCCAGCGGGTGGTGCTTCTGGAGTTTCACACCAATTTTCCCAGCCCTCTGGATCCTTTCTATCTGGCCCAGCGCGCGCTGATGGATGCCCGCATGACCTTGTATGGGGTAGGGCAGGTGCCATGGCTGGTGGTCGAAGGCACGGAAGCCCTTCAGCCCACGAGTCGTGACGTGGTGGAAGAAGCGATCGGGGAAACGATTGCTCTCGAGAAGGTTGCTTTGACCCTGGGTGCGTGGCTGGATGGCGCCGCCTTGACCTGTTCCGTGAGTGCAGTGGCGGAGGTTCCCGGGCCGTGTGTGCTGACTGTGTTTGTCTGCGATGATCATGAGGAGTTTGAAACCGCGCCAGGCAACAACGGCGAGACGGACTTCCGTCATGTGGTGCGGGGAGTACTGCCTGAAGCGTGTGGCGAAGACGTCATTCTCGGGACCGACCCCGAGTTGAGGGTATGGGCCGCCACCCTGGCCTGGAGATCCGAGGGGGAGAGTATCACGTTGGTAGCCCATGCGCGAAAACCGGGCATGCCCGGTACGGTTGGGCTTGCCGTGCATCAGCTTCAATAGCGACGATATGGTGTAGCAGTAACCCGGAGGAAAGGATGCGTAACACAGCAGTCCGAGCAATGATGGCCTTTGTAGGTCTTCTTGTCGCCGCGGCCGCCGCCGATGTGCATGTCGCCATGGATCGACACGCCTGCGTGGGAGAACTCACGAGCCAGACCGGGGTCGAGGTGGGGCTCTTCGGCGAGATGGCCAATACTGGAACATCCACCTTGAACGTTCAGTGTGCCTTGGTGACGAGCCAGCCGGAAGCCTGGCTGCCGCCGGGCGTATGCATCGGCGTGTCGTGCTTTCCATCCGACATGGACTTCTCAGTGGAACTTCCTCCCGGAGCCCAGCTGGAGGTCCATCTCTCCTTCTATCCGTTCGACACGGCGGGCAAGGGCGTGTACTGGTTTCGATACGCCAACGCCGCACGGGCGGACAGTGTCCGATTGGAGATCTTCTCAGGCGTCGAGTCGCTTCTGGTGGACGACGACGGGGAAGGGGACAGTCAACGCTTCGTGGAGCGGTCGATACCCGGCAATCGGGTCTTCCTGACATGGGATCAAAGCCTCGAACCCCTGGCACTGTCTGATGTGGCATTGCTGGAGCGCATCGTCTGGATTACCGGGAGCGCGTCAGCGGGCTGCATCACCGAGGACGAGGCCGAGGTCATGACCGCACTGCTGCAGGACGGCGGTAAGCTGCTGCTTTCAGGACAGAACGCACTAGAAGGGGAGGTAGGCGCCGCGTTCGGGCAGGATGAGTTGGGAGCCAGCGTGCAATCGACCTCGGTCGAGTCTCGACACGTGCGGGGCGTAGCAGGCACCGTCTTTGACCTGATCTCATTCGATATCGCCGGCGGTGACGGGGCAGACAACCAGACCTCCCCCGATGCGCTCAGCCCCGAGGGCCTGGCGGTTCGTGCGCTTCGGTACGAGAGTGGCGAAATCGCTGCGGTGGGCAGGATCGGACAGGACGGGCGGAGGAGCCTCGCCTGTGGTTTCGGCATCGAGGCCTGCGCCGACTCGACCGTGCTGGAGGAATCGCTGGACTTCTTCCTCAGCTGGCTTGATGGCGACGTGTCCGGCGATGTTGCGCAGCCGGCTGCGCCCTTGATGGTCAGTCTCGGACCCAACCCCTCCCGGGGCATCCTGGCCGTAAGTCTTGGGATCCCCGCGGGCAGTCCCGTCCGCATCCTGCTGGCAGATCTGTCGGGCCGCGCAGTCTGCGGCTTGTTCGACGGCCCGTGGCCAGCCCCTCTGCTGACGCTTCCAGACGTTTCGCAAGGAACCTACGTGGTCCGCGTGCATACACCCTCAGCCTGTTCCGCGCACCCGCTGATTATCCTGGAGGGAACCAAATGATCATCCTGGCAGCCTTACTCATTGCCGTCTCTTCAGCAGCGGCGGATGATGCTCCGTCGTTCTGTCTCCCTGATCTGTCGCGCCAGAAGGTCTGCCTGGAGGAGCTCATCAAGGACGGACCCTTAGTATTGGACTTCTGGGCAACCTGGTGCGGGCCATGCGTGAAGGCTTTACCGCATCTTCAGGCCTTGAGCGAGGAGTTCGCGGACCGCGGAGTCACCGTGATCGGCATGTGCGCCGACTCGCCCAAGACCGTATCAAGGGTGCCCGGGTTTGTACAAGGCCGCAAGCTTACGTTCCCTATCCTGATGGATACTGACAACGAGGTCATGCGACGGTACAAGATCGCCAACCTGCCCTATACCTGCATCGTGGACACCAGCGGTACCATCGTCTATTCCCACCTGGGCTACAAACCGGGAGATGAGAGGGAGCTGAGGGTGCGGCTTCTCACGTTGCTCGGGGAAACCGAATGCGACGGCCGGTAAGGCTATCGGTCGGCCTGGCGGCAGGGTTGTGCATCCTGATGCCATCGGCGGCATCAGCCGATGGATCAATCAGCATCGGCAACAGCCTTCGCTACTCACTGAGTAGTGAAACCAACCAGGAGATTCTGGAAGACTACTTCGATGCCGACTACAGCCACGGCTCCTTCCGGGCGCGGCTGCGGTACGAGGTGTTTCAACCATCCGAGGAACAGCGCGACCGGGAAGGTCAGGTATTCCGCGCCGTGGGCGGGACCACCACCTGGGGTTCGCTGTGGGTGGGCAACTTCTATGAATTGTTTGGCCGGGGCATGGCTTTTCACGGGTACGAGGACCGTGATCTCCGGGTGGACAACTCTCTGGATGGGGTTGACCTCAACCTGGAACACGGGCCGGTCGCGTTCCAGGCCTTTTCCGGAAAGACGCCGGGGAAGACTGTGGTGTTGCACGGCATGGACGGCGATCTACGTCTCCCCCTGGGCATAGAGGCCGGCGGCAGCTATCTCTCCCGCCGCCAGACCTCGTCCACAGGATACAACTCCCCGGATCTTGAACTGGGAACCGGCCGGATGAGGGTCACTGCCGGACCCGTCGATATCTTCGTGGAGGGAGGGCGGCGATCCAAGTCCAGCGCACCGGAGGGGGGGAGGGGGCTTTTTGCCTCCATCGGCGCATCCGTGCCCGGAGCGGCACTCGGGCTTGAGTACAAGGACTATCGCCACATGGGCGTGGGTGCCGAGGGTAAGGAGTACACGACGCCGCCCCCGGCCTCAGTAGAGCATCGCTGGTCGCTCCTGGCTCGCCACTCCCGTGACCTCAATGCTGACGACGAGCGAGGCGGCCTTGCACAGCTGGAGTGGCAGCCAAGCGGACTCGTGGGGCTCAGCGGGGCATTCTCACTGACTGAGAATCACGATTCTGACCGTCTCTTCGATGCAAAACGGCTCTTCAGTGAGGCCATGGCGGAGGCTCGTATCGCCGAGCTCTCATCCACGCCGGTGACCGTGGCGGCCGCATGGACTGAGGAGTTTCTAGGGCCTGCACTCACCACCTCAGGGCCGGTGGATGACCGCCGCGAGCATGTGACCTTCATCGCTGAGGTGACTTTTCCCGTGCAGGATCCATGGAGTGGGAGGGTCTCAGTGGAGCATCAGCATACCGACGGTGATGCCGTGGGCGCATTCGATCTGGAGCACATCGAGATCGAAGCGTCCCGTTCCCCGGGAATCTCCATTGCCGCGGTTGCGGAGTTTTCCAATGTTTCAGCCATGCAGCGCGACCTCCCGTGGCTCCCGGTGTTTGAAGATGAGACCGCGTGGTTCTACCTGCAGGGAATCGTCGACATCGTGCGAGGACATCAGCTTCGCGTCATACTCGGCTCGCGTCCCCAAGGTAAGGTATGCGCCGGCGGCGCATGCCGGACGGTGCCTGAGTTCAAGGGCCTGGAAGTCCAGCTCACCAGCATGTTTTGAGCCTATCCCCAAGGGCCGAGGGAGCGTGGCCCCATGTATTTTCTTGGTTGGCGGAGCGCAACATGGCCGCTTCTCACCGTAGTGGGGCTATAGGCTCTCCTGACGCTCTAATCACCAGCAACTGAAGGCCTCCAACGCAGGCACAGCCCGAGGTTAGCGCAGCAGCAGGACCCGCCGGACCGCGTGACCGCCGGGTGCTTCGAGCCGGCACAGATAGATACCGCTGCCCACGGGGGTGCCTGCAGTGTCGGTGCCGTCCCAGATGACCGTATGACGGCCCGATGCCACCTGCGTATCCAGGAGCGTAGCCACCAGATGGCCTGCGATATCGAACACGGCAACCTTGGCTTTCCCCTCATTACGCGCCGCGAACGACAGGGTCGTGCGTGCCTCGAAAGGATTGGGCGAGGCATCAAGAACCAGGCGAGGACAGACCGATGCAGTGGCCGCGGCCAGGGGTTCCCCGAAGCCGGTGAGCACCACGCGGGCAGCGTGGCGGGCGGCCGCCTCGTCCATGAAGTACAGCGGGAAGGCGAAGAAAACGACCTTTGGCCCAGTGTCTATCCTGCGTATGCCGCAGACAGTGCCGTCAAAGGCCCCTCCGTTTGCCATGTCTGCCCGGTAGATAGCTTCCGTGCCCGCCAGGGGATTGAGTGACTCGATGTACCGCAGGGTTGTGCCCCATGAGGGCGTAGGGATCTTCGAACCGTCCACCGGCAGGTCCGGGTACCCGGCTTCACCGTTCACGGCCTGCAGCGAATCGCTTGTACCTGATAGCGCCACATGATCGACGCCGACATAGTTGTACATGAACGACCCGGCCTCAAAAGCCATTGGGTAGACAGACGAACCGCTGAGGTTCGCGCTGAGCTTCCACCCAATAAGCCAGACATTTCCCCCTGCATCGAGGTAGGTGGCAAGATCCGATACGTGGCCAGCAGCAAGAAACTGCGCGAAATCGTCGGCATGCCACACAACAGTTGAGTAGGGCGCACAATCGGAGAGCACCGGTGCTTGGCTCGCGGAACCATACTCGTATTCGGTGGTGGTGAAACCCTGCAGGATGGCATGGTAGAAAGAGTCCTGAAGGCTGTCGGGCACTGCCGTGTAGTTGCGGGTCTCATCCACCACCAGAATGCCCTGATCCAAGGTCATCGGCCTGCCATACGCCTCGGTGCTGGGCATGCTCGCATTGCCCTCGCTATCCAGAGCCTCGACGCGGTAATAGTAGCGATCCGTGCCGGAGAGATTTGGATCGGTGAACGTGGTGTCAGCCTGGCAATCTGCCACTAAGTCGTACGGCCCCTCATTGGTGCGCCGCAACACACGGTAGCCAGCGATGTCGGCTTCGCCGTTTGGAAACCAGTCGACCCGGATGCCACCGGGAATTGGTGTTGCCGCGACACCTGAAGGGGCTTGGGGTATCAGGTGAGGTGTAGCCACCACCTCCGTGGCGCGGAAGCTGGTATGGCCATCGGTGTCCTGTGCCCGCACGACCAGATAATGGGGCGTGTCGGCAATGAGGCCGCTGAGTAGGTATGAGGTGGTTTCTGCTCCCGGTACCCAGGCCGAGTCGGTATGCGCCTGGCTGGCTGTTCCCCACCACAGCCGGTATCCCGTGAGGTCTGGCTCCGGATTGGCTGACCAGCGAACCGAAAGAGCAGAGCCGTCACCCATGTCTTGGGCGCACACATCCTCGACCATGCCCGGGCAAATTCCCATGGTAATTAAGGTGGCCACCGAGGCCCGAGTTATGGCGGTATAGAGCTCCGGTGAGAGCGTTTCGATGCGATCGGTGATGCTGTGATAGTGCGGGTTGAATGAAGTGCGGGCCTGTTCCGCTGCACCCACCGCAGGATAACCAAGGGCGGCAAAGGGATACCAATCGGACCCTCCCGAGGCAGTGTTAGGGGAAACAGTCAGTTCTGGCGCGTATGTCTCAGCCGCCTGCCGATACAGATCAGCGAACCAGAAATCCGGCGAGGCGAGGTACTGGATGATGCAGTCCAGCCGGGTATCATCCATG
>JAFGKV010000120.1 GCA_016928395.1 Candidatus Fermentibacterota bacterium | reverse complement strand
TCGGCGCACCGGGAGCAGATACGGCGAACCAACCGTTGTGCGGCAACGAGCACCGTGGATGAAGCCACAAGAAAAGGCTCGATGCCCATATCCACCATTCGCGTAACGGCGCTGGGGGCATCATTGGTGTGAAGCGTCGAGAGCACGAGGTGGCCAGTCAACGCAGCCTTGACCGCGATCTCCGCCGTCTCGGTGTCACGCATTTCTCCAAGCATGATGATATCCGGATCCTGCCGGAGAATGCTCCTCAGACCGGCAGAGAAGGTGAGCCCGATATCTGCCTTGACCTGCACCTGGTTGATGCCGGGAAGCTCGTACTCCACAGGATCTTCGACGGTAATCACATTCTTCTCCCGACTCGCAACATGCATCAGTGCCGCGTACAGCGTCGTGGTCTTCCCACTTCCAGTGGGACCCGTCAGGAGGACGATGCCATGCGGCCGGGTGAGCGCGAACTTGAACTTCTCAAGGCTGTCGCTGTCGAAACCAAGCTTGTCGAGACTGCTGACCACTGCCGACTTGTCAAGCACACGCAGGACAACCTTCTCACCATGTTGTAACGGGAGCGTCGAGACACGGAAGTCGATTTCGCGACCCTGGAAGCGAACACGGGTTCTCCCGTCTTGAGGCAAACGGCGTTCTGCAATATCAAGCTTGGACATCACCTTGATACGGGACACGATGGCCGCGTGTATGGTCTTCGGTGGACTGGCGACTTCCCGAAGCCTCCCGTCAATGCGGTAGCGAACAACGACGCGGTTTTCCTCAGGTTCCACGTGGATATCGGACGCATGCTCCTTGACCGCATTCACGAGCAAGGTCTCCACGAGGCGAACCAGGGGCGCGTCATTTGCCTCGTTCTGCAGACGTTTGATCTCATCGGCCTCGTCGGCGTCGATCCTAACCATTTCCAGTCGTTCTTCTTCAACCTCGCCCACCAAGCCCGCAATGGCGGCGGTCCCTGTACCATAGTATTTCTCGATGGCCGAGGCGATATCGCTCTCTGTGCTCACAATCGCCTCGATGTCACACCCGGTGAGGAATTTCAGGTCATCGATGGCGAATATGTTGAGAGGATCACTCATCACCACGGTCAACGTGTTTCCGACCTTGGAGAGCGGAATCAAGTGATACTGGCGGGCCGTACTCTCGGGTACAAGCTGTATGATGGTCGTGTCGATGCTGTAGGACTTCAGCTTTATGTGGGGAACACCGAGCTGTTCGCCCAGTGAGACCACAATGTCCTCTTCGGTCACAAACCCGAGTTCTACCAGAGCCTGCGGGAGAGTGGCGCCCTTCTTTCTCTGATACTGCAAAGCCTCCCGCAGTTGCTCCTCCGTGATCATACTCTCACGGACGAGCACATCTCCCAGTCGTTCCCTCAGCACCTCGACCACTCGCATCGTCTCCTATGTCGTCGCCAATGCCCTACCTTCGCTTGAACACAATGGGAAAGCTGATTCTCACCGGAACCGGCTTCCCGCCCTGGGTCGCCGGTTTGAACTCCCACTGCTTCAATGCGTCAACGGCGGATTCGTCGCACCCCGCACCCAGCGACTTCACAACCTTGAAGTCGCGCGCGCGACCATCAATCCCTACTTCGAACTCCACCTCAACCGTGCCTGAGATTCCAGCCGCTTCGGCCGCACGAGGATACACCGGCGAAACCTGCTTGGTGATAACGGGTCTGGTGGGGGGTAGTGCGAGCTGTGTACTGTCAATCTTGGCCCTCTCGATGGAGTCCTTGGCCGCCTGGGCTCGCCGCTGTTCCAACAACCGCTTCGCCTCCTCCTCTTGACGTAGGCCGTCACCGATGGCGAGCCTAACCTTGGATGTCATGTCATAGGCATACGAGACCTGATCCTGCGCATCGTTGAGATTGCCGGCATCGGCCATCTGGCTCGCCTTCTCCACAATCTGTTGCAGCTGCTGCATCTGAGCTGCGGCAAAGGCCGGTCCTCTGTTGGTCTGCAACACGCTGAGGCTCTCCTGAAGAGCCCCTACTTCGGTTCTAAGACGAGCCAAGGCTTGGTCTCTGTCCTTCTGCGCCAACTCCTCGCGCTCTTGGATCTTGCCGCTACGATCGATGGCACTATCGATGCGCTCCAATCCCAGTTGTGCCTGTCGCTCAGCATCGTTGGCGTCTCCTGCTGCTGCAAGCCGTACGGCCTCCTCGAGGTACTCATTCGCACGATCATAGTCGGCCTTTGCACGTTTCCCGGCCTGCAGCAGATCTGCTTGCGAGAACCTGTCTCTCAACGTTTGAACCGCTGCCGCTGCGTTTTGCGCTGCGGCAAGTCGTACCGAATCCACCGCAGCCTGTGCCCGCTCGGCGACCTTGACGGAATCCACAAAAGCCTGTTCAAGCTCCTGAGCCTGTTCAGCCTTCTGGCCTGACAACATGATGGCAATCCCCACGCCAATGGCCACGACCACCAGAACCGCTCCGATGATCAATGGAACGGGTGACCGCTTGGGTGGTGCTGCGGCCCGGGCTATCTCCGGCTTGGCAGGAGAAGTCGGCTTCGCCTTCTGCTTCGGGGGAATCGCAGGAGGCGGGGGAGGCTTCGCGCTTGGAGGCTCCGGAGCCTTTGCCTCTGGACGAGGCTGGGGCTTGGCTGGTGAGGCCGGTGGCTTGGCAACGGGTTTCGGGGGCGGCGCCTTCGGAGCCAGCGCCGCAGGAGGACTCGAACGCCCTTCACGAGGAGGCGATGGCTCTTGTGGAGGAATGGTCGGACCTGGAGCCGGTCTCGGACGCTCCGGGGGTGTCGGCGACCCAGGAGGCGGCTGAACTCCGCCGGATTCCTG
>JAFGKV010000119.1 GCA_016928395.1 Candidatus Fermentibacterota bacterium | reverse complement strand
TTTCGAAGGCTGTAGTGACTACTGACGACTACTGGTTGCGGCGAAGCGACTCACATCGCACTCAAACGCCTCAGCCGAGGGGGTCGTCGTGCTGAACCGTGTGCTTCATTCCCTGACCCCTGAATCCTCAGGACCTCTCGCAAGGCGGGACAGACCATGAACCGTGAACCCCCCAGCTCCTGGGTCCTTGCTTCCGCATCCCCGCGACGCCTGCGCTTTCTCCGGGCCATAGGATTCGACTGCGTAGTCGATCCGGCCCACGTGGAAGAGATACGCCTGCCGGGGGAACCGCCGGAAGTCTTCGTCCGCCGGGCAGCCTTCGACAAACTCGCCGAGGTGCAACCACGTCATCTGGATGCGGCGGTCATCGCCGCGGATACCATCGTAGTGGTCGGGAATGACGTGCTCGGAAAACCTGCGGATGATAAGGAAGCAGAGGTCATGCTCCGGCGGCTCTCGGGAAGGTGGCACCGGGTGCTCACCGCAGTTGCTCTTGGGACTTCCGTCGGTTCGGCATCAAGAGAGGTAGAGAGTCTCGTGAAGTTTCGCTCCCTTTCCGTATCTGAGATCCAGTTCTATGTCCGCTCGGGAGAGCCGCGCGACAAGGCTGGCGCGTATGGTCTCCAGGGGCTGGGGTCCATGATCGTGGAACGAATTGACGGCTCATGCAGCAATGTCGCTGGCTTCCCCCTGGAGGCCCTGTTCTCCTTGGTAGGAGAAATGACGAGTTCATCGTGGACCCGGTTCGCAGCAGTCCCTGATCTCGCCGCTCTCTGGCCCTGAGAGACCGCGGCCCTGGTCGGGCCTGGTTGACCGCGGCCGAATGGCAGATACCTTGAAGGGATTCTCGCAGCACAATGCCATGTTTCCCGGGGCCATCAATGACGTAAGGAGGTCGCCAATGCGTCGTATCGCTTTCACCCATGGTTACGGTTCCCTCGCGTGTATGCTAGTGCCGCCCATCCTGGCCGCGGCTGTCGTGCTCCTTCTGGCCGTCCCGGCCCTCGCCCAGGACACGCTGCCTTCCGGCGCGTCGTTCCGCCTGAAGGAGTTGGACAGGATTCTTGCCAAAGGCGAGCGGGTCATGGGAGAGCAGTCGACCAACCTGAGTACGGACTACCGGGTCACGACAGCCCAGGCCGCCGTGAAGAGTGGCCGTGCCAAGATGGATGAGATTCAGGATCGCTTCGGGTCGCAGATTCCAGCAGGCAATGCAGAGATGGAGGCTGCGTACGCGCGCATCGATGCCCTGGAGGCCGCGGCCGATGCCCTCCAGGCCGGCGATATCCAGAAAGCTGCTGAGGCTCAGGCCGTGGCCGCCGACATGGAGACGGCTTCGGCCGACTGGCTGACGGCTCTCAAGCCGTATGTGATCCCTTTGGGAAGGCCCGATCACAACCGCGACAAATACCTGATCCCCAGCGCAACCCAGGAAGAGGAGGAGATGGCCAAGCGCATGGCCATCTACGCCGAGGCCGAAGCGGCGCTGAAGGAGTTTCGTGCCTCTCCCTCGGCAGAGAAGAAGACTGATGAACTGGCCACGGTGGAGGAGGACCTTGATCGGGCATTGCAGAGCTTCGCCGAATCGTGCAGGGAATACGCCCTGATGGATTTGGAAGAAGCCGAGCGTGAACTTGGGTATGCTGCCGATTTTGTCAGCCGCCAGGAGGCCAAGAAGGAGACGTCTGAGACCTTGCTGACGCTCCAGAAGAGCCAGATCACCCGCATCCAGACCTTGATCGAGCGGGGCGCCGCAGCGGCAGGCCCCGATGACCCGCGTCCGGCGCAACTCCGTAATCGGCTGCGCGATCTCGAGAGGCGTGATGAGGCCATCCGGCATGCGCGCATCGACCAGACCCTCATGAAGCCTGACGGCTTCACCGGAAGCGAGGCGAGCCAGATCAAGACGAAGGCTGGCGAACTCCTCCAGAAGAAACACCCCGATGCCAGGATCCTCCGCACGACGGTGATAAGCAACGACTGGAAGGAAGAGAGTCGCTGGGAGCCAACCGACGGCACTTACTCAGCTCTTCGATTCCGTACGACCCGCTCCGTCACGGCCCAGATCGCGGGCAAACGGGGCAATGACGTCGTGCTGTACACCATTGATGTCAGCAAGGACAGGCTCAGCGACGGGAGCTGGGGCCCGTACTACGGTCACGTGATGTTCACCGACCCGATGCGGGAGAGCAATGTGAACAAGTAGAGGTGGGATGACCGGATGGATGCGGTTCGCGCGCTATGGCGCAGGTCAGGTGACCCCCTTTCCTCAGTGCTGCAGTCTTCCACTCATCCAACCTCAAGCCTCCCGAACCTGGCGATGAGACTGCCTTGAGAGTGCTCTTGCCGGTGGTGGCATGCCTGGCCGTCACCGCCCTGGCATGCTCGTCCCCCTACCTCACCAACCGGGTTCGGGATGCGGCGGATGTGGCCACCATCTCCTTTGGGTACGGCGTCGGCGTCAGGGCCCGGGTGAGCGCCATCGGTGCCGGCCTGTTCGCCAATCGTGACGTGATGGGGCTCCGTGGAGGTCGCCTGGGAATGCTGTACGAGCAAGGCGGTCCGCCCGTGTCCGATGTCGACCTTTTAGTCTACCGCATGGAGGTGTTCTCCCCCCCGGGAGAAGTGGTAGACCAGCGCCACAAGGACTTCATGGCCGTCGGGATTGGCCCGTGGACCAGGGGAGGCGAGTTTGAGCTTTTCCGCCATTCCGCTGCAACTCCGCAGTTCTACACGCAGATCGAGGTTGCCGCGGGGCTTGGGCCATCGATCCGGCTGGGGATGAATCCTGGGGAGCTAATAGACTTCGTCGTGGGTCTAGCGGGGGTTGATCTCTTCAGTGACGACATCGAGGGATAGGAGGCCGGCGAGGCTTCGTCGCCCCCAACTCGGGACCAGCCGGGCCTCCATCGTGTCGGGCGCCCCATGACCTCCGCTCTGCGGCAACGCACCCTCGAACTCCTGCGCACCCACGCCGCGCGGTATCCGGCATGGTGTGTCATCGACACCTACAAGCTGCTCTACCAGGCATGCATGGGACCCGCCCACGCGACCGATGATGCCGATGCGTTGCGGAAACGACTGTGTACCGAGTACGCCGCCGTCGAAACGGATCCTGGGATGATCCTTCTCGACGACATCACCCTCCATACACCCCTATTCCGCCTCCATCTGGCCGGAGCCAAGGCCCACGGCGTCGACCCCCACGCCGTGCTGGAAGGATTTGTGGCCTGCATAAGGGCATTCCCGCCGCGGATCGACCTCCTGCATCAGGGATGGGCCCTGCTATGCCGTCAGATTCAAGCGGGCCACCTTCTGGTCGCCGATCCCGACGGTCTCGACGCCACCGAGAGATACCTCCGCGGGGCCAACTTCCCCGCCGTGAGCCATTCCCCCGCGTATCGGCGGACCTATGCTCCGGCCTACCGCCTCGTGAACAAAGTCACTCTCTTCACCTGTGGGGCGATATAGCCCCGGCGCGTCACGTCGTCTTTCCGACCCGCGAAGATGGCGTCTCGTCCCAAGGCATACCGACGGCGGTGCTTGTTAGCTCCCTCGGGCGCGACTGCCTATCGGGTGACCGGTACTCGTCGCGAGAGCCGGGTCCTGGCGACATCCAGGGTGAGGAGGGTGCAGCTGCGTGGCGCTTCAAGCCGCCACTACAGCGCATTCAACCCCGCGCCCACTGGCACTCTGGTCTTTGTGATGAGACGGCCACACAGACCCCCGACACAGAACTCACCGATGCGTGACCCCCTGGTCCTACACCGGATCAGAGCCGCGGTGGTCACCGGCGAAGGGCAGCACTCATGAACACAGCCAACACCGACGGCTCATCGCGCATAGACGGAATCCCCAGCGGCTCGAGGTCGAGACTGTCTCCCGGCCACAGCGCGTGAACTCGCGCGCCGATGAACCCTGCGACCTGCCCCCATCAGCGATTCCATGGCAGGTCCTCTCCGCGCCTCCGCCCGCATCTGCCGGGGCCAGGCGGTGACATTCGAGCTATTCTACTGTTAGAATAGCTCGAATGTGCCACATAGGCTCAACCGAACGTTCAGAAAGCGGGAAGTGCGGTGGCCGAGTGGCAGGAGAAGGTTGGGGATCCCGGGACCCGGGACCTCTCCTACCCTCAGGTAAAGCCTGTGCTCTTTGCCCCGCAGCTGGCATCTCCTGCACTCACGCGAGAGATGAGCAGTTCAGATTCCTCGGACCGGCATGATGGACAGGGGCAAGGAAGCGTTCGGTCTGCGATGGATCGCAAGCGGGTAAACTGCTCGCCACACTGTGTGCAGCGGTATTCATAGAGTGGCATGGCCTTGGTTCTCCTGAGAGAGACAAAGAGGTGACCGTCGGACTTGGCACGGGATCCTCAGGAAGCATGCCAGACCGATCATCGCCAGGATTGCCGCGTGGTTCGCCCACGGATTACGCGAAGTCTCCCGGGATCGAGCACCGGCTACCGAAACAGCAACGTATTCGGGTTGCAGGGATCCCGTTGGCGCGCACAAACAATGAACGGCTACACCGCAGGATAGTCAAGTCTTGACGCCAAGGGTCACCGGTGAACCCTGGTCAAGTCGACCCGGACAGCCCCTCGTGGAGACAGCTCGCCCCGCACAAGACTACGCATGTCATCACTGCCAGCCTCTTCCGGGAGCACGAGGTGTATAGACTCTCCGACGCGCCGCATCTAGTCCTCGGGTGAGCTCGCTCACTGCCCGGACAACCCACCATCTCCTTCACTACTACTGCTGATCACACTCCACGGCCGAACTAGTTGACCATCCGAACGCCGGAAGGCCACTCCCGGATACTCGATCAACAGCCACACCTGCGGACTTACCTCGAAGGTGCACCAACAGGAACACGGCCTCACTCCTCGGCACTGATCCCGAACCGATCGAGTTTCCTGTAGAGCGTGGATGGATCGATCCCAAGAATGCTGGCCGTCTTCTTTCGATGCCATCCCGTGCGCTCCAGCACCTGGAGGATATGCCGCTTCTCCAGCTCTTCCAGTGTGAGATCCTCGACGCCATCCGGCGACCGCTGCGATTCGCGGCCCATGGACTCTCCCTGATGATCGGCAGCCAGCGGGATATCCGCCGCGCCGATCACGGGACCGTCGGCGAGCATAAGACACCGCTGCACCACATTCTCGAGCTCCCGGACATTCCCTGGCCACTCATAGGACCGCAGTTTGTCCATCGCCTCGCTGGAGAAGGCCTTCATCTCTAACCCGGATGACCGGACATGCTTCTGAATCAGATGTGCAACGAGAATGGGAATATCGTCCTTGCGGCTTCGCAGGGCGGGGATATGAACCGGGATGACATTGATCCTGTAGTAGAGATCTGCCCGGAATCGCCCCTGCTTGACACGTTCATCAAGATCAACATTGGTCGCCACCAGCACTCGAACATCAACTTTCTGCGGCTTCGTCCCCCCGACAGGCACCACCTCGCGCTCCTCGAGCACCCTGAGAAGCTTGACCTGGGTAGAGGGCGCCATATCGCCGATCTCATCCATGAAGAACGTGCCTCCTCCGGCATAGAGAAGCAACCCCTCCTTGTCTCGAACCGCCCCCGTGAATGAGCCACGGACATGCCCGAAGAGCTCACTCTCGAGAAGGGCCTCGGGAAGCGCGCCGCAGTTTATCGAGACGAACCTCCCCGATGCACGTTGGCTGTTGGCATGAATGGCACGGGCGAAAAGCTCTTTGCCTGTCCCGCTTTCACCGGTGAGCAGTATGGTCGCCTCTGTTGGCGCCACGCGACGAACCATGCGGAAAACTTGCTCCAGCGGCCCGCTTTGGCCCACGATCCCGGTGAAGTCGCATGGTGTCTCCGGCTCTGCTACGCCCGTGACACGCTCTGCTTCCCGGATTGTGAGGGCCCGATCCAAGGCATCCGTGAGCTGCTGCTTGCTAAAGGGTTTTCTTACATAGCCAAACGCGCCAAGACTGACCGCCTCAATGGCGGACTCGGTGTCTGCATGAGCGGTGATGATGATGACCTTGAGCGTCGAATCGATCTCCCGCGCCCGGCGCACAAGCTCCAGCCCGCTCATACCGGGCATGCGGATATCGGTGATCATCACTTCCGGCGGATCCTTGTGAATTTCCTCCAGCGCATGTGGGCCGTCCTCGGCGACGCTCACCCGGTATCCCGATCGCGCCAGCAGCCTGCTGTACATCACCCGAATGCCCGGTTCATCATCAACCAGCAGCAGGTGTATCTCGGCCAAGATCCCGCGCCTACTTGCGGCGATCAGGCATCTCGCTGCGAATCTTCAGCGCAAGATCACCAGGGCTGGTGGCATTGTTGAGCGCCTCTTCGTAGTGGATCAGCCCATCTCGATAGAGACGGATGAGCGCTTGGTCGTAGGTCTGCATACCGTAGTGGAGGCTGCCCTGATCGATGGCTTCCTTGATCTTCTCCATCTTCTCCTCGGACAGGAGGAGGTCACGAATTGTCGGCGTCGATACCATGACCTCCACTGCCGGCACCCGCCCGGCACCATCGGCGCGGGCCAGGAGACGCAGCCCGACAATCCCGCGGAGACATGCGGCGAGATCGACGCGAACCTGCTGATGCTGGTGCGACGGGAAGAAGTTCACAATCCTGTTGATGGTCTGGACCGTGTCAGTGGTGTGGAGAGTACTGAAGACAAGATGCCCGGTGGTTGCCGCCTGGATGACCGACGCCACGGTGTCGACATCCCGCATTTCGCCAACCAGAATTACATCGGGATCCTGGCGAACGACATACTTCAGAGCCGTCGAAAATGATGCCGTGTCCTCACCAAGCTCCCGCTGGCTGATGATGCACTTGTTGTCGCGGTGGAGGAACTCTATGGGGTCCTCGATGGTCACAATGTGACCCTTGCGCGTCGCATTGATATGCTGGATCATAGCCGCCAGCGTCGTTGATTTGCCGCTCCCGGTGGTCCCGGTGAGGAGTACAAGCCCCCGCTGCTGATCGGCCAAATCCCGCAACACCGGCGGAAGGTTGAGTCCATCGAAGGTCAGCTCCGCACTGGAGGGGATGTAACGGATCGCAATGGCAAACGTCCCTCGCTGCTTGTAGATATTCGTGCGGAACCGTCCAAGACCCGGGACGCTGTATGCCACGTCCAGCTCGTGACCCTCCTCCATGAGCGTTCGCTTACTCTCCGGAAGCAGCGACACGGCTACCTGTTCGACTTCCGCCGGACTCAAACGGTTCCCTTCGAGAATAAGCAGTTGACCGTTCACCCTCAGAACCGGAGGTGTGCCTACTTTGAAGTGAAGGTCGGACGCATTCTCGTCAACCAATCGCCTGAGATAAGTGTTGACGTTCAGTTCCACTTCCACGCTCCTCCTATGTTGTCGTCACGGCTCCGTTCCTGAGGGGAAGCCAGATACGGAACGCACTGCCACGCTCCTGGTCCGCCAGCAGTCGCACGTCCCCGCTGTGACCTTCGACGATTCGCTTGACCACGGCAAGCCCGAGGCCTGTGCCACGAGCCTTGCTCGTGTAGAACGGCTCAAAGATTCGGTGCCCTACGCCAAGAGGCACACCCGGGCCATCATCGCGCACGATAATCTCGGTACCAGGCCCCAAACCCTCCTTGGCAACTGCACGTGCATACTGACATGATACCTGGATACCGCCGCCATCCGCAAGGGCCTCGATGGCGTTCTGCACCAAGTTGATGAGAACCTGTCTCATCTGACCGAGATCTGCCCACAAGGCGACCTCCTCTGACCCTTGAGCCAGCGTCAACCGCACCTTGTTGTCCAGAACCTGCCCGAATCTTGCCCGAAGAACCGTCTCCACCTCCCTCCAGATTTCCCCAAAGGAGTGTACTTCACACACCGGGGAATCGATTCGACTGACGTCCAGAAAGGACTCCACGATAGTGCTTAACCTCTGGGTCTCCCTGGCAATGAGATCCATCACCTCCGAGGCTTCTTCGTCTTTGGGAAGAATCTCGGAAAGAAGATCCACGCCACCGCGGATGCACGCCAGTGGATTGCGCAATTCATGACTCATGCCGGCCGCCGAATGCGAAATGGTCGCCATGCGGTCTGCATGACGCAGTCGTTCTTCCATTCTCCGCACATCCGTGAGATCGGTGAAGGTCGCTGCCACTCCCCAGATACGCCGTCGCCGGTCCCCAAGCACAGAGGTGGTGATCCCTGAAGGGATAGCACCACCGTGGTTACTGGCTATGGAGACCTCACGACGAGATACAGGCACGCCGGTACGTAGTGTCGCCATGATCGCCTCCGCCGCCTGTCCCGCAAGTACCCTGTCCACTGGTTCCCCGCGCACCGATGACGCCTCAAGACCCAGCAATCGTAACCCCATGACGTTCAAATACTGCACGTTACCATCCAAATCCACAATCGCCACACCTGCGTTCATGCTCTCAAGAATCTCGAGATTGAGGAGCTTCAGGCGACTGCCAGCCAAGGCAAGATAGCCGGCCAGAAAGGCGGTAAGAACGAGAAACGACACGACTGCAACAAAGCGAAATACGCTCCCCTGGCCTGCACCCAGCGGGGCGCATCGAGTTGCCCATCCGACACTCTGGGCAAGATATATCAGACTCAACATGGATACGCTGGCAATGGCGGCCGTCATGCCATTAATGGGTGACAAGAGAACCGACACACCCACGATAACAAGCATATAGAGGAGCACAAGCTGGCTGTCGGTACCGCCGGACAACGCAACAAGCACTGTGACCACTATGAGATCAACGCCGACGCTCAGCTGGCTGAGCCGCTTCATGGCGGAGGATCGCAGAGCCACGAGGAGCACAACAACGCCGAAACCCAGATAGGCGGCCAAGGTCGGGGGGATGGCCGCGGGTAAAGGTGGCGCTCCGACACCCGGGCATGCCCACAAAGCCGGCAGGGCATAGGCGAGACCGGCAAGGACCATCGCGACCAGAATCCTGGCCACTGCCAAAGCCACGCACCGCTGCGTGACTTCCCTCCGGCTCACATCGATCTCTTCGACAAGCCGGCGTACTCGGCCGTGTGGAGTTCTCACGCTACGGCTTCTCTCTGGAACACTCGGTTTCGGGTGACTGTTGGGCCGGAAGCCCACCCCGCCGTGACGGCGCCCGCCGCAGCAGTAACCAGAACCATCTCGTGGGGCGTAGACTCAAGGGCTCAGGAGCGTAAGGTGATGAGACACAGCACCCATTGACC
>JAFGKV010000118.1 GCA_016928395.1 Candidatus Fermentibacterota bacterium | reverse complement strand
TCGAAACTGCCTTGATGGCCGTGGGCGAGCAGGATTCTCGGCACTCCCTTCTCGTCGGACAGTTTGACGGCCTCGGGCGCAGGTCGTCGGTCGGTCGTTTCCCAGAGAGGATCCGACATCCAGGCCAAATCGATATCGTGGTTCCCGAACACGCGATGGATGCGTAACTGTCCAAATTCCCGGAGTCGTTCGTAGATAGTCTCCCCATACCTGCCAAGAACATCCGTCAGGCCGAACTGCCATAGTTCCTCGATGTCACCTAGGAGGATAAGCGAGTAGCCGTCCTGCTGGTACTGCGTAAGGGCCGCGGACAGGGTCTCTTCATTGTGGCGGAAGTCATCGGCCCAGTGGCCGTTTCCCAAGTGAAAGTCGCTGAGGACGGCCAGGGGCCGCCCGGCCAGCGGCAGGATCGGAATATCCTCCCGCGCCCAGAGTTCGGACAGCCGCTGTCGAGTCAGTTTCCTCTCTTGCGCCATGCTATCCTCCCTGTGCACTGACTCTCCATGCAGAGCGTGACGTGCCTAGACGCACGAGTTACTCAGGGTCTTCGAGATCCATCCGGGGGTCGCACCCGAGGGGCACACTGCCGTACGCGATGCATGACCCGTCGTCAATGTAGCTCGGCCCGTCGCGGCACAAAAGGAGCGACTGGCCGGGGCCGGAGTTTGCACATGAGGCGTTCAATGCCTATTATGGACACTATCCGGGGTTCTCCATCGGCATCTCCCGTGGGATGCTTGGGGGAGAGACGTCATACTCGTGACGCACTGCCCCAGTTTGCGTGCACCGTGCCCGAGGTGTCGGGTGCGAATCTATCTCTCAGAAGGAGGGAATCCATGGCAGTCGCAAGAATCACTGAGATCAGCGCGACATCGACGAAGAGCTTCGAGGATGCCGTCCGCATTGGCGTCGATCGGGCCAACAAGACCTTGCGCCATGTGAAGGGCGCCTGGATTAAGGACCAGAAGATCACCGTCGAGGATGGCAAGATCGTCGAGTACCGCGTCTTCATGAAGGTCAGCTTCGTCCTGGACGACTGATTCGACTCCGCGGAGCTGTGATTGTGCTGTAGGAGGGCCTTCAGGCCCGACATGCGGCTCGACATGCGGTCGCGGCTGAAGCCGCTCGTACAATGAGAGAGCGCTCGGGCGGTATTGCACGCATTCGATGATGTAGGAGGGCCTTCAGGCCCGACATGCGGCTCGACATGCGGTCGCGGCTGAAGCCGTTCGTACAATGAGAGAGCGCTCGTGCGGTGCTGCACGCGCTCACGGTGTAGGAGGGCCTTTAGGCCCGACATGAGGTCGCGGCTGAAGCCGCTTGTACAATGCCAAGCTGCTCCTACAGGAGTGCCCCCTCAACTCCCCGGCGGTGTCTCGTCCTCCGTGATCTTGGGGGCCATGGAGGGACGCGCTTCGTCGCGTCCGTGCATCGTGGCTCACGCCGGCCGCGGAGGACCGCAGCCCTCCAGAGATGCGGCCCTCCCGTTGTACATAGCTCAGCCTATTTCGTGACCACCACCTTGGCGGTCTGCATTCTGCCATCCGACTCTGCTCGGCAGGTGTACGTTCCCGGAGCTACTGACTTGCCTGCATCACCTCGACCGTCCCACGAGATCTCCTGCACTCCCGCACCCATCTCTCCGTCTGCCAACTTCCGCACCAGCTCGCCGGCCATGTTATGGATGACGACGTAGAGGTGGCCGGATTGCGGCAGGTTGAGCCGCAGGGTCGTCGTTTCGCTGAACGGGTTCGGATGTGCGCCCAGCAAGCTGAAGCTCGTCGGCAGCACGGTCACGCTCACCGGCCCGTGCATGGTCTGGGTTCCGCCGAAGTCCACATCCGCCAGCTTGTAGAGGCAGGTCCCGGGCTGGACAGTCGCATCGGTGTACGAGTAGTCGTGCCGGACGGAATTCGTGCCGGCACCGGGAATGATGGATGCCGTGATCCGGGCGTAGTCCTGGGTCGCGGTGCCTGCCCGATACACATGGAACCCGAAGGTCTCGGTCTCGGAGAGCGTCGACCAGGCAAACAAGACCTGGCCGTTGCGAGCCACTGCCGCAAAGCCCGCCAGTTCCACCGGTACGGTGCCCCCGCTGTAGACATAGACCCTGCCTGCATCGACAGCGCCGCCATCTTCGTACGGAGCGCCGATCGCGAAATCAGGGCTCCCGTCGCCGTTGGTATCGCCGAGCCCATCGAGCGAGTACCCGAATAGGCCGTCGGGTTCGGGATCGGGGGACTCGAGGGTGGCGAGCAGTGCCCCTGTACCGCTGAACACGTAGGCTCGGCCCGCATCAACGGCGCCGCCATCCTCGTACGGTGCACCGATCAGGATGTCGTCGAGTCCGTCCCCATTGACGTCGCCGATGGATGCCAGGCAGAACCCGAATTGGCCTCCGGCTTCCGACGTTGGTGACAGCAGCGTGTTCACGAGGCTCGCGTCGCTCCCGCTGAACAGGTAGACTCTGCCGGCATCTACAGCTCCGCCATCTTCCCGAGGGGCACCCACAAGAATATCGGGGGGCCCACTCCCGTCAGCATTCGCTTCTCCAGAGACTGAATACCCGAACGTGCCGGCGCTTTCGGGGTTCGCCGAAGCCAGGGTGAGAAGCACTGCTCCGTCTGAGGCGCTAAGCACATAGGCTTCGCCCGTCACCGCGCATCCCGTGTACAATCCCCCGGCGCCCACGAGCAGGTCTTCCAGACCATCCTCGTTTGCGTCTGCCGCAATCGAAACCGACTTCCCAAAACCCGGATGAGCACCAAAGAACGTGAGAAGAGAGTCGCCGCTTGTCCCACTGCCGACCTTAGCCACCCCATCGCCTCCAACGAGTGGGGGCCCCGGGCCCGCCCGGACGATACGTGGTGCAACTTCCGGTGCCGCGGCGGGAAGTTACAGCTTAGGAGGTCGTTGCACCCGTCTCCATTGACGTCGCCCACTGGCCCTATCGCACGAACGTAGCCCGCACCCCCCAGAGCATCTGTCCGGTTTCCCCACTATAGGCGTGCATCGCAAATCCCCACGGGCCTGGATCGGATGGCGTCTCATCGGCCCAGGTCAAGTCGGTCGCGAAGTCGCTGAACCCATCGATGCTTGGGTCGCCCGCGAACGATGCTACGTGACCTGTGTAGTGGTTTATGTAGCCGGTTCCCTGGCTCTGGACGACGTGGAGCACGCTGCCGTCCCGTCCTCGCAGGACATACACGCTTCCGTGTGTGTTCGGGGAGATCGTCTGGTTCGGCGCCCCGACCACCAGATCCAGGAACCCGTCACCATCCACATCGCCCCCCCCGGAGACGCACCAGCCGAAATGGCCGGTCGAGTACGAAACCGGCGACTCAATGGCCAGCATCGGCTGGCAACTCGCCACGTCCACCATGCCGCACACCACAAGCACCACTACGCTGACTATGAACCCTCGCATGGAATGCCTCCTTGAGAAACTGACCGCCGTGATGGAAATGAGCCGCCAAGCAGATAGACGAGGTGTCGCCCAATCACCTCCTTCGTGGGGATGAGGAGTGATTCAGAGGGAATGATCCGATGGAATGGCCCCTCCGAAACGACGTCTTAATGATAGCCGCGCTGTGGTAAGGCGTCAACTTCCATGGCAGGCAGGCGTTGTGTGACGTGTCATCGCCCAACCTGTGATCCCAGGAACACACCGGCGGTTTTACCCGCTCGGCGCAATGATGTGTACGTTCGGGAAGTAGGTGCGGTATCTGCCCGCGTCGCGCGTCAGCAGCTGGAGACCCGCCACGGCCGCATGCGCTCCGATGAGGAAATCGGGAAGCGGCGAAGTCTTGGCTCCTCCCCTTTGGCTGTAGGCCTGGTACGCTTTGGCAGCAAGGAAGCCGGCCTCGAGAGGGATGTGCAGCCGTGGGAAGTCGGAGGCGGGGAGAGCCTCTTCGAGGTCTTCGATGCGTTGGAAGCCAACCGAGACCTCCGCGTAGATGACCACATTGATGAAAAGCGGGCCGGTGTTGGCGCAACGCTCGACGGCATCGGACGACCTAGCGAACCACACTGGATCCTCAGTCAGGATGTCCAGAATGACGTTGCTGTCGACCAATGTTCCGATCATCAGCCACCGCGCGTCAACGCCATGATTTGGTCGGTGCTCATCCTGACCGTTGCGCGGCCGCGCAGACGCCCAACGATTCGCTTCCCCCTTGTGCTGTTTCTTCCTGCCGGTACTAGCGTGACAGTTGTGCCTTCGAGTCGGAACTCAACTTCGGTCCCTGGCTCAATGCCGAGCCGCTCCCGGATGTCCTGCGGAATAGTGACCTGACCTTTGGTAGTGACTCTCATTACATTCTCCAGTCATGATTCTTACCGGTATTAGTATTACCATCGTGACCCATCATGTCAACCCTGATCTACATAGGTCGGCAGCGCGCAGCCATGCTCCCTCGTGAACAATGGAGGGACGCGCTTCGTCGCGTCCGTGCATCGTGGTTCACGCCGGCCGCGGGGACCGCGGCCCTCCAGAGAAACGTGGTCCGATAGTGCGGACCATACTCAGGTCGGGCGGCCGGCATCGCGCCCCCCAGATCTGCCCGTCTGCGTGTGTCTTGCCCGCAACCGCCGGCGGAGTCCTCGTGTATATTGGAGCGCATGTACAGGACTCCGCTTGCACGGCCTGAGAAGGCCACGACTGGGAGGGCATATGGTTCCCACACGTCTGCTTCTCGCGTTCTTGCTTCTCATCCTCGCGTGCGACAACGCTACCGAACCTGATCCATTCGCGGAGCGGGCGATCCCGGAGGAGCTCAGAGGGGCGGCCGATGAGGTTGTGGCCGCGAATAACGAGTTCGGGTGCGACCTGTACCGCGCGGTCTGCGATACGCCCGGCAACCTGTTCATGTCGCCCTACAGCATCGCCACTGCCCTCAGCATGACGTATGCGGGGGCGGCGGGTAACACGGCACAGGAGATGGCGCAGGTGCTCCACATTCCGGGCAGCGCACCCCAGTGGCACGAGGCATCGGGGGCGCTCCTGGAGAGCCTGAATCGCGGGATTGATCTGGGCGGCTACGAGCTGTCCATCGCCAACCGTCTCTGGGGGCAGACGGGCTGGGACTACCTCGCGGCGTTTCTATCGTTGTTGCGCGACACGTACAAGGCCCCGATGGAGTGGGTCGATTTCATAGCAGACTATGAGGCGGCTCGCCAGGCCATCAACCAGTGGGTGGAGGAGCAGACCAATGGGCGGATCGAGGACCTCATTCCACCCGGCGGCATCAGTGATATCACACGGCTTGTTCTCGTGAACGCGATCTACTTCAAGGGGACATGGCTCAACCAGTTCGACCCCCGCTTGACGAAGGAGGGTGCCTTCTGGGTTACGCCCGGCGTCTCGGTTCCAGCGCAGTTCATGAGCATGAAGTCCACGACTCAGCGCTACGGCCATGCATACGGGCCTCCATGCGACGTCAGGCTCCTCGAGCTGCCGTACGCAGGCGAGGACCTTTCCATGGTGATCCTACTGCCTGAGGACGATGATGGCCTGGATGAACTCGAGGCGGCCCTCACTGTCGACCAGATTGACCACTGGTATGGGCTCATCCGTGAATGTGACCTGACCGAGGTGCTCCTCCCCCGCTGGACCGTCACCTCCTCATTCGACCTCGAGGCTGCCCTCTCGGGCTTGGGGATGCCGTCTGCTTTCAGCCCGCTCCTCGCCGACTTCTCCGGGATGGACGGACGCTATGACCTCTTCATCGATCACGTTCGTCACAAGGCCTTTGTCCAGGTGAATGAGGAGGGAACCGAAGCTGCCGCCGCGACGGAAGTCGACATGGGGTACACCGGCATCCCGCCGTTCTTCAAGGCCGACCATCCCTTCCTGTTCTACATCCGCGACAATGTGACCGGCAGTATCCTCTTCCTCGGAAGGGTGGCGGATCCGACGGCGGAGTAGGAAAACCTTCAGGCCCGACACGGATGCGCGGGCAGGGTCGCGGCTGAAGCCGCTCGTACAAAGGGAAGCTGCCGGCACTGTAGGAGGGCCTTCAGGCCCGACACCCTCGTATCCTTCCACGACCTTCGCGTCTCCCCCTGGAGGGCGCGGTTGACCACCGCAGACGAAGCACCATATTCTGGAGCATCCGCACAGATGCACTCCTTTTTTCCCCATCGAGGAGGGAGCCATGAGACTTGTGCTTGGACTTGTGCTCTTGAGTGGATTCTGCACGCCTGCCTGGGCCGTGCAGCGAACCGTGCTCGCCGAAGACTTCGTCGGTACATGGTGAGGGAGTTGCCCCAACGCGCAGTCTGCGCTTGATCAGCTCTCCTCAGAAGTCGGCGACTCGCTGGCCATCATTGCCTACCACATAAGTGATTCGTTTACCGTCCCGGGGAACATCGACCGACGCAACTACTACGGCTACACCGGCGTTCCGAACGTCTGCATCGATGGGGTGTATGTGAACGTGAGCGACACGTATGCTCAGTATCGCCTGCGGTTTGATCAACGCAAGGTTATTGCGAGTCCGTTTGTCATGCAGCTGGTCCTCGTCGACTACAGCACCGCCACGGGCACCGGGTACGTGCGCGCGGTCGTCCACAACACCAGCGCTTCCTCACTATTCTTCAATCTGCGTTTCGTTGCGGCGGGCGATGACACCGTGGGAACCTGGGGCGGGTTCAGCTACCTCTCGCACACCGCATTGCACGTATTCCCGAATGCGACAGGCATCGCCGCATCCCTCAATCCGGGAGAGACATTCGAGACGACTCAGCAGTTTCAGATCCCGACAGGCTGGCGTAACAAGCCTTGCACTATCGTGGGATTCGCCCAGCGTGACGACACCAAAGAGGTGCTCCAGGCCGTCATCTTGCATGAAGTGGTGCTCGGCTTGTTCCCAGACCTGCAGGCGGGTCAACTCGTTCTGGATTGGCCGGGCATCTCCGGTGCCGCACAATACCGCGTGCATGGCGTGCTGAACAACCCGTACTTCAAACCGGCTCCGGCCAATCTGCTGGCGACCCTTCCCGCGGGGACAACGACCTGGTCGAGCCCTAATGGCATTGGAGACCCGAACTCAAACTGGACCTACCTGGTCGTCGCAGTCGATGGCTCTGCCGACGTGTTGACCATGTCGGGGCGCGTGGGCGAGTTCGACTTCAGCACTGACGTTCCCTGAGACCGGGCGATTCCGCGGAGCCCGCACCGGCTCTCGCCCATCCCATGGGACTGAGGAGCAACCGGTCGGACGAGATGCATATAGGACTCGTCCATTATAGGACGAGTCCTATATGCATTTGTGCTTCCGCGGATCGCCCCCGAAGCTCCTGTCTGAGTTTGCAGAGCCCTTTGGTGCAAGCGCGGGCCCAGGTCACGTTCTCAAGCCCTCTGGCGGCTACGTTGCGGCCAGGCAGTCGGCGACCTCCTTCTGGAGGAATGCGATGAACTCATCGGGGTTGGGGACCAGCTCCCAGGCACGCACGCCGATGTCTTTCCACGCCGTTCGCGTGCCCTGTTCCTCACGCGCCAGAATGATCGTATTGAAGTAGACGGCGAAGTCGTCAACGAAATGTTCGGTATCGGGCTCGTCGACGTTGAGCACCCTGAGCACAAGTGTTCCTCGTTCCTGCTCGTGCGCGAATCTCGCCAGCGCTTTGACGGTCAATGCCTCCATCTCAAGGCACTCCACACATCGCACCGTCCTGTGGAAGTAGTACACAACCACGCAACCACTTCCATGGTCTGTCGCGGTGGAGTCAGCCCCGGCACTCTCCGTAGGTGCCGAGTCCATTACAGCCGAGCCCGAGGCCTCGGAACAATCCGCGGGAGGCGTCGCATAGGACGAGCCAAGGCAGAGCGCCATCATGCAGACGAAACTGGCAAACGCCTCCACGGTCCTCCTCCTGCCTATCTCGCCGTGTAGATCAGGTACACGCCGCCCAGCATCACCAGCACGCCGCAGACCTTCCGCAGGATAAGCGCACCCTTGGAACGCTCGTTCCAGTTCAGGTAGTGCTGGACAGCCTCGGTGAAGGTGCCCGCAAGCACGATCACCGAGCAGTGCCCCACGCCGTACATGGCCAACAGGGCGATGCCGTACACGGTCTTGGTGGCGGCGATACGGAAGGCCACGGCAAGCATGGGCGCCATGTAGGCGAAGGTGCACGGCCCCAGGGCAACGCCGAAGACGAGACCGAGCAGGAAGGCGGCCATCATGCCTCGCCGCTTCGTGCCCACCGGGCTTGGGCCTGACCACGGCAGTGGGATGATGCCGATCAGGTGCAGCCCCACGATGAAGAAGACGATGGCCACAAGGTAGTTCCCCGTTCGTCCGATATCGCCCATCATGCGACCCGCCGCGGCGGTTACCGCACCGATGGCCGCGATGGTCAACAGGATGCCAAGGGAGAAGACAAGTGAGATCGTGAACGCTCGCTTCGTCGAGATTCTGCCCTGCGTGTCGATGAACCCGACTATGAGCGGGATGCTCGCCAGATGACAGGGGCTCAAGATGATGCTCAAGATGCCCCAGGCTACTGAGGCTGCGAGGGCAACCGCGACACTCCCTTCCACCGCTTGAGACAGGGTGACGAAGATGGTCTCAAGCATCGGGCTACCCTCTGGGCGGTCTAAGGGTTACTCCCAGCTCCGCCCATTTTTTCAGGATATCCTCCTTGCCCATGAATCCTTCGTGCCGCCACAGCTCCTTGCCCGAGGCGTCAAAGAAGATCTGCGTGGGGATAACCCTGATGCCGTAGGCTCTGCCGGGCGCGGAATCCTTCCAGACGTCGATGACCTCTACACCGAACTGGTCGGCGTAGTCGCGCTTCAGCTCACCCAAAATCGGCGCCATCATCTTGCAAGGGACACACTTGTCGGCCCCCAAATCGACGAGGCGTGGAAGGGCGGCCGGCTTCGGTGAGTGCGACGGAGCAGGCGGGCTTGGGACCGCCGGATGTGCCGGCGCCGCGATCTGCCGCGGGGGAACATCCACGGCTGCAGCCGCGGGGACGGTCGTGCCCGAATCTGCCTCGACAGTATCGGCAGCCGGTGGGGTTGGAGGAGTCGGCGCGGGGGGTGGATCACGGTGGGCTGCGGCGACCGTCCCGGGGTTTCCAGAGTGATCGCGGGGCCCGCATGAAAGGAAGAGGGCGGCCAATCCCAGGGTAGCGATCAGCGCGAGTACGCTTCGGGTTGCGAGTGTCATCTCAACCTCCGCAGCACTGCGAGCCGACACACACAGGCGCCGTCGCCTGAGCCGGCCCCGATGCGCCGGGAGAATCACACACACTGCCCACGACCGCGCACGCCGCCTGGGCGACGCACTCGATGGTGTCGCTGGTTGGCGGGGAGTCGCCCTTCGTGAACCCGAGGTCCGTCACCCGAAGATGGGTGAACCCACGGATAGACGCCTCCTCCAACGTACGACGCCCACAATCGAGGGGGCACCCGTCGATCATGATGACCCGGTCAGCGGCCTCGGTGCTCTTGACGATGCCGCTCACGCGGCCGCCGACTCCGGCCAGGCAATACATGCTGCCCACATCCCGTTCATCAAGAAGCCGGGCGGCGCGGTCGGAAATCTCCCCGACGTCGGCGCCTCCGGAACAGGCGAATACCAACGTCGTGCCTCCCTGGCATGAACAACGATCTGAGGCCATAGCTTCTCCTTGTGGATATCGAGACAATTCTCGTTGAATGATGACTTCGACTACTGAAGCAGCTTCTTGATATCGGACACCGACGGCACCTTGCCGACGCTCTTGACCTCGCCGTTTACGGCGAGACCAGGCGTCATCATGATGCCGAAGCTCATGATCTGGTTGATGTCGGTCACCTTCACGAGTTGATACTCGATGCCCAGCTCTTTGGCCGCGGACTCGGCATTCTCGGCAAGCTTCTTGCATTTCGGGCACCCCGTGCCCAGGATCTGAATGGTTGTCATGAAAACCTCCGGGAAGGGAAACAGCGGAATGATGGAACAATGGAACGATGGAATGATGGAAGGGTGGAATAGTGGAATGATGGAGCAATGGTACGATGGAACGCTGGAATGATGGGGATTCGGGGATCTTGGGTGCCTGCAGTCATCCATCGACCTCTCACGCATAGGCGGCATTTGACTCCCGTACCACGAAGCTGTCATCCCACGAGCCATCCAGTTGCCTCTTCTGAAGGCTCTCAATCAGCTTGATCAATCCGTTCTCCAGCTTGAACGCCATCCGGTCGAGCGACTCGAACTGCTCCCCATCGATTTGGTCTGCCTTCAGACAGACGCGCAGACCGGATACTGACTCGCCTGCCGATGCGAGAGCGATGTTAAGGTACTGCAGGTATTCCCTGATGGTCCGACGGCAGTATCCTTCGGCGATATCCCTGTGTATCGAGTCGACTGAAGCGACTTGCTGAGAGGATACTCGCTTCAGGTCATAGGACAGGGCTCTGAAGATCTGGCAACTCGCCACGTAGTAGTCGGATGCGTCCTGCCACACCGTCAGCCGCATGTATCCCCGATTGATGTTCTTTCTCTCATTCATGATCCTGCCCTTCCCCGGTTCTGCCGCCACCATTCCATCATTCCAGTATTCCAACATTCCATGGTTTGATCATCCATTCATCCATCCGTCCTCGCTCCATTCCACCATTCCATTCTTCCATCATTCCATGATTCCAAACACCATGCCGCTCACCGTTGCCATCACCACAACGAGGAGTACGAACACGATCGTCTTCTTCGTGCCCATGATGCTGCGGATGACGAGCATATTGGGAAGGCTCAATGCCGGGCCGGCCAGTAGCAGCGCCAAGGCAGGCCCCTGACCCATGCCGTTGCCGATGAGCCCCTTCAGTATGGGTACTTCGGTCAGCGTCGCGAAGTACATGAAGGCGCCGATGACTGAGGCGAAGAGATTGGAAAACAGGGAGTTACCCCCCACCAGGCCCGAGACCCACTTCGAGGGGATCAGGCCCTCCTGCGTCCCTTCGGGGCTTCCCAGCAGGAGCCCGGCCACGATCACGCCGCCGAATAGGAGCGGAAGGATCTGCTTGGCGAAGCCCCAGGATGAGGAGAACCACTCGCCGGTCTCTCCCTTGTCCGTACTGATCACGACCGAGAGTCCTATCACCGCCGCCGCGAACGGCAGCATGGGAGCGCCGGGGAGGAGCAGCGCGAGGATCATGGCGGGGATCGCCGCGGGAAGCAGCTTCTGCCAGCGAACATTGAACCAGGCGACGAGGATCACGCCCAAAGCAACGGCGAAGATCGAGGTGATGACCCACTTGACGCTGTGGATCGCGTGCCATAGCCCGGTGTCCTGTACCGGCCTGCCCCAGTTGGCGAACACCAGAATGGCGACCATGGAAAAGAAGTAGACAGCATTCTTCCAGAGTGGACGGGTTACCTCGGGCTCCGGCGCCGAGAGCTGGGCCGCGGCCTTTGCCTCCTCTTCCTTGCGGAAGAAGAGGTGCATGAGCAACCCGATGACGACACTGAACAGGATGGCGCCGAGGGCCCGAGCTATGCCCAGCTTCAGCCCCAAGACGCGGGCCGTCAAAGCAATGGCCAGAACATTGATGGCCGGGCCGGAGTAGAGAAACGCGGTGGCAGGCCCCAGGCCGGCGCCCATGCGATAGATGCCTGCGAAGAGTGGCAGCACGGTGCAGGAGCACACCGCCAGGATCGTTCCCGACACCGAGGCGACGCCGTAGGCCAGCACCTTGTTGGCTTTGGCGCCCAGGTACTTCATGACCGACGCCTGGCTTACGAACACCGAGATGGCGCCGGCGATGAAGAAGGCTGGTACGAGGCAGAGGAGCACGTGTTCCTGCGCGTACCACTTCACCAGGTGGAGCGATTCCATTACGGCGTTGTCGAAGCGCGCCTTCCCCACGGGCAGGTAGAAGCACACGAGAAACACGCCGACGATGAGCGCCAGCTTCTTCCATTCATCCTTCCAGTTCATGGGGCCTCCGCGTGTTGCACAGCGCCGGTGGTTGGTTCACAGTCACGTTGGATAGGCCGCAGCCGGTCTGCTCTGCCTGCCCTTGGAGCTCACCGGCGAGAATCGACTCGACGCACGAGAAGAAGGCCAGGACGCAGGGGAGACGGAGCGAGTAGAAGACCTGGCTTCCGCGCTTGTCGTCACGAACGATACCGGCGGCCTTGAGGATCGAAAGGTGTTTTGACACGGTGGAGAC
>JAFGKV010000117.1 GCA_016928395.1 Candidatus Fermentibacterota bacterium | reverse complement strand
GATCCTGTATTTAGGTCGAGGATGTGAATGTGATGAAGGCCATTGTCGGAGACCCAGTAGCCGAATGCGACGCCGGACGGGCTGGCGATGGGGTAGCCGCCGACCATGTCGCCTGACTTGATTACCGGGGTGATCTGCGCCGGGTTGGCACCCGGAGCGACATAGAAGACTCGGCCTTCGGTGCTGGTGCCGCCGCTGGCATTCATGCCGGCAACCCAGCACGCCGTGCCGCCGGGCAGCATGGTCGGTCGGCTGTTGAACGTATTGGTCACACCGGGATCGTACCCTGGGGCCTGCATGCCTTCTTTGAGGAGCAGGCCATTGTGCGACCACACCGCATCGTCGCCGCTGATCGATGGGCTGTAGATGAACTCGGCATTGTCGCCGATGCCCATGGTCCCTTCCGCACCAGTCAAGGTGTCCCCAGGTAAGGCGTCGGTATTGAGCCACAGTACGGCGTCGTCATACCAGACGAAGTTACCGCCGACGGCCAAGGATCCGGTGAAGCCGACGATGCCATTACCGTTAGTAAAGGGCGCGTTGAGGGAGCTCACCGTGGAGCTTGCTGCCGGATCTCCCTCCTTGACCACGATGGTGGCGGAGTGTGGGGGCTGCGAGGCCGCGGTGGCCGCCAGAAGTAGAGCCAGACGGCCAAGCCATCCCGAATGGGACATCACGCAACGAGTCATTCTTCGCATGGAAACCTCCAGGAACAAATGGAACTCGCACCCACGGCAAAGAGCCATGGGTGAACACACACGGCACCGGGGAACATAGGCCTCCCGGTCGGGGAAGCAAGGTGCGTCGGGATCACCGGAGTAGCCTGCATCTCTCACCCCTCTCCGCTCCAGTGAATGATGGAGGATTGGATGACTGGGTGAGTGGGCGGGAGGGGGCACGAGTGCGTGCAGGGTCAACGACCACACGGTCTCCCTCAGAAGGGGGTGGCGCCGCTCCGCTCCGCGCCGGGCTCGGAAGCATCTTGCCGCGGTTTGCAGCCCCCGGTGGTGGAGATCCTCCATGCAGCGGCACCTCGCGAGTCTCGCACCCCTGCAACCCGTATGCCCCTGTGACCTCTCTCACATCGCAGCGGCATGGTCCGAAGCTCTGTATCTCCCGGGATAGGCCTTTCGATACAGGGGCTCCCCGGGTTCTCGCCCGGAGCATGGGATACCTGAGGGGGGCAGCGCACCAGCTCGCCGGGGCAGGGGCGGGACCCCCCGAGATGGGGTGAAGGCGGGCGCGGTGGGGGAGGGACCCGTGCCGGTTCACCTTCACCCTTTCGAAGGTGGATTTTCGATGGTCCCTCTGATTCCCTCCTACCTCCCCACCACGACTCGTCGCGAATCCGTTCCCGTCTCCGTCTCCAGCCGGATCAGATAGACCCCTGAAGACAAACCGCGCGTGTCCCAGTGGATCGAATGGGACCCCTTCGTGAACAGGCCGTCGCACAGCAGCCCCGCCCGCCTGCCGCCTGGGTCATAGGCCCCAAGGCGAATCCGCTCGGATCTCGAGACCGAAAACGACACCACGGCCTGGCCTGCAGCGGGATTAGGGGCTATCCGCACTGTCAGCGCCCGTGCCACCTCAGACGGCACGGCCGACACCGGCCCCATGGTGTAGATGTAGATCTCGCCTCGGGGTCTTGCCCATCCCCCGAATCCAGGATTCGCAAGGGCAAACTCGGCATAGCCGTCTCCGGTGGCGTCACCGATCCAGACCAGCCCCAAGTCGCCCGAGTCCTCCGCGAGAAAGGTGACTTCATAGGTGACATCTGGAATCGAGTCGAGGGCCGTGCCGCCGAAGAACACGAGTACTGTCGCGACGCATGTACCCCCAGGGTGAGACTCTTCGACGGCTATCAGATCGGCAAATCCATCGTTGTTGAGGTCGCCCCCCGCCAGCGAGACCGTTCCAGTCACTTGCCCCCTCCATACCACCGCCGGAACACTGTCCATAGGCTCCCCGCCGAGGTAGATGCGATACCAAGGCGGATGGCCACCCGAGTCGCCAACGACCAAATCATCATACCCGTCACCATTCATGTCGCCGGGAATGCAGACCCGATAGAATATGTCGCAGTCATGACCCCCCTTGAGGCGGAGGCCAGGAGAGCACGCAGGATCTGGCCCACCCCAGAATACCCACGCTGCATCGTCGGAGTGCGGGAAGTTCGCGTAGGCGCCGACGACGATGTCATCGTAGTCGTCTCCGTTGAGATCACCTGAGGCCAGGGAGGCCCCCAAAATGACGCTGAAATCGGGCTCCCCCTGCAGCCCAAGGTCGTGCACGCTGTCCATGGGTGCGCCCCCGAAGTAGACATATGCCCCCACATCACGGGTAGCCTCACCCACGAGACACGCGAGTTCACCGTAGCCGTCCATGTTCACGTCCGCGACGAGAACCCCACGGAGTTGGGTTGCCCAGAACAGCGTCATCCATGAGCTGCCGAAGCCCGCGATGCCGATGGCAGGACACTCGTCCGGAGGAAAGGATCCTCCATGGTACAGGTATACCTTACCGGTGGCCCAGAACCACTCCGGACTGGTGATGACAAAGTCGTCAAGCCCGTCTCCATTGATGTCTTTCCCGCCGTCTACAACGGCGCCGAACATGTCATCATAGATCCTCCCCTCATAGCTGTACACCTCGGGCTGCTCCAATACCACATCCGGCACACTGGATAGATGCGGCTTCCCGAAGAAGAGGTGGCACCTTCGCTCCCCGGGATGCCAGCCATCACGGGAGTCGCCAACCAGGAAGTCGGCCAGACCGTCTCCATCTACATCACCGACTCCCGCCATGGAGCCGCCGAGGTGGTCGCCCGGCATCTCCCCTTGCAGAGTCGCCACGAGCCGCACGCTGTCTGAGGCCATCACCGTTCCATTGCCTGCCAGGATGATGGCAGAACTGATCACGTTGAGCATCATAGGTTTCATTTCACGCCTCCCGATCAGGGGCCGGGCATGCCGACCCCTGATCTTCAGACCGTCGCTCAGTTGCAGATGACTATCCGTCGCGACAGAACGGTCTCGCCCGCGACCACGCGTATGGCGTATGCGCCGGCAGGCAGACCGGGCGCAATCCACGGCACCTCATGCTCCCCGGATTCGACCCATCCCTCGTGGAGCCGCCAGACCAGCCGGCCCTGGAGATCGTAGAGTCCCACGCGGAGACGCGCAGGTTGATCCAGGCGGAGCCTGACCATTCCTCGACCGCTCACCACCGGGCTCGGACCCCAGGAAAGCACCAGGACGCCCGGAGTACGGGCCCCCGTCTCCCCGCCCACCGGCCTCGGCGCCGGCGGCATGGCCCGCGGCGCCCAGATCGGTGCGGCTGGGTCGCCAAACAGATTGTGGCTGTAACGAACGTAACTATTGCTGGGCTGAGCCTGCTGCCAGGAACGCAGCTTGGAGACGGCCTCAACTCCGCCGGCGTGGTTGAAGTAGTTGGGCGTGAGAGGGCCCTGGGGGTAGAGCACCCCCCACGCATGGTAGTTCAGTTGACTCGAATCGCCCCAGTAGCCGGCTCGCGTATTCCCGGCGAAGGCGAAGGCGCCGCGGGCGGGAAACATGCACGTGGCTGCCTCGGCAATGCTGCGGATTCCGGATGGATCATCCAGGCGAGCATTGCAGCAGGAGATCGAATACCAGAAGAAGTAGTAGCCTTCATTCGTCAATGCTTGGACGTCATTGACTCCGAAACTGCTCCCCGGTACGGCATTCTGGCCATTCCCTATGGACAACGGCCAGTACAAGTCCGTAAACCCGTGGCAATGCACGACGAAGCAGTTATAGTGAACCTGGCTCAGCGTCTCGACCACGTGATAGTCCCACGGGAAGTAGGGATTCGGGTCGTTATAGGAGGGCAGTTCACCCCAGACGGTTGCCTGGATGGCGGGATCGTCGAGGGTCGCGAGTTGGTCGCATGTACCCATCCTCTGTCCCTCATCGGCATACTCGTAGAGGGACCGAAAGAGGTATTCGTGATCGCCGTTCCCCGGGTTCTGCTCATAAGCGAGCACCTTGCCGACGAAGTTGGCGCCTTCCGCGGCGGTCAGGCATGGCGCCCTGCCAACCCAGAGCTCGGGGTACCAATCGATGTCGCCCGGCCATGTGCCATCAAGGTCGCAGTAGCACCAGTCATTGGGCGGGCTGTACGCCGGTTGATACGTCCACGGTATCATCTCGTGGTCCCCCACCAGGCAGGCCCAGCGGGCGCCGTGGTTCGCATGCTGATCCTGGAGATAGGCGCGGATCGCCTGGACCGCCGCCTCTCCCGACGCCTCCGTGATCTGCTTTACATAGATCACTTCGGTGTCCAGACCCTGGTTCTCTCGGTGCGCTCTCAGCGGTTCGAAGGTGTCGATCCACCTGTCGCGCCCCTCGCGCTCGGGATCGCCCGGCAGGATCAGCACCCATCTCCGGGATATTGGCACCGGCCCCAAGACTCCCGGCGCCTGCGGCCCGATCTCCTCGGGGTTGACTACCGCCTGCGCCAGCTCCGCGGCCCATTCCTCCTGCAGCTCATGGCTCCGTGGCAGCACCTCTTGATCCGCCTCCAGCGACGGCCCAAGCTCCAATGAGATCTCCAGACTCTCGTACACCCACACCTCCCGCTTCGCCGGGATGTACTCCAGCGGCCACACCATCACCTGGTACACCTTCCATCCCCAGGAGCTCGTTGCCTCTCCCTCTTCGACGGGCTCGCCAGGAAAGGGTGCGGTAGAGTTGTAGATGTCGGCATCGGGTCCCACGAAGTCCCCTTCGCCCCAACTGCCGTCCGTTGGGATCGGAGGCTGAGTGGGATAGATGTAGTAGGAGCCAGGAAGCTGCCGCTTGGACAGCACCTTGACCTGGACAGTGGTCACTGATTGACTGCGTGGGATGAGGAAGTTGGCGGAACGACAGGGAAGCCACGGCATCCCCGGCTCTCCCGCCAGATGACAGCCGGCTACGTTCAGAATGTCATAGCCCAGGTTCTCGGATTGCGATACGTCGGGCATGGGAAACGCAAGGGTCGCCGTGAATCCCGCGTGGGCGGCACTGACGCATGCCGCCAGCGCGAGCGCTGCGCACACTGCATACCATGTTCGGAACGACATGAGTACCTCCGTGTTTGGTAGAACTCCTGCACGATAACATACGCATGCACGGTGTCCCACACTGGAGGTCCGCGGACTCTGACCACGCCGCTCGCTCGCCCCCCCCCCCCCCCAACCCCGGGCGGGGGGGGGGGGGGGGGCCCCCCGGGGGG
>JAFGKV010000116.1 GCA_016928395.1 Candidatus Fermentibacterota bacterium | reverse complement strand
GGGTCACCGGTATTGGGGTAGAAGATCTGGGCCGCGTCTTCGGCCCTGCAGCTCATGTAGAAGGTCCCCAGAGGAACGGGACCGACCGTCACCGCGCCGGCAGCATCTGTCTGCACGCTATAGGTGAGCGTTCGCCCTGAATCCAGAATCTCATTCTCTTCGGTCGGCAGGTACGGGTAGAGCGTGAAGTCCACCATCGTGTTCGCCAGCGGCTGCTCGCTCGAATTACGCACGGTGACGGCCACGTAGCCGCTATTGCTCTGGAGATCGAAGTTGATGCCGGAGGCACTCCCCCCCTCGGTGACCGTTACCTTGGTCGCCTGGGGCCATTGGGTCGTATTGTTGTAGAACTCATTGATCACCGTGCCTACCTGCGTATCGTAGGACCAGCCCTCGCTGAGGAAGAACACGTAGTACTCCCCCGGCGGCACGTCGTACAGCTCATAGTACGATCCACCATCGCTGGACCAGAAATCCCAGCCGGCAACGAATCCATGGCGATCCAACGCCAGGATCTCGCCGTCAAATGCTACCCCCTCCGGGGCTGCCGGAGCTACCGCCACGCTACCAGAAATGGCGCCTCCGCGGCCCGCAGGCTTGTGTTGATCCATGCCCGTGGCGCGCAACTGCCGCGTGGAGGCAAAGTCATCGAGAATCCGCCGCGTTTGGAGGTCAAGTACTTTCTCTCGTATCGACTTCGTGGCGTCGGGCATGTACCGAGGCATCAGCTCATCGGGCGAGACGATCTGAAGGCCTGCCGCCGCGGCTCCTGACAGGAGCACGATGAGGGCTGCAGCGCGGACTAGTGAGAATCGCACATTCCACCTCCCGAGGCAGTGTTCAGGCGCCGAAGGCGCCAGGGGGTAAGAAGACCACAGGGAAACATGATGACATGACAGAGAAGGTAGTCAAAGCCACTCTCAGAATCAACCATCGTTGGATCAGCGACACTATGGTGGATCATAGGCAGTCAAGACCTCCAGGGCTTCCTGGAGATCCTCCCGGCTGGAACTGCCGAAACTCAGCCGCAGATGCCCTTCCCCGGCGGGGCCGAACGCAGAACCCGGCACCAAGGAGACTCCTGTCTCACCGAGCACCTTTGCGGCCACGTCCACACTGGTTGATGCTCCTCGATACGGGAGGAATGAGAAAATCCCGCCCGCAGTCGGTCGCCAGTGGAAGAAGGGAGCGGCTTGAAGGGCAGACCGGACAATCTGGCGCCGCTCCTCCAGATCTCTCAGTTTGTCCTTCGTCCATTCCACGTACGGCCCGCGGAGGATAGCCCCCAGAAGACGTTGCGCGATCACCGGGGCACAGATGGCCACGGAGTCATGCACCTTGAGGGCCTCAGCCATGAGCAGCTCCTGCCCCAGCAGATACCCCAGGCGCCATCCGGCCATGCCCAGGCTCTTGGAGAAACTGCCGACCACAAGGGTCACGGCGCGGGTCTTTGGATCGTGCCAGGGATGCCACCGCGCCCGACGGTCGAAGGTCAGCTTCTCGTAGGTCTCATCGATGATGCACGCGGTGTTCGACGCGGCGCATTCCCCGGCGACTCGCCGCAGATCGTCGTCGGAGGCCACGGACCCGGTGGGATTTGACGGGTTCACGAGTACCACGGCGGCACACCCGGCCCTGATTTCCCGAATCAATGCCTCGACGTCGAGCCGGAATCCTTCAGTCTCTTCCCGCATGGCCACGAGACGAGGTTCCAGGCCCAGGAACTGCACCGCGAACAGGTGGTCGAAGTAGTAGGGATTGGTGAGAACAACCCGTTGACTGGGATCGGCAACCACGGTGAGGGCGCTGAAGAAGGCCTGGCTGGCGCCGCAGGTAAGATGGATTTGAGACTCATGGTCGATCCTGAACCCTCGATCCGAGAACCACCGCGCGCAGACCAGTTTGCGCACATCCGCCAGGCCCGGGTCGACGCTGTAGCGGTGGAGAACGGGATCGTGAAGCGACGAGGCCATGGCGTCCAGCGCCCACGAGGGGGGGCCGTACCAGGGAACCGCCTGGCCCAGCCGGATTACCCGTTGGCCATCCCGCTCGCGGGCCGCGGCCAGAGCTGCTATTCGGCCGATGGGGGGTGACGCGATGGATGCCACCCGACGGCTGGCGGGGATCACTTCCGATCCGTCACCGCGGCACTGGGTCTCTGCAGGGTCATTCCCGGGTAGCACCCTGGCGAGATGCCGTCATGAGCCCCCCGACCAATTCCTCGCGGCGTGCAAAAAGACGAGACGGCGTGCGACGTGTTGCCCGTTCCATCAGGTACGCCGTCAGCAGCGGCAAGGCGACGGTCGCGTCCAGATAGACCACCACCGTCCGATCCAGCTCATCGGGATTGATCTTGCCCCAGCTCACTGCTTCCGACGGTGTTGCACCGGAGAGGCCGCCGGTATCGGGGCGTGCATCGGTGATCTGCACCATGAAATCATGGCCGACGTCGGCCAGACCCAACACCTCCTGAAGATGCGGCTCCGTTTGGAGCGCGAAGTTCTTAGGCGTACCCCCGCCGATGATCACCACGGCGCTCTGGCCCGCCCGCTTCGCATCCCACACGATGGCCGCGGAGTAGTTTACATCGCCCGCCACATCCAGCGAGGGTCCTTTCCCCTGAAGGGACAAGGCGGCCAGGTTCATCCCGATGGAGCTGTCACCCGGTGCGGGGCAGAACACCGGCACCGACAACTCGGCCGCAGCCTCCAGTACCGTGGCATGGGCAACACCGCGGGCGAGCCGCGCCTCAGCCGCGGCCCGGCCGAGTATGGCATGGAGCTGGGGCGTGGTGAGAGGTTGGGGCGGCACGTGTTCCAGCGTTGAGCGCACGAATGTATCGGTGGACAGCAAGACGTCATAGGGCATGACAATATCATAGATCCGCACCAACCCCTCTTCCCGCAGCTTTCGATCGTCCAGATTTGGGCGTCCCGCCATCAGCGGCAGGTCCAAGGCCTGATGCAGATCATGGTAGAGATTGGCCCCGGTGGCCACCAGCCAGTCCACCCAGCCCGCCTGCATGAGGGGCACGAGACACGAACGCCCGAGTCCCGCGGGAGTGAGGGCGCCGCTGATGGTCCACCCAACGGTGACGCCGGGAGTCAGCACTTCCCGGGCGAGGAGACGGCATGCCTCCTTGAGCCGGGCGGCATTGTAGGCGTGGAAGGCCCCGTCGACAAGGTCGGCCGCGGAGCCGCCGGCTGTAATCGGCGCCGGCGCGATTCGCTGCGCATGCTCCATGGGATTGTGCACCGTGCACTCCTTGTGTTCAGTGATGACACGCGGGGAAGTCGTCGGGCAATCTGTGATCATGGCTCGGGAACCGAAAGCACAACGAGGGGAGCGGATTCCCGCTCCCCTCGCGCGACAGGACTTCGTTAGGCTATCGCAGCACCACGACGCGAGTGGTCAGGCTCGAGCCCTGGGCCTGCAGCTTGACGAGATACGTGCCGTTGGCAACGTGCTGGTTTGCCGTATCGCGGGCATTCCAGCGGGCCATATACACACCGGCGTCCTGGATGCCGCGGAACAGGGTGCTCACCTGGCGCCCCGCCACGTCGTAGATCGCCAGCTCGACGTCACCGGCCGCGGGCAGGTCATAGCGGAACACGGTGAATTCGGAGCACGGATTGGGCGACGCATTGCCCAGCACCGCGACCTGGGGCAACGGGGCTCCGGTGATCTCGCGGATTGACTGGTCCGCGAATACGACGGCCAGCTCCTGGAACTGCTCGGTGGTGGACAAGACGCCGACGTGGTTCATGGCGAACCCGGCCTCATTGTCCATGGGGGTCACGCCGTCATTGAGCTCCTCCACACCGGGATAGTACACACCGTACTTGTAGAGGATAGTGCTCAAAGTGTTCTCGGGAAGAAGCACATCCGATGTCCAGATCTGGTCACCGGCGACCTGGTCGCCATTGGTGCCGTCATCATACATCCGGATCATATCGGTGGTATCTTCCGGAGTCCACGTGCCCGGCCACTGGAGCGGGCCAACGGTTCCGTCGTCACCGGCGAGCCACACGCTGGAGATAGAGGGGAAGGGCTCCCCGGTATACCAGCAGTTCGCATTCGTCACATCAACGCTGAAGCGGCACGTGACATCCCTGGTAATGGGCTCGCCCGAGGGGAAGATGTTGGGTACCCGGGCGGGCAGTTCCATGTCGCCCACGAAGGTGAACTCGTGATTGGCGCCGATTTCCCAGCCGGAATCCAGCCAGTTGTCATCGGGGAATGCCTTGAATTTCCAGCCGAACACCGTTTCATGGGGGGCGATAATGTTGTAGGGCCACTTGTACAGGGTGGGCTGGAGTAGGTCGGGGATCATGGGCTCGGAGTTGCCCCAGCCTTCAAATCCGCCGCGGACGGAGATCCACTCGGTGCCCGGGTCAAACCAGCCGTCAGCCAAAAGCTGCGTCATGTCAGCCTGGAACACAACATCACCGGTATCGATGACTGCCGGAGAAGGTTCCTCATTGTTCCACCAGGCCCACACAACGGTCATGTCCTCGGCCGGTATGGTCAGCATTCGATTATCGATGCCTTCCCACTCATCCGGGCCCGCGCCGCGCACGAATTTGTACCCGATGACGGTTCCCGCACTGGCAACCGGTACGGTCACTTGGCCCGAGTGGTAGAAGGTCTCCGCCTCCCGCGCCATCACGACATTGGCGCCCCATGAGAGGTTGCCGATGTCCGATCCATCCGCCGCCACGCCGCCTCGCATGCCGACTTCGTGGACGCCCGGCTGGAAGATGGCATTGCTCTCCATATTGATTCTGAACCAGAGATCAATGTCCTCTGTCGGGGTGAAGGGCGGCGTCGCGCCCATATTGTAGTAGACAAGCTCCAGCTCGGTGTCCGTGGCGGGGATCTCCAGCGTCTTGTTGTCGCCGTCTTCCCAGCCGCCAAACTCGTCGCCGGCGTAGAATTTGTACTCAAGGGTATTGCCCACTTCGGCGTCAGGGAACGGTACCACGGCTTCCCAGTAGTCTCCGTCCACCTGGGTCAGGTTGACGGAATCATTGCCCCACGTGATGGGAGCAATCGATCCACGTACCTGCACCACGCTGGCCGTCGTGATGTCATAGGCGTTGACCGTGCTCGTATTGAGCTTGAACGTCACATTGACGTCGGCACTTGCCGTGCATGCCGCAAGGGCAACCACGGCCATAAGGATACACGCGTTGCACCGCATTCCTCATCCTCCTTCTGCTGGTGCATTACCGAGGCCTGGAGGACTCCAGGGCCACACATTCGCGGGCGCCTCATACACAGGCGCATACTCGCTTTGACCTACCCCTTCCCACCTCCTTTCTCATACTTGTGCCTCGTTCAACTTGTCCGGAGTGATACGCTGAGCCGGTGCGCCTGTTCCAGGCGGCCAAAGGCCTGATAGGCATAATCCACGCCCAATGTTGCGGCCCCCAAGACAGGAAGGCTGAAACCCGCACCCGCGGTGAGGCCCTCCTCGGCCTCCCGCATGAACAGCGACTTGTAGCCGACCCGGGCGAAGAACCGATTTGCCAGGCCGTACTCCAGGCCTAAGTCTACCGCCTCGGTATTGTCATTGGGGTGGAGTGCATCCACGCTGATGAGCAGACTATTGTTTGGCACATCGCGCAGAAGGTCCATGGCCAACCCCACGCGGAACACCAGCGGCATGTCGAACCTGTCAAGGGCGAGATGGGCATTGATGTTCTCGTTGTTGCCCTCTTGCGTGGGGTCAATGTCAACCTGCACCAGGACATCGTTACCTGCCATCTGCATCTTGGTGCCGAAGTTGGAAATGCTCATGCCGACCATGAGCCCTCGCCATTGGGTCTCGAACAGGGTGCCCACATCCAACGCGAAGCCGGTGGAGCTGCAGTCCTTGATGTACTCCCGCACGACTTTGCCCATAAGGCCGAACGAGAAGCGGTCGGTGAGCATTCTCGAGTAGCCCGCAGACATGGCGTAGCTGCCGGCGTCGAAAAACTCCCCGGTGCCGTCGGGTTCGTTGACAGTCCGCACCGGCTCCGATCCCATGGAGAGAAAGGTGGCGCTGAGGCCGATGACACCATTGCCCATGGGCAGGGCCGAAGCAACATAGTCGAAGGTCATATCGGCAAGCCACTCATTATGGCAGAACAGGAACTCCGTGGCGTTCAGGCGGGCCGCCCCGGCGGGATTCCAGTAGAGTGCAGAGACGTCGTTGGCCACGGCGACAAACGCACCGCCCATGGCAATGGCTCGACTTCCCTGGCCCACGGAGAGAAACGTGGCTGCCGTGGTCCCGGCCTTGCTAACGCCTTGGGCATGACAGGGAGACCAGGCGAAGGCAGCGATCAGCAGAAGGAGCCCGAAGCGCTTCATCGTCACACCTCCCTACTTAATGACGGCGAACTTGCCGATTTTCTCGCCTATGCCCGGTGCGTCAACATGGTAGATGTAGACACCGTACGCAATGTCGAGGTTGTCCTTGGTGAGCATGTCCCACACGGCGGTTCCCGTGAGGGAATCGTGTTCGATGGTGTTCACCAGCGCGCCGCTGATGGTGTAGATCCGGATGGTGCAGACGGAGGGGAGATTCACGAAGTGCAGCTCCCGCGGCCCTCTGCCGTCTGTATACGGATTCTTGCCTTCCCAGCTAGCCGCCGCGATATAGGGGTTGGGCACCACCATGATGTCATCGAGGGCGCTCTTGCCCAACGCCGCCGTGTTCACATTCTGCGGCTCAACGCTGAACACGAACTCATCAGTCGCGCTGAACGGCTTCGTGGTCGAGAAGAGAAGCTCGTCGCCTCCCACCGGCACATGCGACGTGGAGTCGCTTCCGATGAAGAGTATCTTCCATGTCAGCAGCCGGCCCTCGGGCGTCGGCTCAAAGAAGACGAGCTGGTCAGACCCCGTGATGAAGCCCGGATCATGGAGCGAAGGGATTAGGTTTACGTCGATGTAGGCGAAGGGGAGTCGATCACCCGTCTGAGCATCGGTGAGCCTGAAGTTGCAGGCCCTGGCCGGCAGGGTCTGCGGGCCCGAGGGCACCGTGATCGTCAGCACCGAAGAACTCTCCGACGTCTCATCCAGGAAGGTGATCAGGTAGTCTCTCGGGAATGCGACACCGATCTCGGCAATGCCCGCCGCCTTGAACGGTTCCACGGTGAAGACATAGTTGTTGGGGCGGACGACGCTCCATCCCGTGAGATTGTCAACTTTGGTCACCAGTGAATCATTCTCGAAGCGCAGCCTCATGCCAAGAACTTGGTCATCGAGACGGAAGTAGTGGGAGTCGCCGACAAAATCGCGGACGCCGTTCACCAGGTATTTCCCACTGATTCGGTCATACACCCAGAAACCCGTGGTCAGCGGAAGCAATTCGTCCGGGTCGCGATGATCAACGTTGGGTTCGCCGGGGTCCGGGATCCCATTGCCCTCGGTGCCGTCGGCATCGGGCCCGGGATAGCCCGCATCGCCGGGTTTCAGCCCGTCGGTGCCGGTGTCGTGAATGATCTCCTCTCCCGGGTCGAGCACGCCGTCACCCAGATCGGTCCACGGTTCTGCGCGCTCGAAACCTGGGTCAAACATCCCGTTGCCGTTGATATCGGTGAAGTCCCACTTGTCATTGCCTTCGGTTCCGCCGGGATTATGAAAGGCATCGTAGTTATCGCCGGCGGGATCGGGATTGGTGACGGGATTGTACGGCCGGCCATCGGCGCTGACCTCCTGGGTACTTGGTTTGCCGTCGGTACCCACATCCAGGAACGGTTCCCCAGTATCCCATGTGCCGTTGGGCTCATCGTCCCAGGCGATCCAGTCGCCGTCATTGTCCAGCGTGTCACAGCTCTGGTCGACAAAGGTTACGATGCAGTCAAGCCCGGATTCGGGAACATCGTCTGGATCAAGAATCTCCAAGTACGCAGTGCCGGTGCCATGAGCCGTTCCTTGACGGCTCAACTCCCCGGAACCCGTTGGAGGCTCGTATCCCGCCGCCATGGGATTCGGGGTCGCATACCCGACATTGATGCCGGCAGACACGCTGCCATCAGCGTTCAGCTTCACGAACTTTGACGTCTCGGCGGGCGTGAGCTCTTTTGCCACGTCACCGCGGTCATAGGCGGTGACCGCGTAGAAGTAGCGTTGACCGTTCACCACTTGGGTATCCACAAAGCTGTGGCGAAGGCCTGAGTCGCTTCCCAGATCGAACTGCGCGCCCAGGCGTTCGTCCACCAGGGGGAACAGGCCCTTGATGCCGTTCTGGATATCATAGATGGCGATGGGCTTGTCGAACTTGGGGCTGCCCCAGGCATCGGTGATGTCGTCGGCGTCGCCCCACTCGGTGTCGGTGGCCTTGTAGATCTTGTAGCCTTCAAAGTCGTAGCCCGAGATGACGTCGAAGGATCGCTCCGATGTGTCGTCCCAGAACAGAGTGATCTTCTTGTCTCCTGGTACTGCCGTGAGTTTCGGCAAATCCGGCGCCTTGGCGAAGTTGTAGTTCTGATTGTAGATGGTCTGGACCGTGCGCTTGTTCCGGATGATGTCGTCGCGGTCATCGCCGAACACGAGACAGACCGAGATGCGCTCGGTTTGGCCTGCCTTCAGGGGGAAATAGCCGGAGCCGTAGACGAAATCACCGTCTACATTCTGGGCCGTGGCATTGAAGTAGCCGGGGGCCATGGCATCCCACAGATCGTCGTCGTTCTTCAGCTTCAGGCCGCCCGAAGGGTAGAAGAAGTAGAAGCTGGTCAACCCGATCTGGTCCGACTCGTCGATATCGGTCTTGTCGATGTTTGGTTCGCCCGGAAGATCGGTGCCGGCGCCGCTGGTGGGGAGCCCGTCTCCTTCTCCATAGTCGCCCGTTCCCGGCACGCCGTCGAGCCCGACATCGTCCGTGAGGGGATCCCAGTCGCCATCATTGTCGATGCCGTCATCGCGCCGCTCATCGATGAGAAGATTGTCCAGGCCGGCCCCGGTGATCCAGTTCTTCGCCTTGTATCCTTCATTGAGGTAGTAGGTGATGCCCGCCACCTCGAAGCCGTTGTTTTCGTCTATGAGACCGTCGAGGTTGTCGTCGATGTTGTTCCGCTCGATTTCCCGGATCTCGACATTCGGCATCACGTGGAACTCTGTGCCTCGGTACGTGAAGGTGATGCCTTCGGCCGGCATCGTCGTGACGGTGCGCTCATAGGTGCCGTAGTCGATCAGTACGACTGGATCGCCGACGCGATGGATCTTGGTGCCGAACTGCGACCGGGTCAGGGTGATGCCCGATCCGAAGGCGCCGTCATTGTCATTATCGATGCCGTCGTAAGGATTGCCCGGGCTTTCCAGAAACGCATAGCCGACATATCCTACCGGGCTGAACCCCGTCTCGCCGACATTATCATGATCCCAGCAGTAGGTGATATTATCGATCTTGTCGAAGTCTGCATGGTCGTCATTGGCATCATTACCGCCGCCCACCATGCCTCCCACGATCATCCCGAAGACCACCTTGTCATAATCCGTGGTGCCGATGTTCGTGATGTCGTAGACCCAGAAAATGCAGTCTTCGGCAAGGACGTGGCTCCACTGCATCCCACGCACCGCTACTCGAAGGCCCAGCCCCCGCCTCGTGGAATCCGTGGCGTCGGGGTAGAAGGCAAACTCTTGGTCTGATGCATCATCCATGAGCCAGTAGCTCTCCTGGTCGGCATTCTTGACGTTCTTGCCGAAGTAGCCGTTCCACTGAGCCGGCCACCCGGGATCATTGGCGTCTCCCATCTTGTCGGGCCAAAACGCAGGCCAGGATTCGGGCTGATGGCTCATGGCCACGCAGCAGCCCTCTTGGCCCGTCACGTCCCGGGAGTAGCCGGGAATTGGCTCCCACCCCCAGAAGGTGGATCCATCTGGGCTGTATTCGTTGAAGCCCCGCGGGCCGTCACTCACCTGCACCGAGAACACCGTGTCACCGTGAATGTCGACGAGTTCCGCGCCCACCAAGACACTCACGTCGCCCACATACCAATGGCCGGAGTTGATAGGCCACTCACCGCCGACCTCTCCCGGAACCACCGGGAGCTCCCGGCCGATCATGCCATAGTTGAAATAGGTCGTATGCACCAGGTTGCCGCTATGCCAGTTCTTACGCCGGGCCTCGTTCTTTCCCCGTTCGTCCACCTTGGCGAATGCCACGGCGCCCAGCAACAGTAAGGCCGCCGCCAGCTTCGTCGCACGCATCATGTTCACCGTATGCCTCCTCAGAATGACACCGTGAGACCGGCCTGGACTCTCCGGGGTTCGGAGTAGTACTCGGGCCGAGTCACGTATTCCTCGACCGTGTTGGGACGACTTGGGTTCTCTGACGCGCGCTGGGCATCGAGGTCATAGGTTGCCCGGCCCGTCGTGGAGTAGACGTCCTGCTCGTTCCGGCGGTCGAACAGGTTGAAGACATTCAGGAAGAGATTGTACCGCAAGCCGGCATAGGAAAATCGCTTGTACACCTTCAGATCGAAGCTGTAGGTATTGGGCTTGCGCGCCGAATTGTCTGTAAGACCCACATATTGGCCGGCACCGGCCACCTGGCCCCGCGCGAACGTGGGGGTGTACGGCTCTCCGGTGGAGAACCGGCCTAGGAGCGACGCGCGCCATGTCTCGGCACCCAAAGCGACGTTGGCGTTCAACGTATGAGTGCGATCCCACCCCAAGGGAATGAGGCTGATTCTCGGTGACTGATTGTCTCGGGCCGCGTTGTAGGCATCCGTGGGGTCGGAGGCTGTGCCCTCGACGACCATAAAGCTATAGTCCACCCCGGCGCTGAATCCGCCGGAGAAGCGACGGTCGTATGTCAGGGTAACGCCCCGGGCATTGGCATAGTCCTTGTTCACGTACTTGCTGTATGCAGTTCCCGCCACATAGGTGTCTATGGCCTCGCTGGTGCCGACCCAATCTCTGATGTCACGGTAGAACATGGTGACATCGAAGGCATCCGCGTCGCTCAGGGCCTGCTGGATGCCGACCTCATACATCACCGTACGCTGTGGGTCCAGATCGGCGTTTCCCATGGTCGTCCCCAGACCCTCGCCCCGGGCAACCTCGAACTCCGGGTTTTCGTACAGGAGCCTGAATTGAGGAATTTGGAAGAAATGACCATAGGAGAAGTGAATCGCGCCGCGGTCACTGATGGGATAGGCGGCGCCGAGTCGCGGGCTGATCTGGGTCTTCGATGATGCATCCTCGTACCAGAAGGCTTTCCGCTCTTCCAGCGTATACTTCACCAACTGGTCCTCGGGTACGTCCGGCGAGTAATCGCGATAGATGTGGGCGGGCAGCATGGGGTTGTTCACATCGGGATCCCGCGGGTCGGTCAGCACCTGACCGTCAGGGTCGAAGTAGTCGAACCGAAGGCCCAGATTCAGGATGACCTCGCGGAACTCGATCTTGTCCTGAACAAAGGCACTGAATTCCATCGGCTTCTTGTCGTACGTGTCATGATACGGGCTGTAGGTGGGGTGGATGGTGGGCTCAAAAGGCGTGATTTCAGAGCCGGCCAGCGGATCCCAGACACCATCCGCGCCCATGGCGCCGACGGTCTTGGGCCGCACCTCGGCATCATCCAGGGTGAGGTGGTGGAGACGCATCTCCAGGCCGCCTTTGACCTGATGCCGCTTGGTAAGCTGGCTCAGCACATCAAGCTTGCCGATCCAGTACTGGGTGGATCGTTCGAACTGGTTCATCTGAGTCCCGCCCACGCCAAAGCTATAGTCCGCCGGCGAGGTCATCAGATCCGGATGCACATACCGGGAGTCTTCCGGATCTTCGTAGAGATGCCGCTCATACGTGCGGGACAGCCGTGTTCCTCGCAGCTCGTAGAATGTGCTCGGGGAGACGCTGTGGGTAAGGGTCAGGATATGGGTCTGGGAGCCTATGTAGTGGGGAGCCACTCCGTCGGGGTTATACTTAAAGTAATGATCATACTCCTTGTACTCAGTGTCTTCGAAGAACAACCCGTAGGTGAGCTTCAGGGTATTGGTGGCCTGGAAGGCGAGTTTCCCCTGAAGATACAGGTTTTTCGACCATGCCATGGGGACCGCTGCAGTATCTCCGCGCATCGCCGCCGCGCTGTCAGCGAGTGTCCCGTCGGGATTGAACACATGCTTCCCGTAGAGATAGCCATCGGTGTCGTAATAGCGCCCTAAGGCAAAGAATGTAAGCTTGTTCCCCGTCGAGGGGATGGGACCGCTCAAGGTCAGCTCGCCATTGATTGTGGCGATCCCGACCTCGTCGATGTTGTAGAAGGTCTCTTCATCGGAGCTGATCGCATCGTCGACGTACACCGTGGCGGCGCCCTCATACACGGGGCCCCCCGAGTTGGTGACGATATTCACCACTCCGCTCATCGCCTGGCCATACTCGGCATTGAAGGTTCCACTGATGACCTGGAGTTCATCCACCGACGAGTTCTGCACCTGCACGCTTTGGCCGCCTTCGTAGACGTCGGTCGTTGCGACGCCGTCAACCCAGTAGGCAACCTCGTCGGTGCGGCCGCCGCGAATATGCAGGCCGCCGTAGGCGCCCTGCACCACGCCGGCTTGCAGCGCCAAGACATCGCTCACCTGCTGCACGGGAAGGTCGCCGATCTCCCGCGCGCCCACCATCGAGCTGGCTGAGGTCAGGTCCAACTGCACGGGAGATCGGACCGCCACGACTTCGATGGGTTGTCCAAGGTCAAGCACGCCGGCGTCGAGGCCGAAATCAACCGTAGTGGTGAGGTCGACGCTGACGGGTACCCGCGACATGCGCACGCTGGAGAAGCCCATCATCTCTGATCGCACTGTGTAGATTCCCGGCGGCAGGTTCAGAATGGCATACTCGCCGCTCTCATCGGCGATGGCGCCGGCGCCAAGTTCCTCGATGATGACGTAGGCGCCTATGAGCGGTTCACCATTGGCATTGTCGGTGACCTTGCCCGCCAGCTTGCCGGTGGTGCCTGCCAGGGCGGGACCGGCGGTGCATACGGCGGCCAGAAGGACGCAGAAGATCTTCCTGAGGCTCATCGCGCATACTCCTTCATGGGTAAGCGGAAGGGGGTCATGACTTCACTCCACTATCGCTGATGCCGTCCGCGCCATCTCAGCCATGAGCGTGTCAGCATCGTCGATCCATTCGCTAGCCGGATGACGCGTCTTGAGCTGGTTAAACGCCGCGGCCGCATCCTTGGGGCGCTCCAGTTCTTCGGAAAGAAGAAATCCCACCATGAACTGCGCAAAGTCTGCTCGCGGGCTGTCGGGGTAGCTCGCGACGAACTGCTCAAATAGCGCCAGCTTCTGATCGGCGGACGGAGCCGTCTCGGCCTTTGCCAGCAGTTGGCTGGGAGGGGGAATCTTGCCGGGTGAGAGATCTCGGGTGAATTCTTGCGCGGGGGTTTGAGTTTTGCTGCAGCCGGCACTCAGCGTGCACAGCACGGCCAGCACAACGAATCGGCGGAGATCACGATCCATGGTTCTCTCCTCACTCTGGCCGATGCATCGCCAGGGGCGATGCAAGGGGAAGGGATGACGAAACCCGAATGGGCTAT
>JAFGKV010000115.1 GCA_016928395.1 Candidatus Fermentibacterota bacterium | reverse complement strand
CGATAGCTGACAGCCGATAGCCACCTGCCGGTTGTACTCTCCACCTCGAAAAACCTGGGTGCTGTCGCATCCAGAGGCCCCACTGATGACTGAAAACTGCGAGTGAAGCGAAGCCTCATCTCTCGTCACAGTGCGCCGTGCCCTACGAGGCTCTGTGTACCATGAAGAACATGAAGGACATGAAAAGGTCTGTCGAGTATAGAGATGGACCAGTCTGGAACTGATGACTGAAAACTGATAACTCCATGACTGACAACTGTGAACTATGAACCGTGAACCGAGAGTCGGCGAACACCGGCCCGCAGGCCTGACTGAACCCTGGTGACTACTCCCGAAACACGACTATCGCCACTTCAGGCTGTCTTTGCAGACCTCCATGCAGCGCCCGCAGGCATAGCAGTCGGGACGAATGGGCTTCTCCGCGAGGATGGCGCCCACCGTGGGACACGGGCTCTCGCGAACGCAGCGCTTGCAGTCGGTACAGCTTCCGCCCAGACGGACTTTGGTCAAGGCGACCTGCTCCAGAACCCATGTCAGGAGACCAAGGGGGCATAGGAAATAGCAGAACGGTCGGAACACGAAGAGAGCCGCTATGAGAGTCAGCGCGAGAACCCCGGCCGCCGGCAGGACAAAACCCCACTTCAGGGCATCGAAGGGGGAGACATAGCTGTAGAGATAGCGGCCCGTGAGGAGGAGCACACCGAGGAACACCGCGAAAAACCCGATCCTGATGCTATTGCTTACGGCAAACGGCACAATGCGTTTGGCGCCCCGCCTCAAGGGTACCGCATGCACCAGCTCCTGCAATGCGCCGATAGGGCACACCCAGCCGCAGAACAGCTTCGTTCCTGCCAGCGACATGAGCACCACGGCCAAGAGCAGCCCAAGAAACACCGGCGGGATAACACGCCCGGTAGCAAGGAACTGGAAGGGGCGAGCCACCATGCTTACGGGACTTGGGCGCAGGACCATTCCCCGGGAGAACTCGCCCAGAGAGAGAGCAGGCACTACGCCCCAGAGCACGAAAGACACGCCCAGGAATACAAGACGAACCCGGCGGCTGACGCGACCGCTCACTAACAGCGCAAGCCCTATCGAGGCGAATACGAACGCCAGCCATACCTTCGGGAGTGGCCAGCCCGCCCAAAACCCGCGGGGAGAGCCGCCCGCGGCCGAGGCGGAGGCCGCCAGCATAGCTACGAGACACAGGACTCGCGTCATTCGGGATTCTCCGTTCACAAGAGTGGGCGTATGCTCGCGAGACTACAGATTGGTGGGCCGACCGATAGAATGCACTTGGGCAATGACTTCGTCGATGATCTCCGGGTTGATGGGTTTACCGCTCAAAGTGGATTCTGCGGCAACCCTCTTGGCGACGCCGATGAGGGTTCGCACGTTGGCGGTGAGGTTCCGCGCCAGGTAGATGAGGGCGCTCTCGGGTATGACCCACCCGTTGCGTTCACACACAGACCTCAGGATCCGTCCCCGATGATACGGTGTGGGCACGTCCAGATTGACGACCTTGCCCCGGACAAACAGCGCCCGGATCATCTCGGTCAGATCGTTGAGCTGGTCGGGCGGCCTGTCGCTGCAGACGGCCACCTGGCGCGCCCGATCGTACAGCTCCATGAAGACCTCGAGGGCGCGATCCTGCTGCGAGCGCGCCCGGGCGAGGAAGTGAACATCATCCACCAAAAGCACCACGAACCTGCCCATTGATGCGAGCATCTCCTCGATGCGATGGGATACAATGGCCTCTCGGATGGTCTCATGAAACACCTCGGAGGAGGTGTACATGACCTTGTCCGAGCCATGATCCTTGCCCACGCGGTTGCCAATGGCGGCCAGCAGGTGCGACTTTCCGATCCCGGCGTCGCCGTACATGAACAACGGGTTGAATAACCGACCGGGGGCGGCCGCCACCGCCATGGCAGCCTCATACGCTTCGCGATTGGATGGCCCCACGACAAAGGTCTCAAAGGTCATGTCCGGCGCGGGAGTCGGAAAGGCGACGGCGCCTGGGTCGAGACGCTTGGGCTTGGCGGCCGATTCTTCGGCGGCACGGCGACGGAGCATTGCGTGCACGCGCGCCACCAGTTCCCGAAGATCGAATGGCTTCGAGATGTAGTCATCAGCGCCGAGATCAAGCCCATGAATCCGGTCAGTGATCTGGCCCTTGGCAGTCACCATGATGATGGGCAGACGCCGAGTTCGGTCGTCCTCCCGGAGCTTGATGGTCACGTCATAGCCGTTCATGGTGGGCAGCATGATATCAAGCAGAACCAGGTCAGGCTTTTCCGAGAAGATGGAACGCAGCGCATCCTTGCCATCGTAGGCCTCGCTGACCGCATACCCCTCCCGCTCCAGCGCCACCCTCATGGCCATGCGGATATTGGGTTCGTCATCGACGATAAGGATGTTCTCGCGCGATGCCATTATCACTGGAATACTCCTGGAGGAACACTTAATAGTACTACATCGCAAAACAATCCGTCACGTCGCCCTGATGTCAAGGTCCTTCTCTCTCGACATTCGCCAGCGGGGCTTCTCATGGCGGGCCAAGCTTCCCGAGACTGTCCTGGCAACGCTGCGCCTCCTCAGCTTCGCCTCGATCCACATGGATGCAGAGCTTCAGTTGCCATGCAAGGCGGTGGGCGGGCTGCAATCGAACAGTATGCTCCAGCTCCCCCAGCGCATCGTCAGTGCGACCCATGCGGCTCAGTGTGTAGGCATAGTTGTAGTGGGCATCGGCGAAGCCTGGCTTCAACTCCAGCGCCCTGCCGTAGTCCTTCAGCGCCTCCTCAACGCGGCCCAGTATGGCCAGGGCATTGGCGCGATTGCTGTGGGCCTCGGGATACCGGGGGTTGACTTCCAGCGCCCTGTCATACAGCGCGATGGCGCCCTCGCAGTCTCCGAGGTTCACCAGGAGGATGCCCTTGTTAAGAAGCGCGGGATAAAATCCGGGGTCGCTCTCCAGTGCACTGTTGAGAAGCTGTTCAGCCTCGCCATAGGCCCCCCGGGCGAGAGCCGCTCTCCCCAAGGATCCCAGTACCACCGGGTCGTGTGGCATCGTTGGCCGCAGCGCTTCAAGCATTTCGACGGCGCTGTCGACATGCCCCCGGTCCAACAGTGACACAGCCGTACAGAGCAGCTCTCGATCCTCTTCGGCTCCCATAGTTCCCTCCTTCAAGCTCGGACCAAGTAATGTAACATGCGGAATGCTGCGTGTCCACTGTGGTGGGAGAGTAGCTCCCGGTGCAGTGTCCACGGGCTCAGGGTGATGGACAAGAACACCGAACGCAACCCTGTACCATCCAACAACAAAGCAGGGAGTGTCGACGCCGCATACCGCAGGGCCCTTGGCTCGTCGGCATTCACCGCATACCTTGGAGGCGTTTCCGACATCGTCTGCGCTGACCGCCTCGGCCGCTGCCCTAGAGCGTTGGCGAGGAACGCGCGGGCGGTGCTGCATGGATGGTCCGTGCAGCAGCCGGGGCCCTCAGTCACGACTTCCTCGGCGCCTCGGGTATGCCGGCCCGTGCGAGAGAGAGAGGAGAAGCCCCATGCTATGGCTTGTGGCTCGAGTGCTCCGGGTGCTCCTCATCATCTTGGCCATACGTTACGTGTGGAGGGCTCTTCGAAGGTCCTTTGCCCCGTCGCCGCCTACACCGCGGACAGGCCCCGGCAAAGCCTCCCATCCCGTGCTGGGAGACGCCGAGGATATCGACTACGAGGAGATTCCGTGAACTCTGCCCCGTCTCAGGGGAAGCCCGGTTCTCTCTCTGTTCACCGCCTGCAGAAACGGTTCGGCGATACGCTCGCCGTGCGTGAGCTCTCTCTGGAGGTGATGCCCGGCTCGGTGCACGGCCTTCTGGGCCCCAACGGCGCGGGCAAGACAACGACGCTGCGCACGGTCATGGGCATTCTCAGGGCCGATGGCGGCACCATCCTGCGGGATGAGGCGCCGATGGATCGGCACGCCGTTTTCCGCACCGGCTACCTGCCTGAGGAGCGCGGCCTGTATCCCCGAATGACCGTGGCCGACCAGTTGGCCTTCTTCGCGGCCCTCAGGCGCATGCCTCGGCATGCCATCAAGGAACGGGTCGCCTATTGGCTCGGCTTCCTTGGTCTCACTCCTCTGGCACGGCGGCGAACCGATGAGCTAAGCATGGGGCTTCAACAGCTTCTACAGGTGGCCGTGGCCCTCGTACATGAACCTGATTTGGTGGTACTCGACGAACCATTCACCGGGCTCGATCCGCTGCATGTGGCCCGCCTCATGGAGCTTCTGGCGGATCTCAGGGCCAGGGGTAGGGCTGTGCTACTTTCGACCCACGCCATGGAACGGGCCGAAGAGATCTGCGACCACGTCACCTTTCTTGACCACGGTACCGTGGCGGCGGAAGGGAGTATAGACACCCTGCGGCATTCCGTGGGCCACCGGGTGGTGAAGGTGGTATTCCGTGCGCCCGTGCCGGCTTTGCCCATCCAAGGCATGGATGCAACCGTCGTGGGAACCACCGTCACCGTACGGTGGTCGTCGCCGGACGATCCGCTGGATTTCATTCGTGGCCTCGCGGCTGCCGGTGAGATCGTGGAAGTGGAGCTTAGGCCCGCGAGTCTTCGTGACATCTTCATGAGAGTGATCCGGTGAGCCCATCCTGGCTCGTGGTTGCCCGCCGCGAGTATCTTTGCCGCGTCCGATCGGTCAGTTTCCGCATCGGTACCGTGGCGGGGCCGCTGGTGCTTGCCGCCATCGTCGGCCTGCCGCAGCTGTCCTCCAGGAGCGCATCTCCCTCAGGCTTCACCGTCATGGTGATCGACAGCATCGGCATCATGGGCCCTCAAGACCAGTCGGTGCTGAAGGTGGAGGGGATGGAGCCGGTTCGACTGGTGTATTCTCCACCGGACCTCCCCTATTCCACCCTTACCAGCCTTGTGCAGACCCACGCCCTGGATGGCGCCATGGTGATCGCGCAAAACGGAGAGGAGGCCGAGCTGATGAGTGCCTCCTCAATGAACCTGACTGACGAAGTGCGGCTTCACGCGGCGTTGCGGGAACTGCTGTTTGAGGCCTCGGTGCGACGCCGAGGTGAAGCGATGGGGCTTGATAGTCTGCGGGCTCGGTCATTGGCGACCCGCGTCGCGTGGAGGACGGTGAGGGTTCAGACTGCGAACCCTTGGGGCGCGGCGGGACTGGCCCTTTTCATGGCCATGCTCCTCTATGTCACGCTTCTCACGTACGGCTTGGCGACCATGCGGGCAGTGGTGGAGGAGAAATCGGGCCGAATCGTCGAAATGCTGCTTTCCAGCGCGCGGCCTGTTGACCTGCTGGCCGGCAAAATATGCGGCGTGGCCTCCGTCGGCCTGACCCAATACGTAATCTGGTTCCTCATTGCTGCACTACTCTCATCGGTGGTATCGCTCCGCTCCCCGGCGCCGTACCCGCTGCCCCCCTGGTCGCTGGGGTTGGCCGTGGCCTGCATTGGCTATTTCCTTCTGGGCTATATCTTGTTCGCCGCCCTGTACGCCATGGTGGCCGGAATGGTCAACTCCACCGCCGACGCACAGCATCTACACCTGCCCGTGACCGCGTTGTTGGTAGCGCCGATCATACTGGTATGGCTTGTGATCGCCTCGCCGACTTCCGCCACGGCCAGGGTGCTCTCTTTGGTTCCCCTCTTTGCTCCGGTGCTCATGGTGGCCAGGATTGCCGTGGGGGCCGCGGCCGCCATCGAGGTGGCGCTGTCGATCGTGGGGCTCATGCTGTTCATCGTGGCAAGCCTTTGGATCGCTTCCCGGATCTACCGGGCCGGCATCCTCATGCGGGGCTCGCCGCCATCCCCAAGAGAGGTACTCCAATGGATTCGAGATACGTAGGCGCCCTTGTTCTTCTGCTTTCGTGTAGCCCTGCCCGAAGCATCACCGTAGACGAGATTCTGGGCCGCTATGAGATTGCCTTGGGAGGACGCGGAGTCTTGGACGGCATTCACTCGCTGCAGATGTTCGGCTCCGTGGAAGGGATGGGCCTTTCCGGCACGACCTACTCCGTGCAGAAATCACCGGATTGGGTGATGGAACGCATCGATATCGGGCCGCTCAGTTACGCATGGGCATACGCCGAGGAGCAGGGCTGGATCCAGGACCATAGCGGGGTGGTCAGAACACTGTCCGAGGCGGAGCTTGAGGAGTTCCTCCTTCTGGCGCAAGTGGGGGCGGCCGCTCCCATGAGCGATGAGCTGCGTGCCAAGATGCGCCTCTGCGACGAGTTCTCTGACTCCTCCCATGTCTGTGTGGTGGTTGAGCATGGCGGTGGGCCCGTCCATCTCTTCTTCAACCGCGACACGGGGCTCTTGGACAAGGTGAAACTCTCCAAACTCGGCATGCCGGTGGAGGCGCGGTTCCTGGATTTCAGGCCCGCCGAAGGCCTGATGTTGCCGTTTCGTGGGGTACAGACCATTGCAGGCATGTTCTCTCTCGAGATGAAGGTCGATCAGGTGAAAGTAAATGCCACAGTATCAGATGCGGTATTTCGCCGGCCTGGCCGCCTCGAAATCGTTCGTGAGACGTCATGCGTCGTGCCGATCAGCATGAATGGTCACCTCATCGCACCGGTGAACCTGGGGGAAACCACGACATTACGTTTCTATGTTGACTCGGGCGCCGGCATGTCGTGCATCGACAAGTCTGCCGCATCGAGGTTGGGAATGACCTCCCAGGGGGCGCTTCCGGCCCAAGGCGTCGTCGGGTTCGAGACCGTCGGAGTCGCCCAGGCCGAGGAATTGAGTGTCGGCTGCGTGCACATGCAGGGGGTGAGGCTTGCGGTGGTCGATCTATCCCTGATGAACCAGTCGGAGCCGGAACCGGTGCACGGAATCCTTGGGTATGGGTTGTTCTCGGAGCGTTCAGTGGGACGTATAGGAAGGGGCGACTCACTCCTGCTGGCACCGCCGGGACTTGATCCTGGGGAAGACTACGTGAAGCTCCCTCTCCAGTTCGTGGCCAGTGTCCCCATGGTGGATGCCTATGTGGAAGGCAGAAAGGGGCGTTTCATCATAGACACCGGCAACTCCTTCCCCCTGATCATGCACACGCCGTTTGCCATCCAGGAGGGCATAATGCCCCCGCCCGAAAGCCTCGCCCTCCAGTCCGCTGCGGGCATTGGAGGAGGCGGTGATGTCTTCGTGGGCGAGGTCGACTCCCTCGTGCTGGGCGGCGTGCGGCTTGAGGGCGTGAGGACGCTGTTTTCGCCGACTGGCCGTGGCGTAACGGCCGCCACGGAGGTGGCAGGGAATATCGGGTTGCCGCTTCTCGAGCGGTTCGACTGGGTGCTGGACTACCAAAACGCCGTACTGTACCTTAGGAGTCGGCAATGATCAACCATGGTGTTCAAGGGTCGTCTTCCTCTCCGTGCCATGGCACATGCCGATCGGATCGGCCCATTGCACCGTCGGACCTCCTCTCGGTGCTCCTTTGATCACCAAGAAATGCGCGCTCACCGGAAAGGCACTCATGATACGGACTCAGCGAATCTCCCGCCGGCGCCTGGCTGACATTCTCCACCTTGTCGTTGCATTGCGTGAAGACTTTGGCCGCACGGTCGATCCCCGGCGGATGGCGGAGGCGCTGCATGAGCTGATGGGGAAGCGGGAGGGCGGCCTTCATGTCTTGGTGGCTTGGGAAGGGCGATTCCCCGTGGGCTATCTGATGGGTGGGTTCACCGCCAGCACGGTCCACATGGGGCTGGTGTTCTGCATCCATGAACTCTATGTGTCGAAGCCCTACCGGGGCGGAGCTACCCTCAAGGCGTTGGAAGCTGAGGCTCTTCGGTTTGCCGCATCCAAGGGTGCCCGCAGCATGGAAGTACGACTCCGACGCACCCAGAGGGAACTTATCCTCTTGGCGGAGGCCATGAGTTTCGAGCCCACGGGTCGTGAAGTCTTCGAAAGGATCATCGAATCCGAGTAGGGACTTCATCGCCCAGAGAATCCATTTTTCGGGGGCCAGTCTGTCACCCGTTCCTGTGCCCGCCTTGCCCCGCACTCCACTGCCGGCTGCTCCAGCAGTGTCGTAATCCACCGGCAGTGGCGTTCGCCTGTCGACTGCGAAGCACCATCCGTTCTCACCCCAGCGATTTGTTTCTACCCCCACGGTTAAGATATGTTTGACACCTTTGGCATGGGTCTGTTACGTGAAGCCCCGTTGTGCAATCGGCCCTTGTGATCCGGAAGGAGGAACACCTGTGACACGAGCCTATCCTTCGAAACTCGCGCCTCTGCTCGCGCTGGTGGTGCTGCTGCCAATCCCGGCCACCGCGGCGTTGCGTACCGTGGTTGCCGAGGAGTTCACCGGAACATGGTGCGGGTGGTGTCCCAGTGCCATGGAAGGCCTGTACAATCTGGAGCAACAGGTGGGGGAACGTCTCGCGGTAGTGGCCTACCACGTCAGCGATGCGTTCCAGGTTCCCGGCTGTGTTGACCGCAAGAACTACTACACGGTCACCGGGTATCCGACGGTGATGTTGGACGGTCTGATCAGAGTACTGGGAGGCGACACAATCCCGGTCGACTACACCCCCTTCTACAATCAGCGCCAAGGTATCCCCAGCCCCGTCTTCATGGACCTGACCTTGCTCTCCTATGACGGTGCAACCGGGCAGGGAACGGTTCGGGCTGACATCTACAGCGAGCCGGAGCGAGACGACATCACTGCCACACTCCGTTACGTGGCCACCGGCGATGATACCCTGTACAACTGGCAGGGCTTTAATCACCTGTACTTCACTGCTCTGCATGTCTTCCCCTCGGCGGCCGGGGTCGGAATCACTGTCCCCTCCGGCGGGATGGTGAGTGATGTCCAGAGCTTCCAGATCCCCGCGGGGTGGCGTGACCGGGCCTGTACCATAGTTGCCTTCCTGCAGGACGATACTACCAAGGAGATTCTCCAAGGCGGCAACTTGGCCCAGGTGACTCCGGTGGAACTGGTTGGATTCGCCGCCCATACTACCCGCGACGGCGTACTCCTCTCCTGGACCACTGCATCCGAGACGGACAATGCTGGTTTCCGCATCTACCGTACCGTTGATGGTCGCAGGGAGGTACTCACCCCTGGAATGGTGCCCGGCGCCGGCACCACCGCCGTCCCCCAGGCCTACGAGTATGTCGATGGAGACATCGATGCAGGGACGACGTACCTCTACACCCTCTCCGATGTGTCACTCTCCGGCATTGAACGGTTCCACGCACCGGTACGTGTGTCGGTCCCACGGGCGTGGGGAGCTCCCACCGCATTACGCCTGGAGCCCGCCCAACCGTGCCCCGCCGCCGGCGACGTCACGTTCCGCTATTCCTTGCCTGAGGATGCCCCAGCCTCGTTGGCGATCTACGATGTCAGCGGCCGCCATGTGCGGACGCTGCGCACTACCGCGGAAGCAGGCTTCCATGCTGCCGTGTGGGACCTGGCTGATGGTGCAAACCATCGTGTTGGGCCCGGGCTCTACATCGCCCGGCTGAGCGCCTCCGGCGGCGAATCCGCGGTGAAAGTGGTAGTCACTCGGTAGACTTCCGTCAGAGATGTCGGGGCGACGGGATCTGCCCGTCGCCCCGTTTCAGTTCGTCGTCCCACCACCGCTTCACCTCCCTTCTCGCCATGAGACACTCCCGCGGCGTACGGGCCCGTGCGGCTTGACATGGCGCGCCATCCGACCATCATCCCTCTCTCGTCGATGTTCTCGTACCCATACCCGGCAGGTCCTTCATGCAGGTTGCCCAGACCCCCCCGGCGCCCATACCCCCCTGGGCTGGCATGCCACAGGTGCTCTCCTGCGGCGATCGCCTCAGGCCGGGCTCTTTCCGGGTACACTCTCGATTTCCCCGCGTGACGAACTTCGCCGCCGAGGATCGGATGGTCTCCGTAGTAGACGAACGCGTGGGCCCTGGCCCGGTGAACATCGTCACCCGAGGGCTCTGGTGTGAATGCCCACGCTCCCTCGTGATCACGCAGGATGCCGTGTCCATAGATGACGTTCGTATCCCCCTCTTGGAGTCCCGCTGGTCATCGCGGCCTTACGTGGAGACGACACGGGCCGACCTGCAAAGACACATGGCTACCCAGATGGATTTCCTCCGTCGTCACGCGCCGCAAAAGAGCCTCTCGTGGCTCTTCTCGGTGGAGCCGACTGCCCCAGCGAGCCGCTTCGTGAGCCGATATGTTGACGCCGTCACCCAGGGGGTTCGCCTCCTGTTCGGCGGCCGGGAAGCCGAGGGAGTTCGCCGGCTCTGCGGCACCGGTATCGGCCTCACGCCCAGCGGTGACGACTTTCTGGTGGGTCATCTCGCCGCACGGCACATGCTGGCCACAATGGGCAACAGACGGTTTGCCCTTTCTCTGGACACCGTGACTCTGCATACCCGCGGGACAACCCTTCTCTCACGTACTTCACTTACCCTAGCAGCCGAGGGGTGCTTCGCGGCGCCGGTGAAAGACTATGTAGAGGCACTGGCGCACAGCGATGAGACGGCACTAGAGACGCACGGTCACCGGCTCATGGGCATGGGCTCTACCTCGGGGGCCGATCTCATGACGGGGCTCTTCCTCTCTCTCCATCAGGGACTGACCACATGACCAGCGGTACTGTTCTCACGGGTTCCTACTTCGATTCGGTGGCCCTCATGGCCGCAGCCGTGCAACTGCGGAAGCTGCCCGGTGTGCAGGATGTCGCTCTGGTAATGGCTACCGCCACCAACAAGGCCATTCTCCACTCCGCGGGCATGCTGCTTCCCTCGTTCGCCGGCGCGAAGGATGAAGACCTCCTGGTGGCGGTCATTGCCGACAACGGCGATGCCGCGGCGGCAGCATTGGGCGCGGTGGATGACGCACTGCGAGGAGGCGGCCCCAGCCTCCCGCCCGACGCGCCGCGCACACTCCATGGCGGCGTTGCCGCATTGCCTTCGGCCTCCTTGGCGTTGATCTCCGTGGCGGGCCGGTTCGCGGCGGATGAGGCTCTTGACGCCCTGCGGCTTGGCCTGCACGTCATGATCTTCTCGGACAATGTGCCCCTGGAGCGCGAAGTGGAACTCAAACACCTGGCCAGAAACCGCGGGCTCCTGCTCATGGGGCCAGACTGCGGTAGTGCCATCATCAATGGGGCGCCTCTGGGGTTCGCCAATGTCGTCCGGCGCGGGTCCGTGGGCATCGTGGCAGCCTCCGGCACGGGGCTCCAGGAGGTCAGCACCATCGTGTCCAATCAGGGCGCCGGGATCTCCCAGGCTCTGGGCACCGGCGGGCGCGACACCCTCCGTGAGGTGGGAGGTATCATGTTCCTGGAGGCCCTGCGTCTCTTGACTGATGACGCGGCCACGGCGGTGATCGTGCTTATCGCCAAAGCGCCCGATACCGAGGTGGTGCCCCTGATCTCGCGGGCGGCACGCCGGAGTGACAAACCCGTGGTGACCGCATTCCTCGGGGTCAGCCATGACGGCCCCGGCCCGTGGGCATTCTCCGCGACCACGTTGGAGGAGGCCGGTATCGCCGCGGCCACGTTGGCCAAGGGCGACGACGTGAGCGCCATACCGCAGATCCTGGCCGCGCGCAGATCAGAGATGAAGGCCATCGCCGCCTCCATCCGGCCCTCCCTGGCGCCATCCCAGCGCTTCGTGCGGGGCCTCTTCAGCGGCGGTACCCTCCGAGGCGAAGCCGCCTCCATTATGATGCCTCTCGTGGGATCTTTCGCCGGCGATCTGCGGCGTTCCGCATCTGCAGAACGTGCAAGTGCTCCCCGGGGCGGCATGCACTCCCTGGTGGACTTGGGCGCCGACGAATTCACCGTGGGTAGGCCCCATCCCATGATCGACTACTCGCTGCGATGCCGCCGATTGGTGCAGGAGGCCCGCGACCCAGGAGTCGCCGTGATTCTCATGGACGTAGTGCTGGGGTACGGAGCCCACCCTGACCCCGCCGGCGAGCTGGCGCCCGCCATTCAGGATGCCCAACGCATTGCATCGGAAGGGGGGAGGACTTTGCCCATCGTCGTCTCGGTCACAGGCACCGCCGCCGATCCCCAGCGCCTGCCTTCCGTACAGGATGCACTGCGTGAGGCCGGCGCTGTGGTCGCTCCATCCAACGCCGCGGCGTCGTACCTGGCCGCGACCATCGCCGCAGGGAGGGACGCATGAGCACCGAGCTGTTTGACCGGCCGCTGTCAGTGGTGAATGTCGGCATTCCCTGGTTCTGTGACGGCATCAGAGCCGCTGGCGCCGAGGCGATCCAGGTGGACTGGCGCCCCCCTGCACTGCCGCCGAATGTCATGGCCGCCTTCGCGCGCCATGCCGAGCGTATCACCGCCGCCAACCAGGAAGCCGTATCCCGTATCCTATCGGCTCGACCCCGGCTGGTAACCCTGGGAAGAGCCCTCGACCTTATCCCGGGGATGACCCCGGATACCATCCTTCACGCCGGCCCTCCCATCGCCTGGCCCCGGATGTGCGGCCCCATGCAGGGCGCCGTCATGGGCGCGCTCCTCTACGAGCGACGGGCCGGTACGGTTGAGGAGGCTCGCGACCTGGCCGCCTCCGGCGCGATCCGGTTCTCCCCATGCCATGACCATGCCTCGGTAGGCCCCATGGCCGGCATCATCTCAGCCTCCATGCCTGTGTTCGTCGTGCGAAACGATGAGGTCGGCGCCCAGGCCTTCTGCACCATGAATGAAGGGCTGGGCAAGGTTCTCCGGTACGGCGCCTACAGCCCGGAGGTCATCCAACGGCTAGACTGGATGGCGGATCTCCTGTTTCCCGTGCTCGCCGAGGCCGTGAAGGCTTTGGGAGGCATAGACCTCCGCGCGATCATCGCCCAGGCCCTGCACATGGGCGACGAGGTGCACAACCGTAATCGCGCGGCCACCTCCCTGTTCCTGCGGATTCTTGCGCCCGCCATTGTCGAAACCGCGGCCCGAGATGCCGCGGCAGAGGTCCTGCGCTTCATCGACGGCAACGATCACTTCTTCCTGAACCTCTCCATGGCCTCCTGCAAGGTGTCGCTGGATTCCGCTCGCGGGATCCCTTCCAGCAGTGTGGTGGTGGCCATGGCCCGCAACGGCACCGAGTTCGGCGTGCAGGCCTCGGGCACGGGTTCCGCGTGGTTTACCGCGCCCGCCCCCGTGCCGGATGCCCTGTTCTTTCCCGGCTTCTCCAAGGCCGATGCCAACCCCGATATCGGCGACAGCGCCATCACGGAGACCGCCGGCCTGGGCGGCTTCGCCATTGCCGCGGCCCCGGCCATCGTGCAGTTCGTCGGCGGTGCGGCAAGAGACGCCGTAGGCTACACCTTGGCCATGTACGAGATTACCGCCGCCGAGCATACCGCCTACCGGATTCCCGGGCTTGACTTCCGGGGCACGCCGGTGGGCATTGACCTCGTCAAGGTGGCACGCACCGGGCTACAGCCCTTCATCGACACCGGTGTCGCCCACCGGGAGCCCGGCATCGGCCAGGTGGGCGCGGGAGTCGTGCGTGCGCCCATAGAACCCTTCCTCGCCGCCGCGCGGGCCTTGGCCTTTGCTCTTGAGCCGACATTGAAGGAGAGTTGACAATGCGTATCGATGAGTTCCTTGCCTTCATGGACCGGGTCGCCGTCTACGATTTGACCCAACCGCTGAGCGTGCATACGCCCCCGTGGCCCAGCTACATGCCGCTGGGCATCCAGTACTTCAAGCGTCTCGCCGGGGCCCACATGGGGCAGGGCGCCAACGGCCAGATCATCACCACCAGCAATCACGTGGGCACTCACATAGACGGAGAGATTCACTTCCACGCCAGCGGGCGCACCATCGGACAGGTGCCTCTGGAGGAATGGATCGGCCCGGGCGTCGTGGTGGACATCTCGTCTCACGTCGGCGATTACGACCTCTACTCCCCTGAGCTGCTCAGCGGTCGTGCCGATATCAAAAAGGGCGACATCCTGATCATCAATACCGGCTATCACCGCTACTCGTGGGACAGGCCGGAATCCGACGAGATCCGCTACTTCGTGAAGCATCCCGGCCCCAGTCCTGACTTCCACACCTGGGCGCTGGACATGAAGTTCAAGTGGATTGGCGTCGACTGTGGCAGCGCCGATCATCCCATGAACACCATCATTCGCGACTGGCATCCGAAACGGTTTCACGAGGCCGAGGCACGGCTCCTGCAGCGGTATGGAAAACCGTGGGACGAGATGTTTCCCCCCGACGAATTCTACCAGGTAATGCACCTGAAGCTTTTCCCGAAGCGGCTGGTTCACGCCGAGAACCTGGGGGGAGAAATCGACCGGTTGAGCAACCGCCGGGTGTGGATCGGCCTGTTCCCGCTGCGCGGCATGGAGCTGGAATCCTCCATGTGCCGTATCGTCGCTTTGGCGCCTCCAGAGGAGTGACCGCCACCGCACAGGAGTGTATTCTATGGCAATTGTGCACCAGTTCTCCTACGCCCGGCCTTCCACCGTGGTGGAAGTCCTTTCCCTGTTGGCATTGCACGGCGAGAGGGCCACGATCATGGCCGGGGGAACCGATGTGGTGGTACACCTGAAGGAAGGCCGCCTCGTTCCCGAGTGCGTGATCGACGTCAAGGATCTGGCCGGTTTTCGCCGCATCGCGGTGAGTGATGACCGGCTGGAAATAGCTGCGGGGGTGACCTTCTCTGACATCCTATGCTCCCCCGAGGTTCGGGACGGGTTTCCCCTGATCGCCGAGAGCGCCGCCACCGTGGCCTCGACCGGGATCAGGAACCGCGCGACTCTGGCGGGAAACCTATGCTCCGCGGTACCGTCGCTGGATTGCGGCCCCGCGGTGCTGGTGCACGACGCCCACGTGCACCTGGCCTCTGCTCGCGGCGAGAGAAACGTCTCGATTCACCAGTGGTTCACCGGCCCCAAACAGACGGCGCGCCGTCCCGACGAGTTGGTGGTCTCAGTCACGGTACCCCGTCCGCAGAGACGACATGCGGGCTGCTATGTGAAACTCGGGCGCTATCGAGGCGAGGACCTCGCCCAGGCCGGAGTCGCGGTGATGGCACTGGAAGACAAGACCTACCGCGTGGCCTTCTGCGCGCTGGGCCCGATCCCGGCCAGGGCACATACTATCGAGGAATTGCTCGCCGGTCGAGAGCTCGACGAGGAAACCCTGACTCGAGCCAAGGCCGCCGTCGACGGGGAGATTGCACCCATCTCGGATATTCGTGCCAGCCAAGCCTATCGCCGGCACATGGCCGCGCTCATGCTGGAGCGGGGGCTTCTGGAGGCCGCCCGCAGGCTGCGCGGCGAACCGCCCGCCATGGCACTTCTGGGAGGCTGAAATGACCACCATCACATTCATGCTGAATGGCGAGCGGCGCAGCATCGCGGTAGAGCCGTGGGAGATCCTGCTGGACGTAGTGCGGGATCGCCTGGGAATCAAGAGCCCCAAGGCTGGGTGCAATCGCGGAGACTGCGGCACCTGCACCGTCTTGCTGGATGGTCGTAGTGTACGCAGTTGCCTAATTCTGGCCGTGGAAGTTGACGGCCATGAGATCACGACCCTGGAAGGCATCGCCGCAGACGGTCTGACGGCGCTCCAGGAGGCGTTTCTCGCCAACGATTCGTTTCAATGCGGTTTCTGCGCCCCGGGGATGATCGTGACCGCCACCGAGCTTCTGCGCGATACGCCCCATCCCACTGAGGGACAGATCAAGGAAGCGTTGGCAGGGAACCTCTGCCGCTGCACGGGATACAGGCCCATCATCGAGGCGGTGCAGAGTCTAGGGAGGCGATGCCATGAGTGACTATCGGTTCATTGGCGCGCCCGTTGAGCGCTTGGAGGGACGGGAGAAGGTCTCAGGAGCCGCCCAGTTCGTGGATGATGTGGAGTTTGGCCCGAATGTGCACTATGCCTGGGTCGTGGAAAGCCCCCACGCCCATGCGCTCATTCGCGGCATCGATACCTCCCACGCCCAAGGGATGCCGGGGGTAGTGGCGGTATTCACGGGTAAGGACTTCGCCGGTCTTCACTTCGGGCTCTACATGAAAGACCGCTTTGTGTTGGCCGCCGACCGGGTGCGCTTCGTGGGTGAACAGGTGGCTGTGGTGGTGGCTCGGAGCCCTGCCGCCGCCCAGGCGGCTGCTGCCGCGGTATGGGTCGACTACGAGCCGCTGCCCGCGGTCTTCGACCAGATGGAGGCGCTCAAGGATGACGGGGTGCGGGTTCACCCCGAGCTGGGCAACTACGAGCATGTGCCGTGGTTCTTCCCCAAGGCAGGTACGAACATCGCCCATTGGCGTAAGATCCGAAGGGGAGATGCGGCCCAGGGCTTCGCCGATGCCGATGTCGTGGTGGACGGGGTGTTCACCGTGCCTCGGTATGCCCACTGCGCCATTGAACCCCATGGGGCCGTGGCCCTCTTCGACCAGTCAGGCCGGCTCACCGTGTGGACGGCATCCCAATCCCCCCATACCCAGCGGAATCTGTTCGCAGAAACGCTGGCGCCGCTGGGGCTAACCCACCATGACGTGCGCGTGATCACGCCCTACGTGGGCGGAGGATTCGGCGGCAAAGCCGGCGTCACCATGGAGATCCTGGCCGCGACCTTGGCGACGAAGTTGCGCGGCAAGCCGGTGAAGCTATGCTGGTCGCGGGAGCAGGAGTTCTACAATACGTACCAGCGCCTGGGGCTTCGGTCGGAGCTGCGCATGGGGGTAAAGAGAGACGGCGCCATCACGGCCCTGTCCCATACGCTGTACTGGGATGCCGGCGCCTACGTGGAGTATGGCGCCAACGTGGTGAACGCCGTGGGGCTCTCGGCCACGGGCCCGTACAGGATTCCCCATGTCGTCATCGACTCGCTCTGCATCTATACCAATCTGCCGCCCGGCGGCCCGTACCGTGGATTCGGTTATTCCGAGTTCCTCTTCGGGCTGGAGAGCATGGTGGACAAGGCCTCCCACGCCATCGGTATGGATCCGGTCGCCTTCCGAAGGCACAATGCCATCCGGGAGGGCGACGTTCTCGCCTATGGCGCCTCGATGAACCCCAACGGTCTTCTTGAGGCCATCGATCGCGTGGCAGAGGAGATCAAATGGGGCGAGAAGGAGCCCCCTTCCAGCTCCACCGCCTTGGTGGGCAAGGGGTTTTCTCTGCTGTGGAAAGCCCCTGCCATGCCGCCCAATGCTTCATCCACCGCCTTTCTGAAGTTCAATGAGGATGGCAGCATCAATATCCTGATATCAGCCATGGAGATCGGGCAGGGAGTGCTCACCGCCATGGCCCAGATCGCGGCCGAGGTGCTCACCGTACCGCCTCACAAGATTCGAGTAGAGACCCCCGACACCGACCGCAACCCCTACGAATGGCAGACCGTGGCATCCCATATCACATGGAGCACTGGCAATGCCGTGCGCCGTGCCGCGCTGGATGCCCGGGAACAGATTTTCGCCGTCGCGGAGCGCGCCCTGCACATCCCCCAGGAGAGCCTCTACCTGGAAGACGAGACCCTGAAATGCCGTACGAGGCCTGATTTCTGCCTTGCCTTGCGCTCTTTCGTGATCTCGGGTATCCAGACCGAAGACGGCACCTACCGGGGCGGTCCCATCGTGGGACGCGGCATGTTCATGCCTGAGTACGCCTCGGCGGTTTCCGACCCTGAGACCGGCCAGGGCGGGCATCCCAATGTGCACTACACGGTGGGTGCCGCCGCATTGACCCTGGAAGTCGACCGGCAGACCGGCAAAATGCGGGTACGCAAGGTGGTTGAGGCCTTGGACGCCGGAAAGGCCATCAACCCCCGCATGGTAAAGGCCCAGATAGAGGGCGGCCTGGTGCAGGGCCTGGCCACCGTGCTCTACGAAGACATGCGGTTCGATGAGCATGGCAGACTGGCAAACCCCAACTTCACAGACTATAAGATCCCCACCGCCATGGATATTCCCGATGAGATAGTGCCCATTATCGTGGAGGTGCCCCAGCCCGACGGGCCGTTCGGCGCCCGGGGTATCGGGGAACACCCCATGCTTCCCGCCGCGCCCATGGTGGCCAATGCGCTGGAGGATGCCTTGGGTGTGCGATTGACCTCCATGCCCCTGACGGCCGAAAAGGTGGCCTTGGCGGTGATGGAAAAGGAGGCGCGACATGGCCAGACCGCTTGAGGGAATCCGCGTGGTAGACCTTACCCGGGTGCTGGCGGGTCCCTTCTGTACCATGGTCTTGAGTGATCTCGGGGCCGACGTGATTAAGGTGGAGATCCCGGGGCGCGGCGACGACTCCCGCGCCTTCGGGCCATTCAAGAATGGGACGAGCCTCTACTTCTTCGCCATCAACCGCGGCAAACGGAGCGTGACTCTCAACCTGAAGACCGAGCGGGGCCGCGGGATTCTCCTGGATCTGGTCATGCAGTCCGATGTGCTGGTTGAGAACTACAGCCCCGGCGTCATGGAACGTTTGGGCCTGGGGTATGAGATGCTGCGGGAGCACAACAGCCGGCTCATCTATGCCGCTATCTCAGGGTTTGGGCACACGGGCCCCGACTCCAAGAGGCCCGCCTACGACATCCTGGTACAGGCCATGGGCGGCATCATGAGCATCACCGGCTGGCCCGACATGCCGCCGACCCGGGTCGGCATGTCCACCGGCGATATCACCGCCTCGCTGTTTACCGCAGTCGGCATCATGGGAGCTTTGTACGAGCGGGAGAAGACGGGCCGCGGCCAGAAGGTTGACGTGGCGATGCTGGATTGCCAGTTGGCCATTCTGGAGAATGCCGTCGCGCGGTTCCAGGTCGACGGCGTGCCGCCGGGGCCTCTGGGCAACAGGCATCCGACCATCACGCCATTTCAGGCCTTCAAGGCCCTGGATGGCTATTTCGTGGTGGGAGCCGGCAATGATGGCATCTGGGTTAGGCTCTGCCAGGCCATCGGCCGGCCCGATTGGGCCGCGGAGACGCGCTTCGCTACCAATGCCTCCCGCACCGACGCGCTGGAGGATCTGATCGCCCTCCTAGAACCCGTGTTTGCGGTCAAGACCGTGGCTGAGTGGCTTGTGATTCTGGAGGCGGCGGGAGTGCCCTGCGGCCCGGTCAACACCATCGACCGCGTGGTGGAGAACCGGCAGCTCAAGGCGAGAAACATGCTGGTAGACGTGGAAGATCCCGTGGCGGGAACGGTTCTGGTGCCGGGCAATCCCATCAAGCTCTCCTCGGTGCCGATCGAACCCCCGTTGACCCGGGCACCGGATGTCGGCGAACACACGGACTCGGTCTTGTCGTCACTCCTGGGCATGCCCCACGCCCGGATCGACGACCTGCGGGCCCAGGGGGTGGTGTGAGGCCTCGCGGTGCGAGGAGTTCTCAGTTCTCAGTCATCAGTAGATGTAGGTTGGGTCAGTGCAGCGTAACCCAACAGAAGTAGATGTAGGTTGGGTGAGCGCATCGTAACCCAACAGCAGGCTACCGACGCAGATATGCCCGGGGTCGTGATTCTGTGTCGTTCGGGCAATTGTCAGCAACGCCAAGTGCCTCGGAGGGCCTCAGTTGTCCACAAGTCCTGAAGCCGGCGGAGTTCCAGCATCCCCTCTCCTCACAGGAGAGGGAGAGGGTGAGGAGGCGACATGAACGCTCCATCGCCCGTGCGGAGTGACCATGGCTGAATACCCTCTCCTGAACCCTGCGCTCCTGGCGTCCGACGTGGTTGCCCTGCGAAGCGACGCTAGTGACCTTGTCGCCCACATCGAGGCGGCGTGCAACCTGATCGAGAAGGTCGACCGCCGCATCCACGCCTTCCTTCCCGAGCCGAATCGGAGGGAACGATTGCGCGAAGAAGCCCGTCGTCTGCGCGAGACGTCCCCCGACCCCACCACCCGGCCGCCCCTCTTCGGCGTCATGGTGGGCGTGAAGGACATCTTCCACGTGGAAGGCCTTCCGACTCGGGCCGGTTCGAGGCTCCCGCATGAGCTCTTCAAGGGCGAAGAGGCCGCCGTCGTTCGTTGCCTCCGCGATGCCGGCGCATTCGTGCTCGGCAAGACCATCACCACGGAGTTCGCCTTCTTCCAGCCCGGTCCAACCCGCAATCCCCATGACCCGTCCCACACTCCCGGCGGATCCAGCAGCGGCTCCGCGGCCGCGGTTGCCGCGGGGCTGTGTCATGTCGCAGTGGGAACCCAGACCATCGGCTCCATCATACGCCCCGCCGCCTACTGCGGAGTAGTCGGGTTCAAGCCCAGCCTTGGCCGCGTCAGTACCACCGGCATAGTTTCCTTCTCCGCGTCGGCGGACACGGTGGGTTTCTTCACCCAGGATGTGGAGGGGATGGCCCATGTCGCGGCAGCCGCCATACCGGACTGGCGGGCTGAGGCGCCTTCTACCTCGCCGCCGGTTCTCGGAATCCCTGCGGGGCCCTACCTGGCCCAGGCACATCCCGAAGGCCTGGCCGGGTTCCGGGAGTGTGTGACACGCCTCCGCGGTGCCGGGTGCGCCATTGAGGAGGCGCCCCTGCTTCCGACTATCGACAAGGTGAACCGCCGTCACCGGCGCATGGTCGCCGCGGAGTTCGCCCATGTACACCGGGAATGGTTCGCTTCCCATGGCTCGCTGTATGGCCCGGCCACACGAGATTTGATCCTCGAAGGCCAGACGGTCTCCGCCGCAGAGCTGGCCGAGGCCAGAGCCGGTATGCGAACGCTGCGAGAGGAGATGGAGGAGGCCATGGTTCGGCATGGGGTTGACCTCTGGATCTCGCCTTCGGCCCAGGGCGAGGCGCCAGAGGGGTTGTCCTCCACCGGCAACCCCATCATGAATCTGCCGTGGACCCATGGGGGTATGCCCGCCTTGAGCCTCCCCGCAGGCCGCGGGCCCCGCGGCCTGCCTCTGGGCCTGCAACTGGTGGCCCCCTTCGGCGCCGACGAGCGCCTTCTGATGTGGGCCTCAGCCCTCCAGGACGTCATCCCGGCGCCGTAGTCGGTTCGAGGCGCAAGGGTTCAGGGTTGGGTGGCTCCCAGCCGTCTCCCGTGGTTCGATTCGTAGGGGAGGGCGCCTCTGCCCTCCCTCATGCTCTCCCATCGCTATCGCTATCGGGTTCGCCATTGGTGTCGACGAGCACCGGGCATTTCAGCCCGGGATCTGTAATGATGCACGATGGGGATGTCTGGAGCAATGCGATATTCCAGCCATGGAATATTCCACAAGTAGAATATCGAGATGGACGGATGCGTGGAACGATGGATGGATGGACGGGTTCGCTTTGGTCTCTTCCAAGTGAGGAGTGAGGAGACGCAGGGCAGTATCCAGAATCCAGTAGTCAGAATCTGGAAGACAGCCGG
>JAFGKV010000015.1 GCA_016928395.1 Candidatus Fermentibacterota bacterium | reverse complement strand
ATGCGGGGGATGAGGGTGATGGGTGCCGCGTGGAGTGAAGTTACAGCTTAGTGGGGGCCCCGGGCCAGCCCGGACGATACGTGGTGCGGGCGCACGGGACGTAGGTAAAATGTCAAGTTTCCGAGCGATTAGCTTTCCAGATAAGACCTCCGGACCCGTTGAAGCATCCTGAGACTTCACGCCCTGGTGAAGAACTGAAGGGGTGAAGAGGTCTGGAAGGAACACTGCCTCTGAGGCCAGTCTGGGGAGGCTGGATAGATCGGTGAAGTCTGAGGGGCGGGTCATGAGCCGATGGTCTCTTTCCAGACTCGGTGAGCTTGCCAGACGTCGCTCTGACACCACTCACGATGGCGCCGGCGCCAAGACACGACCACCAAGGATCAATCCGGAAGGACAGTGACCTCGAACCGTGCACGCACCTGCCTCGCAGGTATCGTGCCATGAAAATCCACCTTGACATGGGGGAATTTCATGGTAGCATGACTGCATGCTTCCTCGAACCGATCTGCTCCAACGCGTCAAGCGAGCGCTGCAACGTAACCGGGTGGTTGCGCTGCTCGGGCCTCGCCAATGCGGCAAGACGACCCTGGCGCGGCAAATCGTGCCCGCGGGGGCGCCGGAGTACTTTGACTTGGAGGACCCTCGCGATCTGGCCCGCCTTGATGAGCCGATGTCTGCTCTCGAAGACCTTCGTGGAGTTGTCGTCATTGACGAGATTCAGCGACGGCCAGACTTGTTTCCGGTACTTCGCGTCTTGGCGGACCGCACACCCCTTCCCGCGCGCTTCGTACTCCTGGGTAGCGCTTCCCCCGGCCTGCTTCGTCAGTCATCGGAGTCCTTGGCTGGTAGAGTCGAGCGGGTCTCCATGGGTGGCCTCACTCTGGAGGAGACCGGCCTGACCGCCCATTCACGCCATTGGCTTCGAGGAGGCTTCCCCCTGTCGTTCCTTGCCAGAGACGATGAGAGCTCCTTCCGCTGGCGGCGGGAGTTCGTCCAGACCTTCCTCGAACGTGACGTTCCACAACTGGGCTTTGCCGCCTCGGCCACAACCATGTTCCGCTTCTGGAGTATGGTTGCGCACTATCACGGGCAGATCTGGAACGCAGCCGAGCCTGCTCGTTCACTTGGTATTGGGGAGACCACCGCACGCCGCTACCTCGATCTGCTCTGCGACCTGTTCATGGTGCGTTCGTTACCGGCGTGGCACACCAACCTGCGAAAGCGGCAGGTCAAGTCTCCCAAAGTGTACTTCCGCGATTCGGGGCTGCTACACTACCTCCTTGGCGTCAGCACCGAGGGGGATCTGCTCCGGCACCCGAAGTGCGGAGCCTCATGGGAGGGATACGTGATCGAGGAGATCCTGCGGGCCATCGAGCCCGACAGCGCGCACTTCTGGGCGACGCATCAAGGTGCCGAGCTGGATCTATTGCTGGTTATGCACGGGCGGCACTACGGTATCGAGTGCAAGCGAGTGGACGCACCGCGGCTGACGTCGTCGATGCGCGTCGCCTTGGCGGATCTGCAACTGGAACGAATTGCCGTCGTGTACCCTGGATCGCGTCGGTATGCACTATCCGAACGCGTGGAGGCGGTTCCCTTGGCAGAGGCGGTGATTCGCCCCGAAGCCTTGTTCTCCACAGAAGCCTGATAGTGGTCGGGGTGCCCGCTCTCGTCGACAAGCTCCGGAGGAGCTGAGGGGTTTGTCCGGCAGGGGGTTCAGAGCACCGTTCATCCCAGATCATGACATTCAGGATCGCGCCGATGAGTTTCGAGCGAGGCACTGGTCAGCGGGCCAGCTTCCGGTGGATCAGCGTGCCCCCCGACCTTTTCGGCGACGAGCAGGCACGCGTTGAGAAGGCGACCATGGAGACGATAGGGCGCTACTTCAACAACCGTCTCCGTGAGCTGTTTGCAGGCGTAGCCGAACCGCCCGGAATCCTCAAGAATAAGACGAACAACCCGTTGTACCTCCTGTGCTTCGCTGTGGGGAGCCCAACCGGGCAGCGAACCGCACTCCGGATTGCGAATCATCTGCTAAGGGAGTTGCACTGATGGGCCAGGGATCGACAATCGAGTGGACGGACTCCACGTGGAACCCTGTGACAGGCTGTTCCAAGGTCAGTCCCGGGTGTCAGAACTGCTACGCCGAACGCATGGCGCTGCGTCTCCAGGCAATGGGGCAAGCAAACTACGCCAAAGGCTTTGAAGTGACGTGCCATCCTCAAGCTCTGCAACTCCCCTTGTCGTGGAAGCGGCCCCAAACGGTCTCCGTGAATTCCATGAGCGATCTCTTCCACGAAGAGGTCCCTGATGAGTTCATCCGTGACGTGTTCGCCGTCATGCGTGAAGCATCGTGGCACACATTCCAGGTGCTGACGAAAAGAGCAGAACGCCTGGAGTCCCTCGGGGCCAGGCTGGACTGGCCGCAGAATGTCTGGATGGGGGTCAGTGTCGAGACGCGCGACTACCTTCCCAGGCTGGATTGCCTCCGCAAGGCGTTGGCCCACGTGCGATTTGTCTCGTTCGAGCCTCTACTCGAGGATCTTGGCTATGTCGATCTGGACGGCATTGATTGGGTAATCGTGGGAGGTGAATCAGGGCCCGCGGCCAGGCCGATGCTCGAAGAGTGGGTAGCCCACATCCGCGACCAATGCCGGGCAACCGGCATATCGTTCTTCTTCAAGCAGTGGGGCGGAACCAACAAGAAGAAGGCAGGGCGGGTGATGGAGGGGCGCACATGGGATGAGTGGCCGCGCTCGACGGGGATCTCCAAGACCGAAACTCCGATTCGCTTGCCGAGAAGGCCAACGGCACGAGCCTCAGTCAGATAGGAGCCGGCTCCGGCAGAGGCCTTGACTGGTCTGCCTGGGATATGGCACCATACTCCACCCAGATGAGAAGGCCCCGAAGGGCCCTTCCACGCTCACCCTGCACGGGTGATCCACCTCCAGATGACTGGGGATTCTGGCCGGTCGTAGTTCTAGGCAGCAGTGCCACATGAAACGCTTTAGTGGGCATGCGCCGCCTTGACGGGAATCCCCCGGGGGGTTTTCTTTGGCTTGTAAGGGATTGGGATCCTCTGACCTGGGGGTCGTGATGAGTGCCGTGCTCGACGATGTACAGATCCAGCGGCTGATCGAGGAGCCGAAACCGCTTCCAATGGACTACGAACGCCGCATCGTTCTGAAGTCCAAGCGGGGCCATATGGAGGCGGAACTTGCCATCACTGGTCAGGCTGGTTCTGAATTCAAGCTCATCCTCCGCCAGAGCAGCCACAATCCGTTTGACTTCTCGGTCATCCTCGCCCATCGCCTTCCCAACGTGAACACCCTGTTCCGTCTCCGACGCTATAACGGCAAACACGGCCCGCACACGAACAGACTGGAGCGAGAGACGTTCTATGACTATCACATACACGAGGCGACTGAACGCTATCAGGAGCAAGGGCTTGATGAGGATTGGTTCGCAACTCCTACCGAGAGGTTTTCAGATCTAAGGAGTGCGCTGCGGTGTATGATTGATGATTGCGCCTTCGTCGAACCGTGTGGCACGCAGATCGAACTGCCACTGGAGGGGTAGAGATGTTGGTGGAAACGATTGAGCGAGACTTCACTGCCAAAGTAACCGAGAGGATCAGGTTGCTCCCTGAAGGGATCCAGCGCTATCGCGTCGAGACGCCCTTCATGTTCGACGATGGAGACCATCTACCAATAGTGCTCAAGGCTGATGATGGTCGCTGGATCCTGTCGGACGAGGGGCACACCTATATGCATCTCACCTACAGGTTGGACGAAAGCGATCTGCATCGTGGTACGCGCCAGAAAATCATCAGCAATTCCCTCCTCGGATTCGGCGTGTCAGACCGACATGGGGAGTTGCTGGTACCGCTGGAAGAAGGCCACTATGGCGATGCCCTCTACAGCTTTGTTCAGGCCCTTCTCAAGATCTCCGATGTCTCCTTCCTGTCTCGAGAGCGGGTTCGCTCCACCTTCATGGACGACTTCCGCTCCTTCATCACGGAGCACGTACCCGAGAACCGTAGAGTTTTCGACTGGTCGGACTCTGCTCACGATCCGGAAGGCAAATACACCGTCGACTGTCGCATAAGCGGAATGGCCCGTCCTATCCTCGCATTCGCGCTCCCCAATGATGACAAGGTCCGGGATGCCACCATAAGCCTGCTGCAGTTTGAGCGGTGGGGACTCACATTCAGATCCCTCGCTATCCACGAGGATCAAGAGCAGGTCAATCGCAAGGTACTCGCGCGCTTCAGTGACGTCTGCGAGAAGCAATTCTCCAGTCTCTTGGCCAACCGGGACCGGATCAGTCGATACCTGTCGGAAGCGCTAGCAACAAACCCGACCCCATGACCAGCCTGAGATGGCTGCACCTTCCCTCGGTATCCTGACACGCCATTCGCTGCGTATGGCAGCTACTACACAAAGAAAAGGCCGCTGACTGCAGCGGCCTTGGCCAACCGATTGGGGATATAGGATTGAACAGCCGTCAGCCGACAATCACACGGCATGGAGCCGAGTTTCATCCCCACGCGCAGGCATGATGCCTCAGTGCCTCGCTACGGGCAAGCCGGTCGCGAGCGAAACGGCGCGTCACCCCACCGCTCGGCGGTGATCCAACGCTCTGTAGGAGGGCCTTCAGGCCCGACAGCACCCGGCCGGCCTGACCTGAACGCCACTCCCGCGCAATGTAGGGGAGGGCGTTTCTGCCCTCCCGCGACACTTCCAACACTGTCTCGGAAATGGTCTTCTTCGATCGATCCGACTCGCCACTGCGCGCAGGAGTATGCCATCCTTCGTCGCCAGGAGAGATCCCGGTGATACCCAGCGAATCTTCATACTGGCGACTGTATTGCATCTGACGTCGGCGTCGACGGAGACGGAATCCAGGCCGTCGTGGCGCGATTGGATTGTAGGGTCGAGGCACCCTTGACTCGCCGCTCGGAATGCACTAAATGAGCGTAACGAACAAAACGACTTTTTCGAGCGATTGCAGTGAAGGATGAGCCATGACACGTTTGAACGTAATGGAGGCCCGAAAGACCTTCGGCGACACGTTGAACCGCGTTGTCTACCGTGGAGAGCGGATCGTGCTGGAGCGACGGGGTAAGGATGTCGCGGCACTGGTTCCCATGGAGGATCTCGCGTTGCTCGATCGACTGGAAGATCACCTCGATCTAGAGGCGGCGCAGGAGGCGCTCCGGGAAGCTGAGGAAAAGGGGACCATCGCCTACGAGACGATCCGGGCCGACCTCACTCTGGCATGATGGCCGTCTGTTCGGGCAGAGTCTATCGAATTCGGTTCACCCCCGAGGCGCGGCGCAATCTGGAAGCGCTGCCGAAGAGTGCGTTGAGACGCATCGATGCCCGGATACTCCAACTTGCCGTGAGCCCTCGGCCTGAGGGCGCGATAACCCTCCAGGGAGGAGACGGTCTGCTTCGGCTCCGGGTTGGGGACTATCGGATCATCTACCGGATCGAGGACGAGGTGCTCCTGATCCTCGTGATCAGAATCGGCCACCGCCGGGACGTCTACCGCCGTCGATGACGGCATACTTCAACATCTGACGGCGCGGCCACAGATCACTGGCGCCCGGCACGTTGGTAAGATGTCAAGTCGCGGCTCTGATCTGAGGCCCATGGGAGCACAGACCGCGCTTCGGAGAAGGTCAAAGCCCAAGGACGAGACGGAGAGCCGCGTCAACTTCCTGCATTTTCGAGACCGAGAGGATCGCCGCGGGACCCGGCGTATTTGAGCCGGAAGCGAACCGCGAAGGATCGAGTGATCTGATCTGAAAGCACAGGAAGACCGTATCCCGTGGGAGGCCTGATTCAGCCCTCGAAACCCGTACATTCGTCAAGTAGTCTCTCGAGAGGTTGGCGGCATCGGTCCCCACCACCACGGTGACCACGAGCGGCTGTGCGTTGATGGCGTCCGCAGACACGACCAAGACGGGGCGTCTGCCTGCCTGCTCCCTTCCCCGTGTCGGGTTGAGCTCGACGAAGTAGATCTCTCCCCGCCGTATCATGAGAGTTCTCCCAGGCCATCCCATTCCGTGGTCAAGAATTCCTCCTCGATGCCGGCACATGCGGCCCTGATCTGAGGATCACGGGCCATATCTGCCATGGCCTGCTCAAAGAGCTGTTGCCTCCTGTTCGTCGCGTACTCCGAGAGTGCGACAGCGACAAGACGATTGAAGTTGCCACGAAGGTGCTCGGGCACCCATTGAGTGACCTCCTCCACGAGTGACCGCGGCAGGGCCACACTCCGACGAACGATGGTGGACGCATTCGGAGTTCGCATGTATGATCTCCTTCTGAGCAGTTTGGAGTACAGTATGTGTTACCAATAGTAACACCTGTTGAGGACTCGGTCAACCCCAGAACGGCTGACGTGGACGGGGCGGAGCGGGGCTCGATTCAGGGCGAGACGAAGAGCCGCGGGAGACGGGAGGGAAGAAGAGGTCCTTTTCTGATCGGCTGAAGAAGAGCCATTTCCAAACGGCGTTGACATGTAGATCATCGATGGTGCGAGCCTCTCGCTGTCTATCACTCATCGATGTTGGAGCTCCCATTTCCCCCTGGGCGCCGCACTTGGTCTGCCGTTTTGTGAATCCCCTCCGTGATACCTACGGGGGCATCAGGATTCGGGCGCCGAGGGAGACGAGGCGCTCGACATCCAGGACCCGAGAAGGGCACGTATCCCATGGGCCACCTCACCGGCCCGGGAGGGCATAGGGATGCGAAGACCCACGAGCAACGCAGGAGGCCGCGAGGTGTCGTCCGCGGAATGCGAAGGTAGTTCCGGGACAAGACACTATCCCATCGCGTAGAAACCTCGGCAGTCGTGACGAATCGGCGGCAGGCGTTGCTCCCAATGCCCGCCCATGCTACATTCTTGTGGCTGTTGTCTGTCGAAGATGATGCGATGATCGCATGACGTCGACTAGACGCATGGAGCGCGAGGGCCTTAGATCGCTACCGACACATGGCCGCCACCACGCTACTCGCACCGAACGAGCACGACGTCGGCCCAGGCGGATGATCGGCGAGAAGCCCTCGCGACCCGGGAGGAATGGCGTATGACCAGCATCATGGTGCAATGCCCAGAGGAAGTGCTGATCTCCCTCAAGGAAGACGCTGAGACGTTTGGGCGGGAGCTCTCGTTGGCAGCGGCCATGAAGTTGTGTGAACTTGGCCGATTGTCGTCGGGTCGGGCCGCGCAGCTGGCCGGGCTGTCAAGGGTGGCCTTCCTGTCCAAGACCGCCGAATACCGCGTCCCGATCTTCGACGCCTCTCCAGAGGAAGTTCAGGAAGACGCGCGGAATGCGTAGACGACCGCCGCGCACGGTTGTCTGCAACACCTCGCCGATCGTCTACCTCCATAGAATCGGCCGTCTCGATTTGCTGCCTGCCCTGTACGGCGAGGTGATTCTGCCTGACTCCGTGTGCGCGGAGTTGGAGAGGGGACGCGACGAGGGCTACGATGTCCCCGATTGGAGAGAACTGCCGTGGGCAAAGAGGCGCGCTACCCCCCTACCTCAGTTGCTCCTCATGGTACCGGATCTCGGCGCGGGGGAGGCCGAAGTCATCGCGTTGGGGCTGGAGCTGGGGCATGATGTGCTGCTCGTGCTGGATGATGGCCTCGCGCGGCGAATCGCGCGGGTGCACGGCCTGGCAATGACGGGAACGACAGGCATCCTCACCGCGGCCAAACGGGATGGTCTTCTGCCTCTGGTTGCGCCGATGCTCGAGGCACTCCTTGGTGCGGGGTTCTACCTCCGCCCCGAAGTCTGCCGCGAAACCTGCAGGATCTCCGACGAGGAGTGGCCGGAGTAAGCCTCACTTTGCAGGCAATCCAGGGTTATCAGTGTGGGTTTCCCTGACGTCACGTTTCCCTGCATCCGCAGGCGCCGGGGCGCACAGCGCCGGTGCCAGGGCAAGCCCGGTCATCTCGTCACCACCCGGCTCGACCGGGTGATCCAGAACTCACGGGGCACCCGGGGATGTTGGTGCAGAAAGGGCGTGGCGGGGTCGACGCGGGGTCAAATCTTTATTCTGTATTCTTCGGGCATGCGGACGCGGGGCGAGCCGTGAGAACCCATCAGATTCAGGAGAT
>JAFGKV010000114.1 GCA_016928395.1 Candidatus Fermentibacterota bacterium | reverse complement strand
TAATCTATAATCTTCGCGCGAGAGATCCCCTGGTTCCGGTCAATGGGGCCAGCTCGGCGCCGTGCCCCATGCTCCCCGGCGGGTCACATTCACCGGCGCACGGGACGTAGATGACATTAGGACTTTCTTGCCCGCACCCGGCTCTCCCGATAGGCCGACGAAGCTCCATCGGCCGATCGTTGCGGCACCACTCCAACCTTGGACTGAGCCACGGGTCCTCACCTGAAGCTGGAACCGAAGAGCGTAGGGTGGCTCTTGGGTGGCACTCGGGACATTGGTAAAGCGCCAACTTGCGAGCTGAAGGAACGCAGCATTGGCTAGGTAGCATGCCACGACAATCACGAATCGACGCGCCCGTCGGCATCTGTAACATCTATCGCCATCTACCCGTGAGGGCGTGTCTCTCCACCATGCAGGAGGAAGTTGCGTGGGGAGTGGGGAAGCAGGTCGCGTCCCAGGCGGTTCGTCTCGGGATCATAGTCGTGCCGCTCGCACGGAGGTTCCTCCTCTTGACACACGGGTGACACATCTTGGGTGTCATCAAGGTGTTCACCAGGTGCTGCAAACCTGTTCGAGATTGTGTTCACCTCTGACAATGAGGGTCACCCAACTCCTTGTGGTGCATCGTTCTTGTCGCCCTCCTGTTTCGTCGGTGTATCGGAGTTGTCGTGGGGACGTTCAGGCCCTGGTTTAGGTTCGAATCCTACCGCCCCAGCCAGTCCAAAGCCTTGCTGCGTAAGGGTATCTCCTGCCGCCATTTCGAGGGGTTGCACACAGGGTTGCCCGCTGTCCACGGTTGTCGCTACCGCTCGTTTCGCTCGTAGGCTCTAGGGTTCGGGGTTCAGTCGGGCCTGTGAGGGCGCGGGGCGCACTCAGATTTTTCGAGGTTGAGAGTACAGCGCATCGCAGGCGCGCGGCGCCGCGGCCTCGGTGTAGGAGCCTCGCATCCAGCGGTGCGGGGCAACCGGCGGCAAGCCGCGAACGGGTCGGGCTCAACAGCGCATTATCTACACCTTATCGTGAGACAGTTTCTGCCCGCAGGCATGCTGGCGCCTTCTCCATTCCTGATCGAGGTGCCGAGGTTGGCATCGAGCAGTTGACTTCCACTGCGCGGCCTGCATACGCTCCTCCGCATCGCCCCCCGGAATGGCCGGGGGATTGGAGGCCGGCCCCGATGAGTGAGCGATGGTGGGCAAGGAACGCGCCGCGTCTGCGTCGGCAATGCTGTTCCGGGAGGACTTGCCTCCCCTGATTATACTGGTCTCCCACGGCCAGGCATACTGATTTACAGCGATTTGGCATGTCAATGAGGTCCCTCGTTCGTCCCGTTGTGAGGACCCTGGGAACACCCCCTGGCCACCCGGGCGCCGTCGCCGCGCGATGCGCACTGAGGATGAATCAAAATGTGGCGGTTGCTGCCTGCTCTCTGTTTCTTGGTTCGGTAGTAGGTCTCGTCGTGCACCCAGTATGCGGGCGCGTAGAACACGTGGAGGGCGCTGGGGTGCTAAGTCTGAGTCCGTGGCGCGTTCTCTCAACAGGAGGTTCCCCATGCCGATCACAGCGCCGCTGTCGTTCACCGCGGGGCGCGGGTTGCTCCCCTCCGTTGTCGTGGCTCTGCTGGCCGTCGTCGCAATGGCGTCGACTGCCACCGCCGATACGGAGGTCTCACCTTTTGCTCCTTTGAGCGGGGCTGTACTGTCCGTACCAGCACGGCCCGACCGCACGCCCACCGAGGCGAAGATCAGCTCGCCGCTCTTGCAGTTGGTGGATGAGCGATTCCTCCCTCCCGCCACGACCCGAGCCGAGCATGCGGCCACGATGGAACAGGCGGCTCGATTCGAGCCCGCCCGCTCGGAACCGACTATCGCGGCGCAAATCGATGAAGGCCGCATCTACTGCTACATCTCCCTGGCAGACCATGCCGCCACCAGCGCGGTAGATCCCTTGGTCATGCAGGTAACCGATCGAGATGAAGCCAATCACCTGGCCGTAGCGTGGGTCAAGGTGAAGGACCTGCGAACGCTCGCCGCGAGCGATGCGGTACGCTCCATCAAGCAAGTTACCCCGCCTGCAACGCGCACGGGGTCAGTCAATACTCAGGGAGATGCGGTTCATCAGACCGACGATGTCCGTTCCACCTATGGTGAGAATGGTACGGGAATCAATGTGGGTATCATCTCCGACGGAGTCTCCAACCGTGATGAGGCGCAGGCTACCGGAGACCTTCCGGCTGACGGGGCGGGACTGACGGTCCTGAGCAACGCCGTCGGCGGCGACGAGGGCACTGCCATGCTGGAGATCGTCCATGACCTGGTCCCGGGCGCGGGTCTGTACTTCCATGACTGCGGGAACAATGCCGTCCAGTTCAACTCGGCCATCAGTGATCTCGTGTCGGCGGGGTGCGACGTCGTCTGTGACGACATCGGCTGGCTCCAGGAGCCGTTCTTCGAAGATGGCACCGTGGCCTCGCATCTGACCACTGTCCTCGCCAGCAACAACATCGTCTACGTGTCAGCGGCCGGCAATGACGGCCAGAGCCACTACCAGGGTGACTACTATCCCATACCGTCATCGACCCAGCACGACTTCAGCGGTGACGGCACCGATTATTACGTCTACGCCAACCTTGCCGCCAATGGGATCATCTACGTGGTCTTCCAGTGGAACGACCAATTCGGCTCCGCGGTCAACGACTACGATCTTTACCTGTACAGCTATGCGACCAGCGCGGTCGTCGCCAACAGCGTCAATGACCAAAGCGGGGGCTACCCTGATCCCTATGAAGACCTGCAGTACCAGGCCACGGGTGCAACGGCGGGGGATTTCGCCATCATCGTAGACCTCTATAGCGGTGCCGCCAAGACCCTCGAACTCTTCCTGTACTTCGGCGGCAGCGCGGGCAACTACTCCAACAACATCACACCGGTGAACTCGATCTTCGGCCACCCTGCCGTCACGAATGCCGTCACGGCCGGCGCCGTCAACTACAGCACTCCCAGCACCATCGAGGCGTTCTCATCACAGGGACCGGTCACCATTTCCTTTGGTTCCAAGGCCGAGCGTGACAAGCCGGATGTCGTCGGGTGCGACATGGTTAGCGTCACGGGTGCAGGGGGTTTCCCCACGACGTTCGGCGGCACCAGCGCCGCGGCGCCGCATATTGCCGGAATCGTCGCCCAGCTCTGGGGCTCGGTGCCAAGCTGGACGGCAACGCAGGTGCGGAACATGATGAAGTCCAGCTCGGCAGCGGTCGACTGTGGGACTGCGGGCTATGATCACGTCTTCGGCTGGGGCCGTTCGGATGCGTGGTTGGCCTACAACAACTATGTGCCCGTTGAGCTCTCGTCGTTCTCCGCCGAGGCAATCGCAGGCGCCGTTGTTTTGCGGTGGACGACACTCTCCGAGATTGACAATCTTGGCTTCAATGTCTACCGCGCCGCCGGAGACGACGGCGCCAAGATCCTGCTCAACCACGAGCTCATCCCCGGAGTGGGCACGACCATGGAACCCCGGGACTACTCGTTCGTCGATGATGGGATCGCTGTTGGTGACACATACCATTACTGGCTGGAACAGGTAGACGTACAGGGTGCCGCCACGCTGTACGGTCCGCTCACCGTCAGCGTTCCGTCAACCCTGCCCGTGGCCATGGGGCTGGAGGTTGCACCCAATCCCGTCCGGGACGAGGCGACCGTGTGGCTGGAACTCCCGTCGAGCGCCGCCGTAACCGTCGCGGCCTTCGATCTCGGGGGCCGCATGGTATCCCCGCTCTGGAGCGGCCAGTCCGACGCAGGCAGTCTGTCGATACCCTGGACCACTGCGACTCTTCCGGCGGGCACGTACCTGGTACGCGCCACTGCCGGGCAGAATGTGCTGGTGCGGAGAGTAGTCGTCCACTAAGGGCATCCTCACCTGGTTTGGAAGGCCGCCGCGTCCGCGCGGTGGCCTTCCGGCGTTCTTGGCGCGCCCCACCCCGGAGCCTCGCAACGGGTAGTGCCGGCATCGGCTCGCCCCGCCAGCTCGCTTCGCGGTCACATCGTCCTTCAGACCGACCCGGTGCTCCAAAGGCCATCCGGAACCATGCCCAGCCACGCGCTGCCATCCCCAACGAGCCGCCTGGGGTATCAGGCGTGAGATTTGACAGATCGAGAATGGGCAAACTGTGTCTGCCGAGGGCGCATTTGGCGCTGCAACTCAGCGGGGTCTCGGGGCCTCGGCGATGTGAAGAGCCGGCGCGAGCAGATCGAGCATTCGGCAAGGGGAGTGCTGCGATCGAGAAGACACTATCCTGGGAGCCGGTACCGATCGGTCACAGGAACGGTGCGTGACTCGACTTGAAGTAGCGCGGCGTGCGGGTGGCCATGGTTCTTACTGTCGGGTGGCGGAGGAAGGAGCCGGACAGCCAACGACGCAGCCGGGGCCTGGTGTCATCCACAACACGGAGATAGCGGTCGCCGGGCGACGCAATGAGATCGAGGTCAAAGTCACGGGAGTCTCTCGCGGCAACGGCATTGGGAGGAAGGCTGAAGAGTGACGCGTTGAGGAAGTCGGCGGGATGTTCGGCGCAGAACCGCAGGGTCTCCTCCCGATCAGCCTCGCCTTCGCCGGGAAACCCAAAGAGCAGGTAGGCATAGCTCTTGATCCCGGCGCGCCTGAGATTCGCGAGGATGCTGGGGTACAAGGTAGAATCAACTCCTTTGCGCATGTGGTCCAGTAGCCCCTGAGATGCGGTCTCCAGCCCCAACTGCAGCATCGAGCACCCGCTGTCGGCCAAGGCCTGTACAAGACCGTAGTCGGCCAGGGCAGCGGTTGGCCTGACAAACCCATACCACGGTGCGGGTGCTCCCCGGGCCGCCAATGCCGAGAGTGTGGCCGGCGGGATGGCATTATCGGTGAAGTGTATCAGGCACTTCTGATGACAATCTGCCAGGCGCGCAATTCTCGCGAACAGTTCATCGAGTCCATCGGCACAGAATTGACCCGTTGACTCGGCGCAGAAGGCACATCTCCGCCAGACGCACCCTCGAGACGCAGCCAGAGGAACAACGGGCAGTGGCGAGAAGTACGAATGGTGGTCAAGGTCATCGAAGCATGGGTCGCGGAACAAGCCAGCCGCGGGAGGCGGTATGCGGAGGATGCGTGCGAGCCCCTGCTCTCCCGGCCCCTGGATCACGGTGCCCGCGAACGCTGACATCCACGCCAGAGTGTCCTTGGGCAGGGAATCGAGAAACGGTCCTCCCCACACTACGGGGAGCGAAGGAGCGTGGCGTCGCAGCCAGGCCGCCAAACTCAGGGCGGGCAGGAATTGGGGGCGGTAGGTGACCGAAATGCCGACGAGGGTTGGCAAGAACTGGTCAAGGCTCCCCGCGAGCACTTCGTCATACACGGGAATCCATGGCGTCTCCCATGCGATGGACACTGCCTTCTCGGCGGCCCATGGCCCAAAATCGATGATGCGGGAGTCAATGAAGTCGCTCGGGGTGAGATGCCAGGGTTTGTTCGCCGACGCAGCCTGGAGTGCCGATGCATAGAACTCGATGGAGGATCGGTAGCGGGAACGCTCTTCATAGCCAGCGGGCGTTCGCAGGACATCAACGGCCTCGCGTATGTGTCGAGCCGCCCGTCGCGACCGATGGGTGGCGATGGGTTCGGCGGTCAGCGCTAGTTGTGGGCCGGCATAGGTAGTGAGGTCGATGAGGCGACAGGGAATCCCGGAGGACTTCAGAAACGCGGCAATGAGTCCCAAGCCCAAAGGGGGTTCGGTATTCCGGGTATGGGGGGGGAAGACAAGCAGAACGCGGTGAGCGTGCGGTGAGCATGCCGAGGGTTCGGGGCGTGCCACGGTTATGCAGGGGGCGGGGCGTCAGGGCAGACGCCCAGGCAGAGTAAAACTGAGAGGATGCGTGCCACAGGGAAGAGCGGGCTGATGCAGCCAGACAACGGAATGCTCAGGCTGGGGACGCGAGCTCGGAGAATGGAGACGGAGTGAAGAGGGAAAGGGGCCGCGACGTGAGGTGGGAACGAAAACGAGCGCGAGAAGGCTCGTAGCGGGACGATTCTACTCTCCAGGTCTTGAGCCCTCATTCCCCGGGCGGTCATCAGCCGTCGCGGTATCAGGCAATGAGGGAGGAATCTCGTGGAATATCGAGTTCAAGCCGGATGACCGGACGCCCTCTGAAGAGGCCGCGGGCTGATCGCCGGGAGGGGCCCGTCGCGGCAGCCCGATGCGCTGGCTCAAGGGGATCCCGCTCACGTCCCGATGGAACGTCCATTCGCCTTTGCTCCGCTCGATGACGCCTCTGTCCAGAAGCCACCGCAATCCCTTCTGCACGAAGCCGGGCAAGCCCTGCGTGTGGTCGTACAGCCAGGCCACGAAGTCTTCTGGAGGCTCCCATTGGAGAAGGCTGCGCAGCATCACTCTTAGTTCGGGCAGCGACAGGGGAAGGAGTTCAACCGTCACCCACAGCGATGTCCCCGGGGAGCGAACTGCGCCACACGCGGCTCGGTCGCTTGAGTAGACGATGCCCACGGGGCCAAGATCGGATTCCAAGAGCCACGATAGCGCGGCCTGGCTGTCAGTGTCGACACGCTGCAGTTCGTCTACCACAAGTACGGTCGAACCCGTACCCAACGCCGCGACAAAACGGCGCAGGCTGGTCTTCGGATCGTCGAGGCAGCTTGCGTTGCTTCCCATGGCTTCGCGTATGGTTGCGTAGCTCTCGTGCTGAGTTTCGAGTCTACCGGTCAGTCGCATGACGTTGAAGCCACGCAATCGCGCGGCTTCGCCGGCCTTGGTGAGGAAGCTGTCCCTCCCGCTGCCAATCCTACCCGAGACCTCGAACACCCCGCGTCTCTTCTCAGGCAGGGCATCCAGAAATCGATGCAGAGCATTCGCAGCGGCATGGCACCCCGCACGAGTAGCCATCTCATCGAGAAGCATGCCGGATGAAGGTGTCACGTCGCAGCTGATCACCACATTACGGCCCCGCGCCTTTGCAGCGTAGAGGCGGATCTCAGCGCGTTCCATTAGGTCCTGAAAGGTTGCCCCGTCATCGGGAGCTACGGCGACACCCGCGCTGGCGGTGAGCACCAGCGACGCCGAGCCGCCGAAGGGAGCAGAGGAGACAGACTGCAGGATTCGTTCTGCCACGGTCTCCGCCACCTCGGTGCTCAATCCGGGGAGAATGACCAGGAATTCATCACCGTCACAGCGGATCACGGTATCGTCTTCACGCAGGCTCTGCCTGATCCTCGCGGACAACTCCCGCAGCACTGCGTCCCCGGTGTCATGACCGAAGGCATCATTGACGCTCTTAAAGTGATCAAGATCAACGAATGCGAGAGCAGTTGGCGCGTCGCCCGCCACAGACCCCGCATGCTGTGCGATCAAAGATGTGTACGTCAGGTCACCGGTGTGAGAAGCCATCGATGCCATGCCCGCCATTCGGATTCCCCCAGTGGAGGACTTAGCGGCCATCCTCATCACCGAACGAAGTGCCGACGGCCCGCGCTGCCCGGATGATTTCGTGATCAGGAGGCACGAGCTTCTGCCGTTCGATGGCATCCTTGATGTCGACCGAGACTATCTCGTTGGACTGCAGTGCCGCCATTCGACCGAAGGCGCCTTCCGCCACCAGTTCGGTGGCCTTGGTGCCGAACTTGGTGGCAAGGATGCGGTCGAAGGGTGTCGGCGAGCCTCCCCGCTGGAGGTGGCCGAGTATGGTGACACGGGTTTCGATATCCGTCGCTTCGGTGATCATCTTGCCCACATATTCCCCGACGCCGCCAAGTTGTTTTGCATCGGTGCGTTTGACATCGTAGCTCTTCACCACCTCGCCGACCTCGGGGCATTGCGCGCCTTCCGCGACGCAGACAATACTGAACCGTTTACCCCTGGTGCTGCGTTTGATGACACAGTTGAACACGGGTTCCCACCGGAAGGGAATCTCGGGAATGAGGATGATGTCGGCCCCACCGGCCAATCCGGCGGATGCGGCGATCCAGCCTGCATATCGGCCCATGACCTCCACCACCATGACCCGGTGATGGGATGAGCCCGTGGTGTGGAGCCTGTCGACTGCCTCCGTAGCGACATAGACCGCCGTGTCATGCCCGAAAGTGAGGTCCGTGCAGAGGAGGTCATTGTCGATTGTCTTTGGCACGCCGATGATGTTCATGCCCATTTCGCCACAGCGGTGGGATATGTGCATCGTGCCGTCACCGCCGATGGCGATCAGTGCATCCAGGCCCCAGCGCTTGTAGTTTTTCAAGGTCCTGAAGGATGCGTCAACGATTTCTATCCCTCCATCGGGGCCTTCCATCGGATAGTGCCAAGGGTCGCCCTTGTTGGAGGTTCCCAAGATGGTTCCGCCCTGGTTGATGATGCCGGAGACATCGGCATTGGAGAGTTCCTTCATCCGACCTTCAACCAGGCCTTCGAAGCCGTCCTCCACACCAATTATGGTGGCGCCCAGCGAGTTCATGGCAGATTTGGCGATTGCGCGAATCACTGCGTTGAGCCCCGGACAGTCACCACCGCCCGTGAGAATTCCCAATCGACACGATTGTCTTGTCACGACATCCTCCTAGCGGGAGTCACCATATGGTGATGTCCCCTGTGCAATGGCTGCCACGATCTGAACAGGCTCCACCACAGCGTTCGCATGGATGCTATTTCCACGATTCCATGGCGTCGGCAAGGCGCTGGGCGAGGCGGGAAAAGCGAGCGTCGGCGCGTGCGTTTCGCGTGGCAATCGCGATGGCCCGGGGACTTCCGATCAAGACGACGAGGTCTCGGCCCCGGGTCAGGGCGGTGTAGAGCAGATTCCTGCGCAGCATCACATAGTGCTGCGTGTGGAGCAGAACCACCGCGGCGGGAAACTCACTCCCCTGGGCCTTGTGCACCGTGGATGCGTAGGCCAGCGAGATCTCGTCCAGGTCTTCTGTCGAATAGAGGAGCGCACGGCCATCGAACGAGATGGTAAGCTGCTTGGCTTCCGTGTCAACGGCCTCGATGGATCCCAGCTCGCCGTTGAAGACCATCTTGCCGTAGTCGTTCTTGACTTGCATGACTCGGTCACCGACGCGCAGCGTGCGGTCACCGTGGGTGAGGCCAAGGCCGGAAGGGTTGAGTAGAGCCTGTAACTGGGCATTGAGATTCTCAGTACCCAGCACACCGCGCCGCATGGGCGTCAATACCTGAATATCGCGGGCCGGGTCAATCTTGAGAAGGCCAGGGATGCGCCTGGCAACCAGTTCCAGCACGGCTGCAAGCAGTGCCTCAGGTTCGTCTCGTTTGATGATGAACAGGTCTTGGGTGCAGCCCTCCGATTCCTCGACGGGAAGCAGCCCCCGATTGACGCGGTGAGCATTGATCACGATGAGGCTTCCCAGGGCCTGGCGATGGATGGTTGTCAGACGGGAGACGGGTACCGTTCCCGAGGCCACCGTTTCCTTGAACACGGCACCCGGGCCCACGGGGGGGAGCTGATCCGCGTCACCCACCAGGAGCAAAGTGCCCCGCTTTGGCAACGCGGCAACCAGGCTGTCCATGAGCGGGAGATCCACCATGGACGATTCATCCACCACGACCAGATCCGCCTTCAGGGGGTTGCTCTGGTTTCTCGTGAAAGTCATGGTCAGCGGGTCTATTTCGAGAAGCCGGTGAATGGTGGAGGCCCGCCTGCCTGTGGCCTCCGCCATACGCCGTGCCGCGCGCCCGGTGGGCGCGCACAGGATGACGCGCAGTTCCCTGGCCGCGCACACGTGGCACACCTGGCGCACCAACGTGGTCTTCCCTGTGCCCGGACCGCCTGTGACCACCACGACCCCTGCGGTAAACGCCCTGCGCACTGCGGCCCTCTGGTCATCGTCAAGCTCGACCAAGAGCCGCTCTTCCGCCGGGCTCAAGGCGGCGAAATCCGTTACGGCGCGGCTCCTGCCGGCCAATGCCTGGGCCACCCGGATTTCCATCTGCAGCACGGAGGGCAGGTAGACTGATTCACCGTCGGCAGCCAGCCTGGCGTGCCCCACCAGGTTTTCCAGCTCCTCAGAAATGAGGGCGACTTCGACGCCCAGTAGTTCTCCCGAACGCCTCACCAGATCCTCGGCCGGCAGGAAGGTGTGCCCCTCATCCAGAGCTTGCTTCAAGGCGAACACGATGCCGGCTGCTATGCGGAAGGATGACGTGGGCTCGATACCAACCTGTTCGGCGATGCGATCGGCCGTTCGGAACCCGATGCCATCCACGCGGTCGGCAACTTCGTACGGGTTGCTGCGAACGACTCCGGGCGCTCGGTTACCGTATTCCTTGGTGACACGATTGGCCACGCCGACGCCAAGCCCCAGCCCCAGCAGCTCCACCAGGACTTCCCGCTCGGCTTTCACGGCAGACCACGCTCCGCAGATCCGGGCAGCCTTCTTGCGCCCGATACCGGCCACTGCGCGGATACTGTCGGAGCCTGATGAGAGAACATCGAAGGTCTGAAGCCCAAATTCATCAACAAGCCGCTCAGCCAATCGTTCACGAACGCCCGGAAGGCCGCATGTCGCCAGGTATCGTTTCATGCCCTCCAGGGTTGACGGGCCGCGCACCCGCACCGTCTCTGCCTGGAACTGGCGCCCGAACCGGGGATTCTCTACCCACCGGCCCGAAGCCTCGATGGTTTCGCCTTCGGCCAGGATCCCTGTCACCCCTACTACGGTAATGAGGCTGCCCTCTGAGGTCACGCGCAGGACGCTCCACCCGCTTTCACCGTTGTGGAACACGACTCGTTCGATGGTACCGATGATCCCGGCGACCTCGCTCTCGCCAGGAGAGGGCAGGGCAATGCTAAGCTGGGTGTCCTCGGTGCGCCTGTCCGGCATGATGTCCTTCTGGTCGTTCAGCTCGCGCTGTGCATGTGCCGCCTGCTCGCTGGTGTGGGAATACCCCAACAAAAGAAGCCCGGCCAGGCGGGAAACACAATGGCGGAGTGCGGATGAGGTACAGATGAGCGAGGAAGCAAAGGGGCGAGAAAGGGCGGCGGAAGGCCAACTGGGTAGGCGGATAGATGGGGGAGTGGTATACGCGAGAAGGCCGCGGCGTCAACGCCATGGATCTCACGGCCCCTTGTTGAGGTCGACCCGCAGCCCGGGGAGGTTCAGGGCCTTCTCCGCTCTTTCGGCGAGCCACCTCTCGTGTTCGGCTGCCCTTGCCTCAAGCTGCGAGGGACTGGCGAGGAAGAGCGGATAACGCCAGTCAAGGAGTTGGCGGGAATAGACATCCACGTTGGGATCCCGATTCCAGAGAATCGTATTCCGGTTGAACATGCCCTGGTAAGTGTTGATGAACACGCCGAACCCCACAGCGATGCCCAGGGCGAGCCCGAGGAGCCGGGATCGGCGAGTCGGGCGCGCCTGCCACGCCAGCAGAGTGAGCAGCATCAGGGATGAAAACGCATCGAGGTACATCCTGCTTCCGAAGCAGTGACCTCCATGCCATCGGAACGGTCTGGCGACCGTCAGCGTGTGGACGGCAAACCATGCGGCCGACAACCAGAACAGAGGGTTCGTCTTCAGGCGCCTCCAACCTGCCAGGATCGCCACCAGCGTGAGAAGGAGATAGGGGCTGTAGACGAAGACGCCCCTGCCGGGGCTCAGAAGCACCCCGTAGGCCGCCCGCAGCGTTTCGGTCACCTCGCGATAGTTGGGCAGGATCGACGTGCGGGTGATAGTGCTTCTGTTGAGGATGCGGGGCAGGGAGAGGAGAAAGCCAAGGAGCATCGCCAGAGCGAGTCCGTAGGCCGTCGTGAAGAGCACGCGTACTCGCCGAGAGGGCCTGATCATGCGGAGGTCGACTCCGTCTCCGGACGACGCACGGTTCGAACCGCGCAGGCTCTGCCTGGCCAGGCGAGGCAGCAGGCGCCGGCCGAGGTATACGCCACCGAGTGCCACGCAACCCAGGGTCATCAGCAACCACCATGGTCTCGCCATGCGGGAGGGGTGATAGTAGGCGAGCAGGCACCCGTCATAGAGGCGAACATGCACCAGAAAAACCGCCACGCTCGTACACGTCAACACCACCGTGAACCGCACCCACAGGTCACGCCTCACTTTCCAGACATACGGCACCGAAAGGCCGAACAGCACTGCCATTGTCGGCCTGCTGAACAAGGAGAGCACCAGGAGCATTGCGAGCAGGACGATCGGTGGCTTTTGCCCCCGCGCGAAGTCGGTCATCAGCATTACCGCGGCAATGCCAAGCAACGCGGCGACTCCGGAGTTCCACAGTGCCGTTCCCCCGGTGCTCATGATGGGCCCGCCGAATACAAAGCCGACGGTGAGCAGGAGCGCGGGCATCGGGTCGGCGAACCGCCTGCCCAGCGAGTATGCAAGAAGCACCGATACGGCGACCAAGAGGGCAGAGAGCAGGTTCTGAGTTTCGGCGTCCGTGGTGGGTTTGTGCATGTCCTTCCCCTGGAGATTGGCCATCCAGACGAAGGGCAGCGACACCAGTGCCGGAGCCATGGGAAAGCGATAGTAGATGTGGTCGTGGCGGCTCACGAAACGGTCGGGTTGCCCGGGGCTGACCCACGAGTTGTCTTGGGCGGCATAGGAATCCAGCCGGGCGGAACCGCTTTCCAGGATTGCCTGGGAAGTCAAGAGCGTACCCTTTGGATCACTTCCCGCATGATCCACGGGCGATTTGAACGCAACCCAGAAGGCGGTGATGGCCAGGAGCACGAGCCAGATATGGCACTTGAGCTCCTCGGGTGAACAGGCCCGTGCGCCGTCGCCCGGTACGGTCGAACCAACGGCACGGTCATGCAGCGTCTCTTGCATGGTTGAAGGGCAACGATCCGCCAAGATACCTTCCTCCGGAAGGAGACTATACGCGTCCCCACGGTGGTCAATGGGACAGCAGCAGGGACCCCGGCCTTGTGGAAATCATGGAGCTATGCTCCAATTCGGAAGTGAGCCTCCAGCCCGGCAAGGCTGACGCCCATCAAGATCAGCGGCACGGTGGAGTCCAACGAAACGTCATCGCCGAGCACCATGGATGTTTCCAAACCCAGTTCTTCGATCAGAATCACGGCGGTGCGGCCGCGTTTCTCCACAACGGTTCCCTGTCCTCTCCAGCCGGGCCGAGCCAAAAGGTAGACCAGTGTCCAATGCCGGTTGGAGAGCCCTTCGGCCGCGCGCAATGCCCCACCGATAGCCTCTACTGCACCAAGGCGCTCGACCAGCTCGGCCGTCCCCAACGGAGGCCGGCCCGCAAGCACCGCCCTGATCTGCTGATGGGACACAAGATCCAGATACCGCCGCAGCGGGCTTGTTACCTGAACATAGGCATCCAGCCCGAGACTGGCGTGGCGGGATGCCGCAGTCCGGTACTGCCGGGGCCGCAGGATCCGGCGGGTCGCGTACATGGCGGAGAGCGTTGTGGTCTCTCCCGCGATGCCGCCCAGCTCTTGGCACGCAAAGGGCATGGGAAGGCTGCGATCCAAGGCCCAACGCGCCGTGGCCTCGCCCGCCATTATCATGGCTTCTTGAACCAGAATCCGGCTGCTTGTCTGCGGAACGGGGCGCACCACGACGCCTCCCTCCGTGACCTTGACGTCAACTTCGGGGATGGCGAGGGAGACCGCGCCGCGGTCTTGGCGGTACTCCTGGTAGCGTCGGGTCACTTCACGCAATGTCGCGAATGGTGCGTCACCGAGGCACTCCTCGACCTGGGCATAGGTCAGTCGCCGCACCCGCACCAGTGAGGGGCACACCTCCGCCACTCGGGCGCCGGTGGAGGTCAGCTCCAAGCTGAACGAGAGCGCCGGCGACACCTCTGCACAGCCGAGCCCGAACATGGCGATCGCCTGGGCCGGGAACATGGGTACTGTCTGCTCGGGAAGATACAGCGCCGTGCCGCGGCCTCGGGCTTCCAGGTCAGCGGCGTCTCCGGGGAGTACCGAGGAACCGGGATCCGCCACATGCACCCAGAACCGGCCGTCATGAAGGCTGAGGGCATCATCCGCAATGCCGGTCGTATCATCGTCGATGGCAAAGGCCTGGTGATGGGTGAGATCACGGCGAGGTTCGGCAGGCACGGGGAAAACCGGCATGGCCGGCGCTTCAAGCGGTAGGCCCAGACGGGTTGGGTAGGGATTGATCTGCGCTGTCCAATGGCCGAGATCGAGGAGGAGAGCGTGCGCTTCTTCGGGGCTCTCCGTCCGGCCCAGTTCCCTCAAGATTTTACTCCTGGCCGACCGCCCAAGGGCCAGATCGGTTAAATCAGCCAAGGCGCTGTTGTCGTCAGGGCTGATCTGCCTGGCGCGGATCCTGCTCATGAGTTCGCCCCACCTCGCTCGTCTGCCCTCATCCACGGCCCGGGACGCCAGGCGCCGGGCCACCTCTTCGGGAGTGACCACGATCACATGCTCGGGCGAGCCCTGAAATCGCATCCCATCGCGGATGAGTTCCCAGGCGGCCCAGGCAGTCTCCGGAGTGAACCCACCGAATGCCAGCTCCGCCAGTTCCTCCAAGGTTGTGGTCGAGCCGGCCAGCAACTCCCATGCGGCATCGGCCTCGCCGGTCAGCGGACGGAGGTCTGCCAAGCTTCGCAGAGGGCCCGGATGGAGAAGCCGGATGTCCTTGCGGCGGACGCGCAAGGTTTCTCCCCCGGGCACTTCGATCTGCAGTCGATCGTCCACGACTGCCACCCGGGCAGGCCGTTCCTTGTACAGCACCAGGCTTCCCGGGGCCACCGTTTCGGCGATCATTCAACCCTCGCCGTCTCAGGCTCCTCCGCCCGGACATACTGCAGCAAGTAGAGCTTGTAGTACATGCCCCGTTGTGCCAGAAGCTGCTGGTGTGTCCCGCGCTCGACAATTCGCCCATGGTCGATGACCAGGATCTCGTCGGCGCGCTGGATGGTGGTGAGCCGGTGGGCGACTATGATGCTGGTACGGCCCGTCATGAGTGTTTCGATGGCTCGCTGGATGAGGTGCTCCGTCGCGGGATCGACGCTGCTGGTGGCTTCGTCGAGGATGAGAATCTTCGGGTCATGGGCCAAAGCCCGGGCAAAGCAGAGGAGTTGCTTCTGCCCCGTCGAGAGCGTTGCGCCGCGTTCCGCCATGATCTCGTCGAATCTTCCCGGAAGGCGTCCGATGAAACCGGAGGCCTGCACCATGTCGGCCGCGTGCGTGATTTGGCTTCGCTCCATGGGGGTTCCCAGGCGGACATTGTCTTCCACGCTGCGGCTGAAGATGAATGCGTCCTGAAGCACCACGGCGATACTGTGGCGAAGCGTTCGCAGCGGTAGATCCCGGAGGTCAACTCCGTCCAGCATGACGCGACCGGTGTCGGGATCGTAGAGCCTGCACAGGAGATTAATGAGGGAGGTTTTGCCTGCACCGGTAGGGCCAACGATTGCGACGCTGTGGCCAGGTTCCACCGAAAAGGAGACGTTTCGGAGTACGGCCCGGCCGGGTGTGTAGGAGAACGAGACGTCGTCGAAGACCACGCGGCCTCGGATTTCGGCCTGCACCGGTGCATGAGATTCCAGGATGGTTGGCGTTTCATCCATGATCCCGAAGATGCGTTCGGATGACGCCATGGCGCTCTGCATGATATTGTATTTCTCGCTCATGTCGGAAAGCGGTTCGAACATCTGTCGCACATAGCTGAGGAACGCCACCAATGCTCCCAGGGTCAGTCCGCCCGACAGCACGCCCATGCCGCCGTACACCAGCACCAAGGCGATGCCGGTGGTGGCGATCAACTCGATGAGAGGCCGGAAGACGCCGAAGATGACCAGTTGGTGGATGTTCGCGGCGAAGAACTGCTCGTTGATGGCGCGATAGCTGTCTCTGCGGTGGCGTTCCCGCCTGAAGACCTGGATGATCTTGATGCCGGAAAGGTCTTCAGCCAAGGTGGCGTTGAGTTGGGCCAGGAGTCGCCTGACTTCCCGGTACGCTCCTCGGGCCTTTCGTCGGAACACGACAGACGCGAAGGTGAACACGGGGACCACGGCCAGGGCTATGAGCGCCAGCCTGAGGTTGAGGGCGCAGAGAATCGCGACCGTACCCACAACCAGAATCACATCCTTCACCAGATTCACCAACACTGCGGTGAACATCTCGTTCAGGGCCTCGATGTCATTGGTGGCCCGGGTGACCAGGCGTCCGATGGGATTCCTGTCGAAGAATGAGAGGGAGAGCGAGTGGATGTGGCGGAATAGGGCCGTTCGCACGTCATACATTGATCGTTGGCCGGCGATCTGTAAGGCATACACGTGGCCATACCCCGAGACCATGCCCACGATGATGAGGCCCGCCGCCAGTAGAGCAAGACGGGTGATCCCCGTCAGATCTTGGGAACGCAGCCTGGCCAGCTCTCGCGGGGGCACCCGCGATAACTGCGCCTCCGGAACAAGCCAGAAGCTTCCGCGGATCGCGCCGACATCGGCGTGCCGCGCGTGGGCGTCGAATGCGTAATAGGTCTCGCTTTGGAGGCTGCCTCGGGCCGTGAGACGGCTACGCGCCGCGGGATCGAACCGTTCCATCGATGCCTTGCGCAACAGAAGGGCGCCCCCGTCGAGGCGGAGGCAGTCGTTCCCAGTAGGATCGGCCTCGATGAGCGAATCGCAGAACGCCGCCGGCGCCTCATAGACATGGTAGAGGCGGGCCAGATACCGGTCTATTCCCACTTTCGTGATGTAGGGGATGAGCAGTTCAAGGGTTGTGGAGAAGAGCATGAAGGCCATGGCCAGCAGGACCAGCCTGCGATGGGGCGTGACATAGGAGAGAAGGCGTCGCACCATGGCCCCATCATAGGCGGCGCCTTCCACGTAGTCGCTGGCAAAGGAATCGTGCATCAGAGGTCAGCCCCTTCGAATGGGCCTTCATCCGGCGGTTCGCTGCATTGGTCTTCCTCCTGCTGCTGCATGCGGAACAGTTCGGCATAGAAGCCGCCTCGACGCAGCAGATCATCATGTGTCCCCGCATCGATGAGTCGACCATCATCCAGCACGATAATGAGGTCTGCATTGCGAACCGTGCTGATACGGTGGGCGATGAGAATCGTGGTCCGGCCGTGTCTCAATGCCACGTCATCCTGTAGTGCTGCTTCCGTTTCGGTGTCGACGCTGGAGAGAGCATCGTCCAGTATCAGGACAGGCGGCTGAACGGCCATGGCCCTGGCGATAGCCACGCGCTGCTTCTGGCCGCCGGAGAGGGTAACGCCGCGCTCACCGATCATGGTGTCATATCCGTCGGGGAAATTCACTACCTCATCGTGGATCTGCGCACCGATGCCCAGGGAGATTACCTCATCACGGGAGAGGGAGTCGCACCCGAAGGCGATGTTGTCCGCGATACTCATCGCGAACAGGAATGTCTCCTGGGGTACAAACCCGAAGAGCTCTCTGAGACGGGGAAGCTCCATGGTGCGCACGTCGACATCACCGATGAACACGGTGCCGGGAGGTGGGTCATAGAGGCGCATGAGCAACTCCACGAGGGTCGTCTTGCCAGAACCCGTTCGCCCTACGATTCCCAGCGTCGCGCCGGCGCGCAAAGAGAATGATACGTTCCTGAGCACGGGAGCCGAGGTCCCCGGGTACGAGAAGGAGAGGTCGTGCACGGCGATGGATGGGGAATCCGGTGCATCAAGATGCCCGCCCACGATATCCGGCCGCGTGTGGAAGAGGGTCTGAAGCCTGTCCATGCTGGCGGTGCCGCGCTGGAGTATGTTCACGACCCATCCCGCAGCCATCATGGGCCAGATGAGCATGTGGAGGTAGCTGAAGAATGCCACGAACTCACCCAAGGAGATCCGCCCGTATACGACCATCCGGCCGCCCGCACCCAGCAGGATCGCTATGCTGGTCAGGGCCAATCCGCCGATGAGCGGCTCGAACATGCCCCAGAGCCGGCCCAACCTGATGTTCTCGTCGCGACTGCGTCCCGCAGTCTGGGCGAAGTGAAGGAACTCGGATTCTTCATCACCGTAGGCCTTGACGACGCGGATGCCGGAAAAGCTCTCCTGCACGCGTTCGGAGAGCCGGGAGAATGCATCTTGCACCGCGGTGAACCGGTCGTGAACCAGGCTCCCGAACCGAAGCATGACCACGGACAACAGGGGAAGCGGCAGAAGAGCCAGCATCGTGAGTCGCGCGTCCATTGACACCATTATTCCGATGCAGGCGATAGCGAGGAATAGCGCGTCGATGGTGACGAGTGAGGCCATACCCGTGGCCATGCGCACCGCGTTCAAGTCATTGGTGGCGTGGGCCATCAAATCCCCAACCTTATTCTCGTCGTAGAACTGCGGCGACAGAGTGATGAGGTGATCGTAGAGATCCTGCCGCAGATCGCGCTCGATGCGATGGCTGGATCGGATGACAAAGAAACGCCAGACAAACCGACAGCCCGCCATGAGTGCGGCAACGCCCACGATGGCACCGCCCATGACCCAGAGGCGCGGCACGGTGGCAACGCCCCGGGCCAGATCATCCACGACGTACTGGGTGATCTTGGGGATCACAAGCTGGAGCGCGTCGACGCCGATGAGCCCCAACAGCCCAATGGTCATCTGCCGCTTGTGACGCAGCAACAGGGCCGCGAGCAGGCGCACGCTGGACCGGGAGGAGCCTTCGACTCCCTTGCCTTGTATGCGGTCTTTCATCTGTGTCAACCGAGTCTCAGTGGCGCCGAAGCACGGCCCGCCCCCGATGCCGTCTAGACTGCACGATTAGGGTGGAAGAGGGACGAACGTACCTGACATCGTGCCCTCACGCAAGCCGAGTCAACCTTGGCCTTGCGAGGCACAGCCCAGACTGCGGATAGCTCACCGGTGTCTCGCATCAGTAAAGCCTCTGGATGCGAGAGCACCCGGGGCCTTTGAGGTGGAGAGTACGGCCCGCTGGTGGCTATCGGCCTTCATCTACCAGGCCCGCCCAGCGCTACGAGGAACCGTTGCCGTCGCAGGGGCGACCGTCTATGGTCGCCCGCAGGGTGGGCGGGGGTCGGAGTCGGTATTGGTATCGGTATCGGTATCGAGAGGCGTACCTCCGAGTACGAGTGGGGGCCCGGGCGTGCCCGGACGATACATGGTGCAACTTCCACACCTCCCCCGTCATTGCCCGACTCGATCGGCAATCCAGGCAGGAGCATATCGACCGAGTTCTGGATCACCCGGGCACGCCGGGTGATGACATTCGGGCTCCTCATTCCTCCGGCTGGATCTCATGCTCTGCGTGGGAACCTCTGCTCCCCTATGAAGTTACAGCGTAGTGGGGGCCCCGGGCATTGCCCTGCTCATACATAGGGAAACTTCTAAGGTTGATGCGTGAAGGTACAGGTTAGTCCCGCTTCGCAGAGTGCCTTCGTCATGTCAGGTGAGCCAGGCTCTTGGCCCTTTGACCGGTCTTCGTGCGAGCCAACTACCGGGGCTCTCCAGGCCAGAGGCCACCCCACAGAGGTACGCCGGTGCTCCCGCGCAGGGTGTCGAATGATCGGCGAGTCAACCCTTTCGGTCAATGCGGCATATAGGACGTGTCCTATATATGATCAGTCCTATACGGTTCACCAAGGCTTCTCGGGGAAATGAGGGCTACGATTCGCGTCGCTCCCTCGCTCAGGCGCACAGGATGCCGTTGACCCTCACTGCGTCCTCATTGGGCGACAGTCATGCCGAGTATAGGTCGCGGATCGGATGGGCTCTCCTCGCGTCGGGTACAGATGAATGCATTGCCGCACAAGGCATTTTGGTCGTTGGCAGCATTCGGGCACGACTTGTGCATGTCGGTCGTGTGTGAGTACCGTTGTGATGCCCTCACTCACCACAGACAATGGGAGGATGATCATGAAAGGCATCGTCGTCGCACTCGTTCTCCTCGCCGCACTGCCCGCCCATGCCCGAATCAGCGCCAGCGTCGGATTCTCCTGGGACAACGATCTCTCGTTCCATGGCCGATGGGTGTCGATGCCCGACGTGGGAGAGGTGTGGGTGCCGAGGGTCCACGTCACCTGGCAGCCTTACCTTCACGGTCACTGGGCCTGGAGCCCCTGGGGCTGGATGTGGGTATCCAACGATCCGTGGGGTCATCTGACTGATCACTATGGGCGGTGGTTGTGGACCCCGCATCATGGCTGGGTGTGGGTGCCCGGGCGAGTCTGGTCCCCCGCGTGGGTCGTGTGGATTAGCGGGCCGGGATGGATTGGGTGGGCTCCTGCCTCGCCTGACTGGTGCTACGGCTACTGGCGCCACAGAGACTACCACCGCCATCATGGCCGGTGGGTTATGGTGAGCAACCACGGGTTCCTCTCGCCCTCGCTCTCCCAGGAGCGTCTGCCGGAGACAAAAGTGAAGGCTGATTTCGCCCGCGAGTATGATCGTCGTGACAAGAGAGGGTACACTCTTGGGCAGGCTCCCGAACGGCAGACCATTGAGAGAGTGACAGGCAAAATCGCCACTGTCGTAGTGGAGCGACCCGGGGCGGAGCGCGTGGAACGTACGATGCAGCCGCACCGCGACCGTGGCGTGGTTCGGGAGAGGACCACGGACGAGCGGGACTCTCGTCTCGAGCGATCCCGAGAGCCGGAGAGGACCAGGGAGCCGCGGAGCATTGAGCGCCATCGCCCCGCGGAGTCACCCTCGCCCACCCGCGAAGAATACGGGAGACCACCTCGGCAGGGCGATGAAGTCCGAAGCGATGCGCCTTCGCGACCCATTGGGGATCGGGACCGAGGCCAGGCGGGAGGTGTCCGCGATCCTGGGCAGACACAGACACGATCCACGCAACACAGTGACGGGATTCAAGCGAGGGGGACTGCCCGCAGGTAGCAACTGATCCTGCGTCGATGAAGAGGGCTCGGCCCGCGGGGGCCGAGCCCTCAACCATTGATTACTACGGGCTCGTCACGCGGGCGGAAAGGTCCAGAGGCACAAAGGACTCAAAGGGGCAAAAGAGTAAAGAGGTGAAGAGGCTCAAGAGTAAGGAGATAGGAGTGAGGAGATGGGGCGACAGCCTGAATCCCGAACCCTGAACCCTGTCGCCTGCGAGCGAAGGGAAGCCGCCAGTCAACCTTGGGCAGTATTCAGAATCCAGAAGGCCCATTTATCCCTTCATCCATCCATTCATCCACCCACCCACCCATCCATCCATCCATTCTTCCATCCATCGTTCCATTCCTATTCTGGATCCGCTTGGCCTGCCTGTGGGAGGCCACCTGACGCTACCCTTGCGCCGGAGGGAAGTGCATTTTGTTTCCCAGTAGAGGTACAGTGCACCCCACGGGCGAGCCGGCGTCACCCGCGTACTCCGAGCAGCACGGTGTTGCCCGTCTCAGGCATTGAGGGTAGAGCGTAGGAGGCAGTCGCAGGCGATGAGGACACAGTCTTTTCCAGTGTGCCGTCCGGATCGTGGCATCTTCCCCCTGGACGAGCTTGTTGTACGCAGCGCGCGGGATTTCGGGCCCCACGTGGTGATGAGGGCGTGGACGGGTGAGGACCATCGTGAGATTTCCTACGCGGCCTTTGCCAAAGCGGTGTGGAGTGTCGCCCGGTGGCTTGTCGACATCGGTATCCGGCATGGCGATCGCATTGCGATACTGGGCGAAAACAGGCCAGAGTGGGGTATGGCCTATCTTGCCATCCAGTGTGCGGGAGGCGTGGTCGTGCCGGTGGACAGGCTGCAGCCCGCCTCCGGTATACGCACACTACTCACCCACTCGGAATCGAGGCTGCTGTTCACCTCTGAGCGCTATCTTGCAACCGTCGCGGATGCACAGCCGTTGCCCAAGGTCGAACGCATCGTCAGTTTCGATGAGAACAACACCGAGGGGGCGACTCCGTGGTCCCTCGCTCTGGATGCAGGCAGCACCAGCGCGGCGCAGCTTGTACCTCGATCATTGAGCGATCTGGCCGCCATACTCTATACTTCGGGTACCACCGGGCAGAGCAAGGGTGTCATGTTGACCCAACGGAATATCATGTCCAATGTGGCCGGCTGCAGCCAACTTCTGCCGCTGGGTCCGGGCGATACGCTCCTCTCCATGCTGCCCATGCATCACAGTTTCGAAGCGACCGCGGGTTTCCTGTTTCCGTTCTACTGCGGGTGCGCTATCACGTACGCCCGCAGCATCAAGACCGCAGACCTCCTGGCTGATATCTCCGCGACTCGCGTGACTGCCATGGCCTCGGCGCCGCTGCTCTTCGAGAAGATGCACGAGGGAATCATGCGCAATGTGCGCAAGAAAGGGGTCGTGGCCCGAATCCTGTTCAGCACGCTGATGGGAGTCGTACGGGGTGCCGAGCTGTTCGGGAAGCCCCTGGGTCGAAGGCTGTTCCGGGGGCTTCGACGCAAGGCATCGCTGGGGTCGGTGCATTACTTCGTCACGGGCGCGGCGCCGCTGGATCCGGCCACCTCACGCTTTTTCACGCGCCTGGGCATTCCATTGCTCCAAGGGTTTGGGCTCACCGAGGCGAGCCCGTTGACTCATGCGACGCCGCCCGGGAGGATTCGGCATGAGTGTGTGGGGCTTCCGCTGCCGGGGGTGGAGTGCCGCATCGACGACCCCGGGGAAAGCGGGATCGGTGAAGTATGTATAAGGGGTCCGAATGTTTTTGTCGGCTACTACAAGAATGAAGAAGCCACGGTGGATGCCTTCGACGAAGATGGCTGGTTTCACACCGGCGATCTCGGCAAAATCCACCCGGACGGCTACCTTCAGATCATGGGGCGCAAGAAGAACGTGATAGTGACCGCCGGCGGTAAGAATGTCTACCCCGAGGAAGTTGAGACCCTTCTGAATCGTAGACCTTGTATCATGGAGTCTCTGGTGATGGGCATACCAAGGCACACCGGTTATGGAGAAGAGGTCGGCGCGCTGATCTATCCCGACCTCGAACAGGTGGCCAGCCATTTCGTGGCCTTGGGGACCCCGCAGACCATGGAGGCGATCCGTGCGCTGATCGCCGGTGAGATTCGGGAGGCCGGCAAGGACCTGCCGCCCTATGCTCGCATCCGCCGCTTCCAGGTGCTGACCGATGAATTCCAGAAAACCACTACGCGCAAGGTAAAACGATTCCTGTATTCCGGGGATCTTCTGGCTCCCGGTACCGACGGGAGGTAGGCGGCCTCGCGAGGCGAGGGACGGGCCGTTCACGGTCGGTAGTTGAGGCTCTTCAGTTCATGGGCGTCGGGTGACGGATGGGGCTGCGATCAGCCGAAGAGGGGAGAATCGTGCCGCGATCCGGGCGAGCCCACTCAGGCCGCCGGCTTCTCCCCTTGGATCATCCCACGGAGGACGTTCTCGAGACGTGCACGCCACGTGGGTTGTCTGCACACGCTGAGTGCCTTGCGCACCTCACGCTGACACACGAAATGGTCATGGTCGCAGGGAAGCCCAGTGAGGAGGCCTTCCAGTGGTTCGACGGCCCGGGCATCTCCGAGCTGGCCGAGGGCCCAGACTGCGCGATTGCGGCGGGCGAGGCTCTGGTGGGGAGACTGGGCGACAGCGATGAGTGCGGCCAGTCTGTCGCCGGGGAATTCGCCCTCTGCCAGGCTGCAGATACAATCCACTTCTGTGGTGATGACGACCTTGGTTACCACGAAGCCAGCACAGAGCAGCGCGAAGGCGGCGGCGCCAACCAGTAGGAGATCACGCCTGGCCAGCCCCAGAATTGGCATCACGACCTTACCCGTGGCCGCACGGCTACCCCTATGCGTGGGTGCGGAGCTTCAACGCAACAGGATGCGGGTTTAGGTAGGTTTGTCCACGCAAGTATTGCTGGTCGTACTTGCGGACATAGTGATTCAATAGCGTTACCGGCACGATAAGTGGCGCCGAACCATCCTTGTAGAGCCCGATGATCTCCAGCAGTTCCTGTTTTTCGTCGGGCGATAGATCTCTCTTAAAGTACCCCATGATATGCATGAGAACATTGACGTGCTTGCGCACAGTGGGTCTCAGGCGTAGCGCGGAGACGAAGTCGCGCTCATAGGCCTCGTAGAGCTCGTCCAAAGGCAGAGCCGTACCGCCCGCCACCAGCTTTCCCAACGCGCGGTAATGCACTGGGCTGTGGGCAAGGAGCAGGAGCTTTTCCCGAGTGTGGAACTCAACGAGACAGCGCAACCCCCGCTCGCACGCGCGGGCGGCGCACCAGCGTCTGAGGGCGAAGATGGTCTCGATGAAGTTCTCCCGGAGGCCAGGGTCATGAAGCCGGCCTTCTTCTTCAACGGGTATGAGGGGAAATCGCGCCATGAACATGCGGGCAAAGACGCCGACGCCGTTCTTGGAGGGAACGCCATTGTCGTCGTAGACCTTCACCCGCTCCATGCCGCTGCTGGGCGACTTGCTCTTGAAGATGAAGCCGCAGAGGCCTTCGTGTTCCAATTCGTCAAGCCGGCGGCGCGCCCAGGTCTCCATCCGATCGGTGTGATCCACCTTGGTCTTGATGGTGAGTAGGCGCGGTGCGGCGGGATTTCCCACGAGACGCATGGCCTCCCGGGGAATGCTTAAGCCGCATTCGACCTCAGGGCAGACCGGAACATACTCCACATACTCGCCCAACGTCTCGGTGAGGAAGGGGTCATGCTTGTGTCCACCGTCGAAACGGACATCCCGACCGAGCAGACACGTACTGATGCCGATTCTAATCTTGTCATCCATGATAGTGATCTCCCGTGAGCATGGGTCGGGCGCGACAATGATTGGTCAGCGATTCATCCGGTCCGAACAAAAAACTCGATACGAAGCCCCCCGGTACGCGGAAGCCGGAACGTGGGGCGTCCGGTTTGTGCATGTGTCAACCGGTGTGTGAGCCGAGCCTATCGTTTCTTCACCATCCGTAGGGTTCCTACACCCCGGGGAGTCACCACGCGGCCGATGTAGAGCCCACTGGCCACCGTGCGGCCGCTGTCGTCATCGCCTTTCCAGCTGGCCTCGTGCCAACCGGCCGACAGAACGCCATCCTGCAGCGTTCGGATGCGTCGGCCCAAGAGGTCGTAGACGCGAAGCGTAACCCAACCCTCCTGGGGTAGACCGATGAAAAGGGCGACGTCGCAATCAAACGGGTTGGGCGCTGCGTGCACCGTGAGCCGCGCCGGTAACTCCAGTGGTGAATCGCCGCTCAGCGACGCCACCTGGAAGGTCACCGGAATAGCAGTCACAGGGGCAGTGGGGTCGTTTGTCGCCACATACAGTAGGGCTTCGTATTGGCCCGCCATAAGGTAGTGGGCATCCGCCGTGATGATAACTGGCGTGGTCTGCTCCCCCGGTACGCTGCCGGAATCAGGGTCGGCGGAAAGCCACAGGGCATTGCCGCAGGAACCGATGACGCCGTGGCCTCGATCGGGGACAAAATCGACTTCCGAGAAGCTCGCATAGTCGGAGAACGCCAGAAGACACAGGTTCATGCTGCCGTCGTCGGCTAAGGTCGCCAGAGGGAGACTGAAGCCGATCTCATTGGGATCGATGTCAAGAGGGTACGCGCCGATGACTGCATCACTCGCGATGACTATGGCCGAGGGAGTTGTGATGCCATATTGCGCGCCGTAGAGATTGGTCGGGTCAATGATGATGTCGACTTCCGCGCCCACGTCGTGATAAGGCGATCCAAGCCCGAAGGCCGGGGGCCGCGCACCCGTATCGGGGTTCTGGTCGAGATCCAGTGAGATGATGGTGAAGGTCGTCTCGGGTCGCCCAGGAGCCAGGACTACTTGGAAGACAACGGCGTCTGCCTGTATGCCTGCCCGCAGTGCGACCACATCCGGGCACGCGGCGGAGACATCGCCGAGTGGGTCCGTGATGATGTCCGACATGCCTGACTGCGCTTCCCCCACGCACGAATCGAAAATCGCGAAGGCGAGAGGAATGAGCCCGAGGTTTTGAATCAGCAGCGTGTCGCAGAGCGACCCGCCTTCTTCCCCGGAGAAGAACAGGCTGGCAGGCAGGGGACCGAGTTGTTGCGGCTGGTCCACCACGGAGAATGCGAACAGCGAATCGGGCGCGCATGGCGGATCCGTGACCACACTGCCATCGATGTCTGCGGCGCGCAGAAAATACTCGATCGTGGATCCCACGGGATGGCCGGGTATCTCCCCTAGATACGTCACACCCGAAGCCAGATGCATCGGCACCATGGCAAACCGACTGTCAACCAGGCGGTAGAGGAGGGAGGCCCCGGCGATGCCGCCATCGTCGGTAATCTCGGAGGTCACCACATAAGGTCCTGCGGTGTCCGCGGTGTTCTGAAGCTGCACTGTGTTGCGAAAGAGCGGTATGGTTGACTGGGGAGTTGTCATCACGACATCGTCGATGTACCAGCCGATGTCGGTGAGATAGGCGTCGCTACCGAAGTGGAATCGGACGATGACAGTGTTGTTTGCGTATGACGACAGATCGAAGGTCTCCTGGTGCCAGAAGTTGCCCGTGGAAGGAGGGCCGCCAAACACGGGTTGGCCGTAGAGCGGATTTGCCGTGTTTGTCGCCGTTCCGTCGTAGCCACCCTCGGGGTAGATGACCTGGAAGGTGGCTCCACCGTCAACCGAGATCTTCACATTGCCGCCGTCCCAGTAGACCCCGTCGCTGTACTCCATGCGATACCAGTGCCAGAAGGTGAGTATGGCGGATACGGCGTTCGTCAGCACCAGCGGGGGGGTATCCAGACATGAGTTGGAGTTGTCACGGTAGGTCCCGGCAAGATTCGTCGCCCAGGTATTCTGTCCGGAATGGGCATTGCCGGGGCCGGATGTTGGATGCCCCCACTGCCAATCCTGGCCGGCGGAGACGGCGAAGCCGCCATCTGATGCTTCGAAGTCAAATCGATAGCCCTGACTCACCGCGAAGCGGTGATACCCCTGAGCGGGGTGGGTACTCGTGTTCTGGCCCGCCGCGGCATCCCGGGCGATGAGGCGGTACTCCACCGTGTCTCCTTCAACAGGGGTTGTCGGGTTGATGAAGCCCGAATACGTATCCTGTTCCTGAGGCAGCAAAGGATTCAATGTGGGAGGGCTTCCGTTGACGCTGAACTCCACCCAGGCGGAATCGATGCCAACATTGTCGGTCACGATTGCCTGCACGGGAAACGGTGCGGCCTGTGTGGGTTGGTCTCCCAACGGAACGTGCACGATCACCGGAGGCACCGCGTCCATCCCAACTGCAAAGGAAAAGAGGCTGTCGGGCGCCGCTGCCGGAAGCCGGGCGACGCGGCCGATGCTGTCGGCGGCGGAGAGGTAGTACTCGTAGGTGCCGCTTTGGCCCGGGCCGGGAATAACGCCTTCGAAATCGTCGGGTTGACTGCCCGGAATGAGCGAGACCTCGGCAAATACGCCTCCATCCCACCGGTAGTGCAGAGTCGGCGACGAGAGGTCTATCGGCCAGAGTGACGGCGTGATCTGGGCGACCACGGGATACGGGCCGGAAAGGTCCTCGGTGTCTGACAGGGGAGCATGCGCGATCACCGGCCTGGGAGCGTACTGTTCGGCAGCCTCGATCACATACAGGCAGGGGCCTATGTTCTCCAGTATGAGTGGCATGACGCGAGTCGTATCGGGGTGAAAGCCGTCAGCGTCGCCGCCGCATTCAGGGGTGAATCCATATGTCTTGTACTTGGTGGTCTGCTCTCCATAGATCCAGTCGTCGGAGTCACCGTTTGTCGGGTAGATCGTCCCGCTGGCGGAGTTGCCGGGATCATAGCCGTTGTAGGCAACGCAACTGTCGGCAATGGCCACGAAAACGGGATGATCAGGGGTGTCCTCGGGGATGTATCCCCACGGATAGAGCCACCAGTTGCCATAGCTGTGGAACGACAGACTGATCACGAAGGCATGAGTCTCGAAGAAGTCACGAAGCGCCTGGGTTTCCGGCTCGGAAAAGGGCCCCATCCCACGGTAGGTTTCAGACCAGGTGCTGGGGCTTGATCCAGTGTCATCGTAGCCCCACTCGTACCCCCAGTTGCGGTTCAGATCGACGCCGAAGGTGCCGTCGCCGTTGTTCCTGCGGTTTTTCCGCCACCAGATATCAGTGTCGTGGACATGGTCCAAGCCGTCGGGATTGCACGAAGGGATAATCCAGATCTGGCGATTATTCACCAGATCTGTGATCCTCGGGTCGGTGCCGTAGCCTTCCACGAGATAGTTGAGCAGGTAGAGGGCGATTTCAGGGGTGATGATTTCCCGGGCATGCAGGTTGGCCATGATGAGCACTTCAGCTTCATCCGGCTCGTCGAGTTCGACGTTGTCGGAGATCTTCACTGCCCAGATGTCGCGATCCGCGCTACCCTGGATCTTCTCCCACGAATCCCCGATGTCCAGAAGCTTGACGACAGACCCATGATCTTGGACGACCCGCATAAGCTCTTCGAGGATCTCGTCGTAGTCATGGAAGTGGTCGAAGTAGTCTCTTCCCCGCAAGTCGTGTTCAAAGGCACGGGCATCGGGGATTCTGGTGGTGGAACGAACCCCCATGTCGGCGAGGGTGAGCTTCTCCGCATCGTCAACCAAGACATCGACCCAGTCACGGCCGTGGGCGAGGATATCAAAATCCCCTTCCAGAAGGCGATGCATGGTGCGCTGAGGTAAATCGCCGAGGTCCACGCGAATCACGGATTCGGTCCACGCGGGGAATGCATTCAGCGCGAGAATAAGGCATGACAAGGCAATGAGCGGGTGAACCGCCTGGCGACCAAGGCGATGAATGATTCTTGTCATGGACTGGGTGAGGCACGCAGAACGCATGGGAGACCTCCAAGGGTGTGGTGCGGCAGGAGTCGCACAAGGTGTGGGTTGAAGCGCTCCGCGTCAACGCGGGGCGCTTCAACCTCCGCGACGCTCCCGGGCCAACGAGGTCACGATGCCTTCGATATCCTCTATGTACCGATCGAAGTCGAACCTCTGCCGGATGCTCTCCCGGGCCGCCTGGCCGATCTCCTGACGTCGTGAAGCACACGACAGCTCCTGCACGGCGCGGGCAAGGTCGACCGCATTGCCCGGCTCGTGGAAGAGGCCGGTGCGCCCCCCCGTGATCAGCTCTACGGGTGCACCACGCCGTGATGCGACTACCGGCAGACCGGCAGCCATGGCTTCCAGCACCACGAGGCCCAGGGGCTCCTCCCACAGAGAGGGGAACACCACGATGTCGTGCCGGGCATATTCCGCCACTACCTGATCATGGGTGAGACCGCCGAGGAAGGTGACGCGGGAATCAAGGTGGTTCGCCGTAACCCAGTGACGAATCTGCGGCCCGTAGTCGAGGGTGGCATCCGCCTCCCCGATGACTGTCAGGGCAAAACGCCCCGGAAGGCGTTCCAGTGCCAGCAGAGCGACGTGGAGCCCTTTGTAGGAGATGATCCTGCCGCAGAAAAGAATGCGAACGAGATCATTCTCCGTGTGGTGTCGGAAGGCCTGGGGAAGGTGAACGCCAGGGTAGACTAACCGAAGCGACTCCGCGGCAAATCCGCAGCGAAGGAAGTGGAACCGGATCACCTGACTGGCGGCGATCAGGGGAATGCTGCGGAGGCCGGGCGGGCCAAAGAACGCCAAATCGTGCAGCATCAGGTAACACGTCGTGGGCGTCATCTTCAGCGCTTTGAAGACCGCGTCATGATGCAGGCCATAGGTATTCCAGACCAGGGCTCTATCCGCTCGGAAACGGTGCAGTTGATCCGCAAGGCATTCGCTATTCTTTCGTGCGGCCTCAGCATCGGCCAGCGTCATATCGAAGGTGAGCCCCCTGCAGACCGTGGTATCAGAGAGCGAGGCATCGCCGGTAGTCACCACGAGAACCTCGTGGCCGCGCTCCCGAAGGGCGGCAGCCGTGGCGGCGCAGTAGATCTCATAGCCTCCTACGTGCAGTGGAGGAAAATGGTTGCTGACGAAGAGAATCCGCACGGAATCAGATGTCGGAGACTACCCGCGGCAGCCCATACACGACAGAATCGCACAGCAGATGGTTTCCCCAGCCGGCCGTGGTGGCAAGAGTCAGGCGGACGGGGCTGCCCGAGAATCGAGACAGATCCACCGAGATGTCCACCCAGGCCCTGTCGCATCTGTTCGCCCTGGGATGAAGCATGTACTCGAACAGAGTAATCGGGGCCTGTTCAGAAGTCTCGGCGAGGACACGGAACATGACGCCATCGCTCCGACTCCAGCATGATTCCACCATCCCCAGCGAGGTCACCAGCCTCGCCCGAGGGCCCGGAGTCACGATAGCCGAACGCGACCAGGGAGGGTGAGCATAGAGACCTTCTCTCGTCAATCCTCCCAATGTGAGCGAGGAAGTGAGTTGCGACGAGTCTGGCGTGGCATGGAGTGCTCTGGTCGAGACGAAGCACCAGTCCACGCTCATTGCCGCCGACTCCAGTTGGCGGCTGACTCTCTCCATAGTATCCCGTGGGAGCGCCAAGGGTGGAGAGAATACCACAGGTTCACCCCAGATGCACCAGTCACGGTAACTGTCGCCCGCAGGGCCGGGTGCGACCGCCAACTCGATGAGGACCGTGGACCCCACCCATGGCGAGAGATCGTGCTCCCGCAGGAACCAAGCGCGGTCCTCCTCGCGGCGCATCGGATTCAGCGAAGTCACCCCCAACAGCACGCTGTCCTGGGTATCAGAAGCGATGACGGAGATGCGGAACTCGGCGCCGTCGGTGCTGCCGTCCCACGATTTCGGGAGCATGGCACACCATGCAGACACCCGACTTCCGGGATGCACGAACACGGGAAAGCGCGCCTGGGCAGGCGCCTGCATGTAGATGCCATCCCTTGTCTGGCCATTGATCATCACCTTGGAGTGCTGCACAGGCCCTGCATTGCCCGGGTCGATGAGTGCCGTGTCCAACGATGAGAGGAAATCCGCCTGGACATGAACGACTCCCCGTTGCGCCTGAGCCCATGGTGAGGCGGGGGGGGTATGGCGCCCGCACTGCGCGAAGAGTAGTACTGCTGCCAGTAGGGTTTGGTTTGCACGTTGCATGGCGGGAGTGTATCGTGAATGCCCTCATGAAGCAAGTGACCACCGCTGTCCCGGGAGTGGCAATGCCCCGCGTCGTGTTCTACCAAATGCCTCCTTCAGCCCACTGGCCCGCAGTGGCTCAGCTTGTCGCATCACTCCTGTCGCATGGAAAGCTCAGCGTGATTGTCAGCAGCGATGAAGAGGCCCGGCACCTGAGCCGTGCACTCTGGGCCTTGCCGCCGTCTATCTTTGTACCCCATGGCATCGCAGGGGACGACGCTGATGACCGTCTTGACCCCGTGGTGATCAGTATTGGAGTACCGGCAGCGGAACGTCCCGTCGTGATCCAGGCTTCCGTAAGCCCCACGGGCGCGCTGTGTACGGCCGAGTTGATTGCCGAGACTGTCCCCGGGGACGAGCGGCTACGGGAAGCCAGCCGTAAGAGATTCAAGGCATACAAGGATAGTGGACTGAAGCCTTGTTTCGTGTCGTGGGAGGTGTGGGCGAGCGCTATCTGAAAGGAGTTCTGCTGTGGGAGACTGCGTGTGCTGTACAGGCCACGGGTTTTCGCTCGGGGAGAGGTCAGCCTCATCCATGGCTTTCTCCCTCCACCCCGCACCACTGGAGTGAACTCCGAACCTTGAACCTCCTCACAACGCAGCAACCGGGCTATACCACCGGGGTCGGCGACTACTACGAGCCTGGTATGTTGGCCACGAAAGTGTCTACCAGTTTCTCCACCTCTGTAGCCGTCGAACAGGCCAGGGTATCCCGGGCCAAGACCGCGGCGTCGGCGAGGCTCGTATTCCGGATTATGTGCTTCACCGCGGGGATCAGATTCGGTGCCATGCTGAGCTCATCAACTCCCAAACCTATGAGTAACGGGGCGTATCGGGGCCGGCCGGCCATCTCACCGCATACCGAGGTGTGTTTGCGGGCCCGCCGCGTCGTCCAGGCGGTGTGGCGTATGAGCCGGAGTACGGCCGGATCACACGGTCGATAGTAGGATGCGACGCGTGGATTGTTGCGGTCAACAGCCAGAGCATACTGTACCAAATCATTCGTGCCGATACTGACGAAGTCGGTATGGGGGAGAAACGCGCGTATGTTCACCGCGGCTGATGGCACCTCAATCATCATCCCCTGCGGAATCTGCGGGTTGTAGTCGAGACCCTCACGCATCAAATCCCGCATCACTTCATCCACCACGGCCTTGACATCGATTACCTCATCGACAGTCGAGATCATGGGGTACATGATGCTCGTCGGTCCCGACGCGCTGGCACGCAGTATCGATCTGAGCTGGATCTTAAAGCTTTCCTTCATCTGAAGCGATATCCGGATTGAGCGCCATCCCAGGAAGGGATTCGCCTCCAGCTGGCGTTCATGATGCGGCACCAGTTTGTCACCGCCCAGATCAAGCGTGCGTATCACCACGGGTCGCCCCGCCATCCCCCTGACAACGGCTTCATAGATGGCGTACTGCTCATCTTCATCGAGCAACCGACCCTCCGCCAAAAACGCGAACTCGGTACGGAACAGGCCAACTCCCTCGGCTCCCGCAGCTAGGGCCGCGTGGGTCTCCTCCGGATGGGCGAGATTGGCCAAGAGCGACACTTTTACACCGTCCGTGGTGAGAGCGGGAAGTGTCGTATCTTCGACGATGCGTACCCGATGGTCTTGGGCCTCCCGAATCCTGCGCTGGAACAACCGTGCGGCAGCAGGATCAGGATTGAGGTGAATCTCGCCCTTGGAACCGTCGACGAAGATAGTGTCATCCGTTCGCACGGAATTCATCAGCCCCGTGATTCCCATCACTACCGGGATGTTCAGGGGCTTGGCGATCACCGCTGCATGCGACGTTGCCGTGCCCAGTTCCGTCACCAGAGCCAGTACCCGGGACTTCTTGAGGCGGAGGATATCGGACGGCGTCAGCTCTCGTGCTACCACCACTACCGGCTCATGGCCTGGTATGTGGCCGATTCCCTCCATCTGCAGGAGCCTGTGCAGCAGTTGTCGACCGACGTCTTCAACGTCGGTCGCCCGTTCCCGGAGATAGGAATCCGGGCTGTCTCCCAAGGTCTTGGCGATGCGGTGAACTCCCTCCGAGACCAGCCACTCCGGGTTGACGTTCTGGCTGCGGATGAGCTCAGGAACTTCCTCCATGAAGTAAGGATCCCGGACGATGTGGAAGTGACTTCGCAGTATGTCTGCCTCTTCCTGGCCGAGGTCCCTCACCGCCTCCTCAACGGCGGCCTCGTAGTATCTCTCAACATCCTCCCTCGCTTCAACGAAGCGAGATATCTCGTGGTCGACCTCTTGGTCCGGAACCTCTCGCCTTAGAACGCATGATACATCGGTTGAATAGACGAACGCGCGACCGAGGGCCACACCCTCGGCTACCGGAAGTCCTTGCACGATTACTGACTGATGGTTCTCCACGTTGTTTCCCGTCCGCGCAGGGCATGAGTGGGCCTGACACGACTGATGATCAGTGAGAAACCGCTTCCGAGAGCCTTCTGTCAAGAGCAATGGTAAGGTGGATAGCTGTGATGCATGAAGCTCGACGTGCTCTCAGGATTGACAGGCGCTCTCGGCAGCCACACCATAGCGGGCGACTCTTCGTATCTATGGCAGGATCCAGGAGCCCTATTCCATGACTGACCGGTCGCACACGCAGGCCCCGACAGCGGGTAGAATTGTGAAGCTCTTGGGAGGGATCGAAGCCGCCCGTCGGTGCGCTGCTCTGTACCCGGCATCCCACCCTCGGTTCTCCGCAGCGCTGGAGTCACTGCGCGAGACCATTCTGTCTCTTGCGGCCGGAGGCGCCACACTCAAGCTTACCGTCTACAAACAGGAATGCTTTCTCGACGAACTCGCTCCCGAGGTTCCCGTGGAGGTTCCGGCCGGCTTTTCGGACCGATTTCTGAGACTCGGATTGGCATCTGTGGAATTCCCCGCCGATGTGGAGAGCCGCGAGCTCGGCGTATTGATGAGAGTTCTCGCCATCGATACTCGCCGCATGGCTCCGCAGACTCGCCTCTCGGAACTGGCATCCGAGCAAGGCCTCGAGAGGATTACGCTCTACCCGTTGGACTATGGCAGGCTCTTTGCCGACGGTGTGGGCGCTCCCGCTGAGGTCGGGGAGAGAGATGCGGAGCACTTTGCCCGACTTCTGACCCTGTGGGATCCCCGCCCGATGCAGAAGGCAATGAGCGATGAGGAGATCGATGTCTTGGGGCGGCTATCCGAGGATCGGGCAGCCCTGGCCCGTCTCCTAGAGCTGAGTCTCAAGGGGTCGCATCCCGCACCGGCAAAGGCGACGACGCCCCTGGCCGAGGGGACCGTGGGCACCCTCGGGCTCCTGGCAGAGCGACTCCGCAATTTGTACCCCGAACGGTGGGAATCGCTGCGAAAGACCCTGGTCGGGGCAACGCTCTCTCTGGATGCCAATCTGGTACTTGCGCGGCGGCCCGAGCTTCTCGGAAGCGCACTTCACCACAAAGCCCGCGCGCCAACGCTGGCCGATGAGATGGACGATGCCGATCTGGCCTCAGCCATCGCGGATGCCGTGACCGAACGGGGCGGCCTCGACGACGGGCTCGGGCTTGTGATTCGTGATCTCGTGCCCGATCATGATCGTCGGGTCAGACTCGAACCGTTACTGGCACAAGAGCTGGCTTTGAGCGGGGTGCCCGAAACGAGACGCTCCGAGATCCTGACTTGGTGGGAGGAGCGCGTGGTTCGTGGAGTGGGGTTCCTCGACGACGTCGATCCTCTGTTCTCGTCGCTCTTGGCCGCCACCCCACCGCGCGGCGATCTCGGCGTGGTTGATGGTGAGCGGCTAAGGAGCGGTATGCACGAGGAGATGGTCCTCGCAAGCTACTTGGATGACCTGAGAGGGCTCATCTGCCTCAGCGACACGCCCGAGCAAGTTGAGGCAGTGCTGTCCCACTATCACACCGAATTCGTACGCCTGGCTGAGGATGATGAGTATGCCGAATTGCAGCGACTCGCGGAGGAATTGGCGGGAGAACTCGCCACCCGGGGCTTCAGGCCCAAGGAGGCCATGGCCAAGCTGCTGGGCGTCACCCTGGTGGATCATCTTGCCAGAGGAATGCTCTCCGCCGATCCCGGGCAGCGGGTATCCGCCAGGCATACGGCCGCGAGGTTCGGCGACCCTGGGGTGCGAGCGGTCATGAAGGCGCTCTCGCGGGCACCGGAGTGGGACATCTGCGAAGAACTGCGTAACGAGATTGTGTGCCAATACGGACAGAGTGCTGAGGAGGAGGTTGTCGAATGGTTTTCGGACGCCGATCCCCGAGTGGTGCGGGAGGCTTTGATCATTATCCGGCTTCTTGGATCACGACGTGGGGCAGGAAAGATCGATGCGCTGCTCTCGCACCGGGATCAGGCTGTCAGATCGGCCGCACTCTCAGCGATGATGAGAATTGGCGGATCGGAGAGGTCACGCGCTGTTGAGCGGTGCTTGCGGGACACCAGCGCACAGGTAGTGCAAATCGCCCTGGACGCCGCGGACGAGCTCGGCCCAGCCCAGTTTGCCGGGGCGCTGGCCACCCTCATCCGAGGACACCATGAGAATCCGGAATTTGTGCCGGTGCGCGTTGGGGCCGTGCGTCTGGCAGGGAGTGCCAAGCTTGTCGCGCTTCGCGACACGCTGGAAGAGGCCGTGCGTGGTGTCGGCGGTTGGACCAGGCGCGCCCGGGATGACCAACTGGCCCTCGCCGCCGCCAAGGCGCTTCTTTCACTGGAAGACCGGGCCGGCCGAGGATTCGTCCTGCAGCGCGCCCGATGGGGAATTGGAGCGGTCCGCAAGGCGTGCCGCGGCGCGCTAGAGGAAGCCAAGGGACACCACGATGCAACCACGCAGTAGCCTCGACGATCTCCTTCGAACGCTCAACAGCGCCCTTCGTATGGCCCAGCTCTATCCCCGGGGCCACCAATCCATCGCATCAAGCCTGCAGCGAGCCGAGGAAGAGCTGGCTGCTCTGCTCCGACGGTGCGCGGCGGTGGATCTGGGAATCCTGGCTGAGGAGATTGTCTTTCAGGATGGCGACACCTTCCAGGCTACCTCCGGCGCCGACCATCTCTTGCGGATTCTGCAGAGTCACGGCGTTGACCGCGTTACCTTCAGCCAGGGATGCTCAGCAGAGGACCTCAGTGAACTGATCGACGTCCTTCAGCAATCCCCTGAAGCTGTCCAGAGTCGTGGCGGATCTCATCGGGTTCTTCAAGCCCGGGGCATTCGGACTATCACCCTCAACCGCTTGACCCCTACTGCCCTGCAAGCCAAGGATCTCGCCCGTCCTCCGGATCAACTTGACGCGGAACATCGGGTGGTGTCCGGCCTCTTTGTACATGCACGAGCGGGGTTTGAGGGAATCGTCGAGAGTGCCATGTCGCACCGTCCGATTTCTATCGGTCCCGCCCGTGCCTACGTGTATGAACTCACGCAGGCACTGGTAGAAGGCAGATCTCCTGTCCTGTCACTGGCACTGATGGAGCGGCATGAGGACGAGTGGTTGACGCACCTGGTCAGAGTGACCACGCTCGCTGTGGGGTATGCGCGGCATCTGGGCCTCACGCCCGAGCAGACCGCTGCGCTTGGCACAGCCTCGTTTCTCTATGATGTGGGACTGCTGGCATTGGGTCTTCGGAGGGAATCGGCATCGGAGGACGAGCGGCTCTTTCAGATGCACCCTGCCGAGGGTGCCCGGATGCTCTTGCTGGGGAGGCAGGTGGATCGCCTCAGCGTCGTGGTGGCATTCGAGCATCACATGCGATATGATCTGAGTGGATTCCCTCGAGTTTCGGGAAAACGGCAGATCCATCCCATGGCGGAACTGGTTGGGCTGGCCGATGAGTTTGTTGACTTGGTTACGCCCAGGAGCGGTGAGCGTGGCATCCGTAGCGATGAGGCAATCCTGCAGCTGTCGCGGCTGGTGGGAAAGGCATTCAGTGCCAGGCTTTTCTCTTCCTTTGTCAGCATGGTCGGGGTGTTTGCTCCTGGTACCTTCGTGCGGCTGAGCGACGGTCGATTGGCAATGGTAGTGACCACAAATCCGGCTCACGTGCTCCGGCCGCGGGTGCGGATAATCACCCACGAGGACGGGCGGGCGGTTGACCGCCCGCTGACCATTGACCTCGCCGATTCAGGCCCTTCGATCACGATTGTGGCCGGGCTGGACCCACGAGAGCATGGCATTCTCCCGGGTCCGTTGATTCGTCCTCTCATCGACGGCGCATGAATTGGCGTGGACGCGCCGAGGTGGCGGATCTGGAACGCTGCGGCCTCGCCGACTATCTTGCATGCCGAGCTCATCAACAAGAGTGTCCTCCTGGCGCGAATGACGGGAGGAACACTGACTTGTCTTCGGAAGGAGGAAGTCCTTGCACCGCTCTGTCTTGCTTGCGATCGCCATTCTCGGAGCCACCGGGTCCACGACTATCGTGGCCTCGGAGGCGACATTTGATGTCGAAGTCACCTACGCTGACGGTAGGGTTGACACGGTCTTCGATTTCCACGAGGCGTTGGACCGAGGTTTTGTCCGCATCCTCTGCTTCATCGACGGCGACGCCCGTCCTAAGATTCCATACGAAGAGATCTCGACCATAGCCTTTGCCCGCAGCGATCGGGATGGGCGCAAGATGGCCATCACCATCACCCTTCAAGACGGAAAGACAAAGCAAGGTATTCTTTGGGGGAACGATTGGTTTTTTGGTTTCGCCAGGGATGGTGCGGAGTGGAAGGCCCGAGCGGTGAATCTGTCAAGGCTGGTCTTCATGGCATCCACGGAGACCATGGGCGTACCCAAGGAAGACCTCACGCCGCCACAGGGTGACTCCACAAAACGATAGCCCCATAGGGAGGGTCGGTTTCCGCGTTCTCGGTGGCGTCGGGCGTGGGCCTCGGCACGGCCTTGTGCGCAGCGTTGTAAATGCCTTCCGTCCCGCTCTTTCGGCGTCTCGTTGCTGAGTACGAAGTCGGGATCTGGCGTCCTGCGAAGAGATCGCTGGGTGTTGGCGCCGGGTGAGGAGGCGACACATCTGACTCCAGGTTGCTGTGTGCGCACTCGCGGGGCACTGAGATGCCGAAAGAGAGCCCCTGCCATTAGATGTCTTGCCAGAGGGCGTCTTTCCCTCAACGAGCGCCGGAGGTTCTCTGGTGAGAATAGGCACGGCGTGCGCGGGGTAGTTCTCTAGTGATCGAGAAGAGGGAGGAGGGCTGGTGGAAGAACAGGCTGGCCCGTCGGCCGCGATGAGGCTTGGCGAACGTGAATCCATGCTTGTCGGTGCGGCCGTCGCGGGCGATAAGGATGCATTCGGAGAGTTGTATCGCATGTACGCTCCACGGGTATACGCCATTGCCTCAGGTCTTGTACTCAACGAGGACGACGCTCTTGAGGTGACACAGGAGTCATTCATCCGTGCGTGGCGGGCACTACCACGTTTTCGCCAGGGCTCGCCGTTTTTCCCGTGGCTCTATGCCATCGTGCGCAACCGCTGCATGTCGCGGCTGGCTCGACGGAGCAGGGATCGTGAGACTGTGGAGTTTGATGAACGGCTCGGGGGAACCCTTGATGATTCTCCGCGCATCGTCGAGATCAGGCACGACCTCTCCAGGGCAATGACATCGCTCTCCCCGGATCACCGGGAGATCATCCTCCTGAGGCATTTCCAGGATCTGTCATATGATGAGATAGCGCAGAGTCTTGGATGCCCCATAGGCACGGTCATGTCGCGACTGCATCACGCCAGAAAGGCGCTGGCTACGGCAATGGCCGCGTGGAAGGAGGAGTAATGACCTGTGACGCTGCCAGCGTTCTTCTGAGCGGATTACTCGATGGGCAACTGACGGTAGAACAGAGAGAGGAGTTGCTCGCTCACCTGGATCATTGCCCGCGGTGTTCGCGGGAGTTGGCCGAGCTTCGGCATTTGGAGGGACTTATGAAGAGGGTGTCTCTGCCCCGCCTGTCCGACGAGGCGTGGGATGCACACTGGAACCAGCTCTACAACCGGCTGGAACGCAGCGCAGGCTATGTTGTCGCTGGATTGGGAGCCATCCTTCTCCTGTGCTACGGGGCCTGGGAGTTGTGCCGGGATTGGCTGAGCAGGGCAGATGTTCCCCTCGTACTCCGGGGAGGCTGCACCTTGCTCGCACTGGGGTTCATTGTGCTCACCGTGTCAACCGTCCGAGAGAAGATGCTCACCTACCGGTACGATCGGTACAAGGAGATACGGCGATGATCGTGGCGACCACTGAGTCTCTGGCGGGATACAGAATCATCAAAGCGCTGGGTCTGGTGAAGGGCAATACGATACGGGCCAAAAGCATTGGCAAGGACATTATTGCATCCATCAAGAACATCACCGGCGGTGAGATCGAGGAGTACACGCAGATGATTGCGGAGTCACGGGAACAGGCCATCGATCGCATGGTGGAGAATGCTGCCCAGCTTGGGGCGAATGCGGTGGTGGGTCTACGCTTCAGCACGACCTCGGTGATGAGCGGCGCCGCCGAGATTCTGGCCTACGGCACCGCCGTCATGATCGAAAGTGTGTAGAGGCGGCGGCATCGCCGGCCGTTCACCGTTGACGGTTTACGGTTCGCAGGCGTCCCGCTCCAGGGTAAGCGTGTCGACGGGAAGCGAGCAGTAAGCCTTGGTGCAGCCGGGGTAGTTCTGAACCCGAAACCTTTGCCCGAGAGTAGGCGGCCTGCGATTCCGCGCCAAGCGCTATCGTAATCGGGTTCGTGATCGAATAGGCGGGGCTCGTCGATTCCGATAGCGAAAGGGATACCGACACCGAGCTCTTGTCAGCCGGCGGTCGGCAGTTCAGGCTTGACTGAGAACCGACAACTGAGAACTGCGGAGCGCAGCGGAACCCGAAGGCCCGACTGACCCCTGAACCCTATCGCGGGGCCCTCTCAACTCCGAGGGGTTAGTCTCAGCGCCGCAAGGCCTTTGGCGAGTCGCTCGATCCCTTCGGCGACACGATCGTAGCGAGCGGCGTAGCTGAGCCTGATGAATCCTTCCGCACCGAACACCGAACCCGGGACGATGGCCAGTCGCTGCGACTCAAGCAGGTATTCGCACAGCAACAGCGAGGTGTCAATGCGAACTCCATTATGCTCGCCACCGAGGTAGGCTGAGGCATCGGCAAACAGGTAGAAGGCGCCCTCGGGTTTTCTCGTGGGCAGTTCAGGGATAGTGCAGAGCTTCTCGTAGGCCATGTTGCGGCGGCGTTCGAACTCTTTCACCATGGCATTGAGTTCATCCTCAGGCCCCGTGAGCGCTGCCAACGCGGCCCATTGGGAGATGCTGGATGGGTGCGACGTCGTGTGGCTCTGCATCCGGATAACCGCGGAACTCACCTCCGGGGGAGCGGCAAGAAAGCCGATTCGCCATCCCGTCATGGCGTATGCCTTTGACCACCCGTCGACGAGAATGAGACGGTCGCGGACTTCCGGATGAGATGCCAGTGAGAAGTGGGGCCGGCCCTCGTAGAGCAGCCGACTGTAAATCTCGTCTGATAGGACCCAGAGCTCATGATTGAGGATCACCGGGATCAGCGCCTCCAACTCGCCTCGATTGTAGGCGACACCGGTGGGATTGGACGGGGAGTTGAGCATGATCAGGCGCGATCGTGGTGTGATGGCGGCCTCCAGTGCCTCCGGCGTCAGTTTGAAGCCGTCGGCCAGACCCGTCGGGATAGTCACGGGCGTCGCATGGGCGAGCCGTGCCATTTCGGGATAGCTGAGCCAGTAAGGAGCAGGAATGAGGATCTCATCTCCTTGCTGGCATGTCGCGAGCACCGTATTGGCCAAGGCCTCCTTGGCACCTGAGGTAATCACGATGTTGCGAGGTTCGTAAACGCTGCCCCACTTGGTGTTCAGCAAAGACGCCACCGCCGTGCGCAGGTCGATGATGCCTGCACTGGCCGTATACTTGGTCAGGCCCTTCTCCATGGCGGCGATGGCTGCCTGGCGGATGTGGCGCGGAGTGGGGAAGTCGGGTTCCCCCACCGTGAGATTGATGACTGGTTCACCGGCTTTGGCCAAGGCTGACGCCTTTGCCGAGAGCTCGAGGGTCAGGGACGGCTGTATTCTTGACACACGTTCAGCAAGATGCACGGAGTACCTCACTCGTTCCAGATGAGTGAACGTTGGCCGATGCGAAACCACCAATGTCGGCGGCCCATGGCCAGTCGTCAACCCCTCTGCGGTGACCCTTGTCACCATGCGGCTGGCGGGTACATTGGCGGCTCGATTCATGCGCGGTGATGATGAGAAGCATTGGCGAAATGGGAACGTATCATGGATAGAGGAATCCTGGTTGTCTTCGAGGGTATCGATGGCTCGGGCAAGAGCACCCAGCGGGAGATGCTGGCCGGCTGGCTTGCCGAGCAGGGTGCCCGCTGCGCCATGTTAGCACAACCCTCGGACTCACTGGCGGGACGGATGCTTCGAAGGGCGACCCATGCCCATCGCCGGCTATCACCGGAGACGGAGCTTGCCCTTTTCCTCCGGGACAGGCGAGAACAGGCACGGTCGGTCATACGGCCCCTTCTGGCCCAGGGAGTCGTGGTGCTGTTGGATCGTCACTACCTTTCTTCGGTGGCGTACCAGGGGGCACTGGGCCTCGACCCTGAGGAGATCCTGAGACGTTGCATCAGATTCTCACCGCTGGCCGATGTGACGTTTCTCTTCGATATCGAACCCAACGCGGCGTTGGCCCGCATTCGGAAGCATCGCTCTGCGGACCCTTTTGAGCGGCTCGACTACCTCGTGATCGTCCGCAGGATGTACCTTGAATGGGTCGCCAGGATTCCCAATGCCGTGGTAGTGAATGCGGCGGCCGAGGGGCGGGTAATCGCCGCCCAGATCAGGGAAACTGTCGGAAGGCTCGTGACCACCCGCGGCCTGGGTTCCGGGCAGAATGGTTTGCGCTGCGCAGGCGAGGATCCGATACCCGGCTGCGTGCGGCCCAGTGGGCGGAGCAGTCTTCACCCTGTCTAGGTACTCTGTACAGCATCATCCGGTATGGAGATTGAGGTGTTGACAGACAGGCTTCATTGCCGCACATTGCTCTCGCATTCTTCGTGCGCCCATAGCTCAACTGGACAGAGCGTCTGGCTACGGACCAGAAGGCTGGGGGTTCGACTCCTCCTGGGCGTACCAGCCTGCCTGACCTTCCCTTCGTCTCTCGGATCCCGCCCGTGAACGACTCATCCTCTGATACGAGATGGATGCGTGAGGCGTTCCGAGAGGCGGAGTGCGCCCGCAGGGAAGGAGAGGTTCCGGTGGGTGCCGTTGTCGTGCACGATGGCCTCATTGTAGGTCGGGGGCACAACCAGTGTGAGTCACTGTGTGATCCGACTGCCCATGCCGAGATCATTGCCTTGGGAGCCGCGGGGTCTGCCCTTGGTTCTTGGCGAATGCCCGGCGCGACGCTGTACGTGACGCTGGAACCGTGCGCCATGTGCGCAGGGGCCGCGTTGCTGGCGAGAGTCGGTACTCTCGTGTATGGTGCTGTCGATCCGACCATGGGCGCCTGCGGGTCGACGATAGACGTGATTGCGTACGCGCGTGTGGCCGGTAGGCTGACCGTGCGAACAGGCGCGATGGGGGAGGAGGTTGAAGCGTTGATGCGCCGCTTCTTCTCCCAGATGCGTGAGGAAGCCAAGCGGAGGGGTGCCGGAGCGGTTGAACGGGGCGGTCTCGAAAACCGTTGACCCCTCTGGGGTCCGTGGGTTCGAATCCCACCCCCTCCGCCAGTGTCTGACCGTGTGACACAGTCTGCGGTTGGGGGATGCGTGTCACACGGCGTAGCGCTTTAGGCTGGGATGAAGCGTTCACATTCCGTTCTTGACGTTCGCCACTTTGCTCTTCGAAGCTCGCTGTCTTGAGTTCCTTCATCTCTGCCTCAGCGATTTCTCCTCTCCCGGTTCTCCCCTGTGGGTGCCGTGTGATGCCGCGGGTCAACCTTTCCTCTCATCCTTCATTCTCCCGCTGTGTTGTCCTCTTCGAACGTACCCTGTGGGGAAAGAACGAGGGGCGTGAGCCAACCACGTAGAAGCCTCCGGCTTGACGGCGGCGGCGGATTGGCGATCTTCTCTGAATCTCTCACCAGGAGGAATGGATGAGCAGGACGATCGGTGTTGCAGCGTGGCTCGCTGTTGTCGTGTTGATCACGCCCGCGCATGCCCAGGGCCATCACAAGATTGGGGCTGGGCTGCACTACTGGAAGACCATCGACGAGATCGACGTCGAGACCCTCGAAGGAGCCTCCATCAAAGACAATGGTGTCTCGTGGATCCTCTCGTATCAGTACTCCTCCAATCCGCTCGTCACCTTCGAAGCGGATATTCTGATCATGCCCGAGACCTACGGCGCGGCCGAATCGGGCTACCGCGTCTGGGGTCCCCAGGCCATGATCCTCGTCGGTCCCATGATCTACGGAGGAATCGGCGTAGGCATTTACCGCGCGGGGGATGAATGGGCGCCGAATCCCTTCTTCCCACTGCGGGTCGGCGTTGATCTGGAGATTCTGCCGAAGATATGTCTGGATATCAATGCCAACTACCGTATCGAGAAGTGGAACATGCACTACACGGAGGAAGACATCGACACCGACACGGTGACGCTGGGGGCCGTGGTGCGTCTCTCGCTCTAGTCATCCTTCATGCTCTCTCCCACCGCGTGCATCGAGTCTGAATGGCTCAAGGGCTGGATTGGCAGTCACGGTGGTGTACTCACCATCGAGAAGCGCTTCGTCGTCGTGGGGTGATGAGGGGCGATAGAGATGCCGGTAGGTCTGCCGGTTGCGCCACCCAACCCTGAGAAGTTCATGTTTGTGCCCAGTCCCCCGCTTACCCTGTGGGTGGAGCGGGGGGTGTGGGACGAAGCAATGCGACGCAACGGCCACGTGATCGTATCGCTGGGAGAGTGGGGTCGCTTCCGTCTCCGACTTCAGGGGGAGGATGCCGGCCATGCGGCAGCCGCCGAATAGCTTTTGCTGCCGAGTCGTTCGTACGATGCGCAGCCGCTACCGTGCAGGGATACGACAGAGTATCACGGTGTGTTCTCTGGGCGTCATGGCCGTATGCGGCGTTGTTCACGGTCGCGTCATCAACGTGCCCGGTGACCACGATGAGATCGACATTGCGCTGTGGTACGCCCTGTCGTACGACACCATTTTGGTTGCTCCCGGTGTGTACCCTGAGAACATAGTCTGGCCTCTCATGAAGCAGGGGATCAAGCTCATGAGCACCCACGGCCCCCAGTTGACGATTCTGGATGGGGGAGGGGAGGAGCAGGTTCTCGGCGTGTACAGCGGTGTCGACACGACCACGGTGATCCGGGGTTTCACGATCCGCAACGGCCACGCATCGGGCACGTGACCCTGGTGCTCCGGCGGCGGGGTCCGCTGCCTTGGATCTTCACCGACGCTAGAAGAGATGGTGTTCACCGCCAACTACGCGGGGAACCACGGCGCCGGGTTCTACGCCGAGGGCGGCGCCCCACTCCTCCGTGACTGCGAGTTCTTCGCCAATACCGCTGGTTCGGGGGGCGCGATCTATGTCGATGGCGGCAGCACGCCGCGGATTGAGGGATGCCTCATCCACGACAATGTGGCGGTGGGTCCTGGGGGAGGAATCGCAGTCGAGGGAGAGGCATCACCGCTCATTGCGGGATGTACCATTTGTGGCAATTCGAGTGGTGATGGCGGCGGCATCTATGTCGGCGCCGCGCGGGCGAGGATCGAGTTCACGATAATCAGAGACAACAGTAGCCCCTTCGGCGCCGGCGCCAGTTTCACCAGCAGCGACGAGGTCACTATGTCTTGTGTCCTTCTCACGGGCAACCAGGCGGCGGTGTGGGGAGGAGCGATCTCGTCGGCCTACACCGTCCTTCAGCTCGAGCGCGCCACCATCGTACGGAATGTAAGCTCGGGCGGGGCCATTGTGCTGATGGATGGCTCGATCGTTGTTACCGACTGCATCATCGAGGGGAACGAAGCTGGGAGTGTTTTTTCTCTGGAGGGGTACTGCCAGGCCGGCATCGGCTACTCTGATGTGTGGGGCAACGAAGGAGCGATGATCGCGGGCACTCCTCCTCCTGGGTTTGGCGTTGTGGCGTTCGTCAATGCCAACGGTGACTCATGTGATGTGTACGGCAATCTCCTCCTCGACCCGGTGTTCATGGATCCCGCGAGCGGTGACTTTCACCTGGATTTCCCCTCCCCCTGCATCAATGCGGGGGATCCCTCCTCCCCGGCCGACCCCGACGGGACGGCCGCCGACATGGGGGCCTTCCCTGCGGGAGCGCGGCTCTTCCTCTCGGCCCGCTTCATGGGCGCGACCGTGGAGTTGTCATGGAACGACCTCCCCGGTTCAGACCACTACTGGATCTTCGGGGCCGCCAACGATGCGTACTTCCTTCCCGGTGCAGCGTCGGACTTCCTCTTTCGCGTGGCAGTGGTGCCGGGCGGCACCACGACGTGGTCCACGGTCCAGGGCGTGGCCGACCCGGGGGATGAATGGTCGTATCTGGTCATGGCGATGCAGGGGCAGGGATGGGAAATGGCCAGGTCACACCGCGCCGGCGAGCGTGAGTTCGGCATACCCTTACCACCCTGAGACTCGCCGGAGTTCGATCGAAAGGGGTGATTCCGGCCAGGTCGTGCTCCCCACGGTTGCGTCGCATTGTATGGCGCCTGATCCAGCATTGCTGGATGCCGGGCCTGAACAGCGAGATGCGTCGGGCCTGAAGGCCCTCCTACAGCGCTTTGCTTGCGGTTGTGAGCCGGAATCTCGTGATGGAGGACTATTCTACTAGTAGAATAGTCCCGGATGCATGGACATCAGCCCTGGCACGCGCTTCTGTGCGCTATCGGGCCGTCAGCAGCGCGATGCCTCCCACGGTCATGGCAATGCCCATGACGGCCCGAAGGGTGAATGCTTCGCCGCCCAGCGCGAACCCCATCAGCGCCCCGAAGAGGGGAGAGGTGAAGGCGATGGGCATGACCCGGCTCAAGGGTGCGCCCTTGATGGCGGCATAGAAGCACAGCATGCCGACGCTGCCCGCCACGATCCCGCCTCCGACGATCATCAGGACTAGAGCTTTGGTGCCGGCGTGGGCAAGAGACTTCCACTGGGACGCACTGATGAAGCCCAGAACCACCAAAGCTACGGCAGTGCGCAGGGTGATGCCGACCTGTGGCGACAGGTTCCCCGCGTGCAGTCCCTTCTTCTCGAAGTAGCCGCCGACTCCCCAGGCGATGGCGGTCAGCAAAGCGAAGAACTCGGGTCTCATGCCATCCTCCTATCGAGGCCTCACGGGGGTCAGCTTCCATTCCACATGGTTCAACTCGCGGACCTTGTTGGGGTCATACCGGTCATCATCGGAGTAGATCATGTCGCCCGATCCATTGGTCCAGCGGCATGTGTACGCATTCGTGTCCTGCTCAACCTCTTTGGTGAACGGATTGACATACTCCTCCTGGCCGCTGAGGAACAGGTAGTCCTCATGCCGGATCTCGGCATGGGTCTGCGCTCGGTGCTCCCATATCTCCTGGTCGATCCTGTTGAGATGGCGTTGGGTCTCCCTCCAGCTCTCCCCGCGCTGCGCTACGGCTCGCTGCACCTGGGCGAGCCACTGGGGGTTCACCGTGGTGGATTGTCTGATATGGTCAAGCACCGGGCGCCACCGGTCCGCTTCGGTTGCGGGCGAACGGAGCCGAAGGGTGTACTGATTTGTCCACATGGCCCCGGTCCAGCGCAGGTCGATGATGGCGCAGGCCAGTGCCTCGGTGTAGCCGACGCCGCTTTCAGAGTACTCCTTGACGAGCATGCCCGCGTCTATGCCGACGCCGGGGTATCCCATCTGACGAGCGAGTATCTCAGAGGGCTCGTAGACCTTCCGCTCGTAGGCGATCAACTCGGGGAGGCTCTTGCGATCCACTGTCTTCGCGTCCCTGACCTGCGGATGGTAGTAGGCGAAGACCTCTTCAAGGAATTCGTCCACCGTGGGCAGCGGCTTGACCAGCATGCCCTGGTAGTATGAGCCCCATGGAAAGTACCCTGCTCCCATGGCGAATTGCGGCGCCCGGAGGTCGGCGTAGTTGTAGCTGGGGACCCAGTGAAGCATCACGGTTCCCACATCGTCCTTCTTGATCAGCATATCGCATTTTGGTTCCATCGTATTGCCCGGGCCATTCGTCTGCATGGGGTCGATGTAGAACATGCCTCCTTCGACCTTCCAACCGTCAGGTGCGAGAAAGGAAAAGGCCCGCTGCTTCGGCTCCCACATCTTGCGGTACACCAGCGGTGTATCGGCCGGCGAGGCTTCGAAGGCAAGAAGGAGAGTACTCATCGCTGCGAATGCGCATCTCATGGAAACGCTCCACTCCATTGAGGCCCGGCGTGAATGCCCGCAGACGAGGGTGCCATGACCCTCCATCAAGGGTAGTTCGTACGTGACACGCAAGCAGGGCAACGGGTGCCTCTCCGTCAAGCCACCCGGAAGCGAATCCAACTGCCGGTAATGCTGACGAGAATGACCTGCTGGTGTTAGATGTGGCCCTCACGCCGCGGCCGCTGGCGCGGGAGAGGAGCCGGGCCCGGTGATACCGCATTCCGTGAGTGAAACTAGGAGAGACGGCGTCCCCGGACCCTGACTGCCAGTGAAGCGGGCAACCTGCCATCCGAAGGCCCTTCCCTCCCAGGGCGCATGCCACGGAACCGCTTGGCCTGACAATGGGTAGGCAGATTGAGAACGTGGGCCTGGGCAGGAACAGGCGGGCGTGGCACGCATCGCAGCGTCTCGGGTGGAGAACGCATGCCTTCTGAGTGCGGCCGCTACGATTGTGCCCATGCCACGGGCTCGCCATAGGAAGGATGCAGATGAGTGACGAGACGACAAGGGAAGAGGGTGCCGAGGGCTTCGAGCGTGTCCTGGAGAAACTCCAGGAGAAGCTGCAGGGCTTTATCGGTGACCAGTACGGTGTGAAGGTCATGATGCCTGCGGCGCGTCCGGCGCCACCGAAGGCGGAGGAGCCGGAGGATGAACCCCAGAGGATTCGGTTCGACGTGTTGCCTGCCGGCCTGGAAGGCAGTCTCCGGCAGTTCGTCATCGGGCAGGGCGAGGCTACCAGGGCCATGGCAACGAAGGTCTGTACGCATTTTCACAGGGTAGCCTGGGAATCGGCCTCTGCTGAGCGGCGTCTCGTGGGGGAGGTGAAGGCGAATATGCTCATGATCGGCCCGACGGGTGTGGGCAAGACCTACATCGTCAGGCTGATTGCCGAAGAACTGGGGGTGCCGTTCGTCAAGGGTGACGCCACCAAGTTCAGCGAGACCGGGTACGTGGGTGGCGATGTCGAGCAGTTGGTCCGGGATCTGGCCCACCAGGCCAACGGTATGGTTTCTCTGGCGGAGCATGGGATCATCTATCTTGACGAAATCGACAAAATCGCGGCCAGTGGTGTCACACAGGGACCGGATGTGTCCCGTACGGGTGTGCAGCGGAACCTGCTGAAGCTCATGGAGGAGACGGAAGTCGATCTGCGGGCGCCATTCGATCTGGCCAGTCAGATGGAGGCGATGATGGAGGCCCAGCGCACGGGCCGCGTACACCGGAAGAAGATTAACACCCGCAACATACTCTTCATCATGAGCGGTGCGTTTGTCGGGCTGGACGATATCATACGCCGTCGCCTGCGCAAACGGGTCATCGGCTTCGAGTCTACTGAAGAGGCGAAGTTTGAGAATCCGTTTTGGATTCTCTCCCAGGTTCGCTCTGAAGACCTTATCGCGTACGGGTTTGAACCGGAGTTCATCGGCAGGCTTCCCATCGTCGTGGTGTTCCACCCGTTGGATGAAGATAAGCTCCTGGAGATCCTCAGGACTCCGCTGAGCCCACTCACGCAAGGCAAGATACGGGACTTCGCATCCTATGGGGTAACCCTGGAGTTTGCCGATGATGCATACCGGGAGATCGCCCATCGTGCGTCCGCCGAGGGGACTGGCGCTCGGGGCCTGAAGTCGATTCTGGAGCGATGCCTACTGCCCTTCGAGCATGGAATCCCCGGTTCCGGAATTCCCCGGGTCGTGGTGACGAAGGACACAGTTCTTGATCCCGAGGGAGATCTTCGGCAGGTGCTGGTGAAAGGGCTGCTTGAGGTCTTTGCGAGCCAGTTTCGGGAACGCACCGGGATCCGAATCGATATTACTCCCCCGGCTCGTCGCTGGATCATTGACCGCGCAACGCAGGATGGTCAGGATGTCAAGGCATTCTGCCAGGAGCGGTTCGCGGACTTGGAGTACGGCCTGCAGTTGGCGGGTAAGAGGAGCCTGCGACTTGGCCTCGCGGCATGCAAAGATCCCCGTGCCTACCTTGATGCGATGATCAAGACCACGTATGCCCACCGTGAACCCCCGCTGCCTACGGGTTCAAACCGGTCGAAGTCCGCGGGTAACTCAGAGGATAAGGAGGAGCCATGACCAGATGGAAAGTGGGCGTGATCCTGCCGGTGGCGGCCCTATGCCTTGCCGGTTGCATCTTTGACCCGGACAAGGATGATGGTGACCCCCAGGATTTGCTGGCAACCCCTGCAGGCGTCGTCGTGCAACTGGCCAACGCCTATCAACGCAAAGATATCGACCGCTACTTGGAATGCCTCGTGGACACCTTTGAGTTCCATCTGGTCCCCCGCGACGTGAACGACATCTGGCCGGCGCCTTCCTGGGGCAAGGTGGAGGAGGAGCGGATGCACCGCAAGATGTTCAGCACCATGGATCACATCGAGCTGACCATGGTGGGAGACTATGCGACCAGAATCAGCGACGATCCGGAGACGTGGCGTTTGTACCGAGAGTGCGATCTACTCGTCTGGGAGACCGCCGACCAGCTTTTCGAGAAAGGCGTCGGCTACTTCTGGGCGGAGTTTGTGATTACGAGGTGCGCCGACGATCGCTTCCGTATTACCGACTTGTATGATCTGGAGCAGGAGCCGTGAGGCGCTACCTCGCCTTGGTCGGGTTGGGGTTCCTGGCCTGCGCATCCGGTTCTGCCCAGCTTCGTCCGCAGCCTACCGATCTCGAGATGGTGAGCAGGGCGGCTGCCGTCGCGGTGGACAGCGTGACCGCACTATGTAAGGCGTACCCACAAGAAGGCCTCAGTCTTGAGATGACGGGCGGGGGCGAAGGCGCATGGCTTGTGCGTTCATTGCTGGAGGGCGAGCTGCTGGGTCGCGGATTTGCGCTGCGGGAGAGTGGACGTGACTCCACGACCCACACACTCCACGTGCGCATCGTGGAGTTGGGGGTTCGCCATCGGAAAGTTGACCGACGGGGGATCATGATGAAACCCTGGGTTCTGCGCGATGGGTCGTGTAGTCTGGTGGCGCGGCTGCTCGGGCCGGGCGGCGACGTGATTGCCAGCACCAGGGCCGTGGACCGCCGGCAGGAGTGGACACCGGCCGTCGAATTGGCAGGGTTGTCCGATCCTGTTTTCACACCTTCGGCAGCAGTGCCTACGTCGCCAGGTGTGGTGGCGCCCATGGTGGTCGCCGGCGTGGTAGGCACGTTGCTGGCCCTCTTCTTTGTCACGAGCGAATGATGCGGCGTTTTCATCCCCGCGGTGCGGTCATCGGGGCTGTCGGGCTCCTCGTGGTCCTCATGCCATCGGTGTCACCACTACGCGCGCAACCCGATGCCGGTGCCCGGCTCGATCTTGACTTCGCCCGGCACCTTTACTCCCAGGGCGAGTACCGTCTGGCTGCTGATGAACTCGAACGCTTCGTCGCTCAGCGTCGATCACATCCCGATGCCGAGGAAGCCGCCTTTCTGGCGGCAGACTGCTGGGTGCAACTGGGTGAATGGGTACGCGCTCGCACACGTCTGGAATCCTTTATTGCCACGCATCCGGTCTCACCATGGACAGGTGAAGCCCTCCTCCGTCTCGCTGCGACGCTGTTCGAGCTGGGCTCGTTCGTTCAAGCCGAGAGCCTGTATCTTCGGGCTGCCGCCGAGGCCTCTCATGGAGCAGGTGAGGCTATCTACTGGGCCGGCGAGGCGGCATTCAGGCGAGATGCGTTTCCCCGCGCCGCGGAACTCCTGAGCCAGGCAACCCAGAAGCTTCCCGCCGGTGATCTCCACGGATGGGCACTGCGACGCCAGGCCGAGGCCCTGCAGCGCATGGGGCGCGACGAGCAGGCCAGAGACGTCTTGACGAGGCTGGTAGCCAGCCCCGATGCACGGCCTGATGACATAGTGTCCCTGGCGAGGCTATTGGTGGAGACGGAGCGTCCCGCGGATACCGAGGTAACCCTCCAGACACTGGCGCGGCGCTGGCCAGAACGAGCGGATTCGCGAGTGGTGCGGGAACTCAAGGCGCGCAGCATCTGGGATCAGGGCCGGCACGATGAGGCCATCGCGGTTCTCGCCGAGCGCGGGCTTGAATCGGTGAGGCTGCTGGGGTGGATGTACATGGAGGAAGACCGGCCCAAAGAGGCGTCGGCGTTGCTTTCAGGCGCCATGCGCACGCTTGAGGGCAGCGAGCGGGGCGAGGCAGCAGTCCTGCTGGCCAGCGCACTTCAGAGGACAGATCGGCCCGGGGCGGGTGATTCGCTCCTGGCGGTGGAAACTGCCGGGATCAGCGACCGGACGCTGCTGGCCAGGGCCATTCTCCTTCGGGCGAGCCTCCAGCGCGATCTTAACCGGCTGGGGGAGGCGAGGCAGACCCTTGACCGGGGTTTGGCCCGCCTGCACAGCCGCGGAGACAGCGTGGAGGCGTTTGCTCTCTATGCTGAGATCTCGGCGGCCGAGGGCCGGTGGAGCGATGCATCTGAGTACTTCCTCGATGCCCGTGATCGTGCGCAAGGAGACCTGGCGCACGATCTAGGATATCGGGCCCTGGTTGCCGCTTATCGTGCCGAGTCATGGGATCGGGTGGAGCGTCTGGCCGGTGCCTTCAGCGGGTCGGTGAACGACAGCCTTGCGGCCAGGATTGCATTCTGGAAAGCTGAGGCCATTGCCCGTCAGGGGAGGTGGTCCGAGGCGGAGGCCGCCTATCGGGAGGCGCTTCCGGGCATGCCGACGGCTCGGGAGCGGGCTGACGCAGCCTTCGGCAGGGCATGGGCCTCTCTTTCCATGGGGAAGAACGACGACGCTTTGGCGGGCTTCAGGGAAGCCGCGGCGGCCGACCCGCGATCAGAGACTGCTGCCAGGGCAACTCTTCGCGCGGGGGACGTGCTCATGGCCCAGGAACTCTACCGCGAGGCCGCAGCATCGTACCGGGCGGCGACCCAGATTGTTGCCCGCCGCGAGATTGGTGATGAAGCCTTGTTGGGGCTGGGGCGGGCCCTGTCGCTGGCCGGTGAGACTGATGAGGCTATTGCCACGCTGGACAGGCTATTCCATGCATCGCCCACCGAAGACATTGCCGACAATGCGCTGTTCGAGAAGGCTGAGGCCCTCTTCCGCGCCGGCAGATTCGACGAGGCGGAGGTCGAATACCGACGGGTAGTCGCCCTTCAACGGGATCGTACAGTGCGGGACAATGCCCTCTATCGGATCGGAGATTGTCAGTATAACCGTGGTGAGTATGCTACTGCCCGTACCACGTATCTCTCCTTGGTTCAAGGCTATCCTGACTCTGACCTGTGGGCCCATGCCGTCCAGGGAGCGTTGTGGGCGGAATTGCAGTCGTCGGATGCCGGGCAGGCCATCATCCTCTGTGATACCCTGCTGAATCGGGCGCAGGACGAGAGCAGGAGGAGCGGGCTGATCCAGGCAAAGGCAGACCTTCTTTTCGGGCTCAATCGATACGAGGATGCATTGCCCTTGTATCGAAGTCTTGGCACGCCTTGGGCAGATCTGCGTGCCGCGTGGAGTCTTGCCCGTTCCGGGCGGGTGGACGAGGCGCAGGAGGCATTTGAGTCCTTGGCTCGCCTTTGGCCCGATGCCCGCGAAGCCGCAGAGGGGCTCTACGAGGCTGCGCGGCTCTCCCGCCCCCGGGATTCCGCTACCGCGGCGAGGCTATTGCGAGAGATGTTGGCCCTCTATCCAGGCAGCGAGCTGGGAGACGCCGCACGGTATGAACTGGGCTTCGCCCTTGAAGATTCCTCCGATTCGGCCATTGCCGTCTGGGCGACACTGGCCAGCACCGGCGGCGTGGAGTGGCGCGACAAGGCAGTCCTGGCCGGGGCGGAGACGCATTTGGCCGCCGACCGCGCCGACAGCGCTTGGGCATGGCTTTCGCCGCTTCTTGAACGCTCGACCGGGCCCTCCCCACGGGTCTACTGGATTGCCGCGCGGGTTCAGGAAGCCTTGGGCAGCATCAGTGAAGCACGCAGGCTCTATCTCCGGCTGGCCTACCTCTCCCCTCAGGATTCGTTGGCGGCTCCAGCCAATGAGGCTGCGCGGCGATTGGCGGGCGAAGGCGTTGGAGCCGGCCCGTGAGCAGCCTTGTCGCCGGCCTGATCTTCGTCATGGCGGCCGGCGAGCTAGACCTGCCCCATCTGGTGGTGAAGGGCTCCCCACAGCTTGATCTTCCCCAGAGGGAGTTCTGGTCTGCCCCGCTGCTTCCTCGGGCAATCCCCCCGATTCAGTTGCCGAGGCCGGAGATGGGCGATTCGCACCGGGAGGCCCCGGTCCGGCCGCTTCACCGGCCTCCCCCGGTAGGATTCAGCCTGTCCGCGGCCGCCGGTCCCGTGTACGCGGGAGTGATTACGGCCGGTCTCGGAGAAGCCGGCGGCGGGGTGGCGGCCCGGCTCTGGAGTTTCGATGCGGGGCGTCTGGAGCGCCGGGGCATGCGCGCCGGCGCTCTGACGGCGGGCGCGTGGGGGTCCGTGGGACTAAGGGTGCAGCACTGGGCTGATCGGCTGGACGAGATCGAGGTCGCACCGGGCTGGGTCCATGGACGTCTCTGGGCTGAGGTCCCGTTGGGCCTGTACCATACCCGGGCCATGGTCTCGGGGAGCGGCTGGGAGGGGGAGAAGAGCACCTTCCATGGTCAGGCCTGGGTATCCGGCCATGTGCCGGGAGTGCATCTTCCCTTCGAGGTGACGGGGGGGGATCATGTCGCGGGCGGCATGGTGCGTTGGTGCCACGAGAGTCCCCGGATCATGGTCAGCGCCGGTCCCATGATGGTTGACGATGGTGACACGACTCGCCTGATCATGGAGGCATCCACTCGCCTCGGTCCCCTCTCGTTGGGACGCACCGCGTGGGCGATTTCGGCAGAGCGGACACTCTCGTTTCTCGATGAGACCTCGCTGCGTGAGGCCTTCCCCGCAGCCCATCCCACGACCTCTGGCCATGCGTGTGTGACGGATTGGAGTGTGGACGCGACCGTGGCTGTTCGGGCGTCGCCCCGGATGACCGTCGTTGGGACTCTCCAGGATCGACACATTGGCCATGCGCCTGCCTGGCGGGAAGTTGACGACCTCTGGGTAACGGAATCGCTGGCCGGAGAAGGCTTCAAGGTAAGCCTGGCCGTGTCGTGGCATGACTCGCGAGGGCGGATCAGTGGCGGCGTGGCGTTGGATGGACTGGAGGTCACCACCCGGGCTGGCTCTCTGCCGTACTCGGCGCAGTGGCCCCTCATTCCGGAAATGGAGTGGTGGGTGTCTGCTGCCCGCGGGCAGCGTCCCCGGCTCCGGGCAACGGTGGAAGGAGAAACAGGACTGCATGGGTGGGACGCTTCACTCCCGGCATCAGGCGGTGTCACGCTGGATGTGGCGATGCCTCTGGGAGGGGGTTGGGAAGCGATAGCTCGAGGATCCAGTGGGTGGGGGTTCAGCCTCACCGCGCGTCCTCGCACGATGGTGGCGATCGGATTAGGATGGAGCCTCAAACGGCCCTACGGGCAGGAGGGAGCCTAGTGAATCTTCTCACGCTGGTGATCAAGGGCGGCTACTTCATGGTGCCCATCGCGCTGGGGTCACTGGTGGCCCTGGCGGTGTTCATCGAGCGCTACATCGTGTTGCGGCGCGCCCGGAAGGGGACTGACCGGATCTCTTGGGAAATCCTGGCGCTGGTCAAGGAGCGCCAGGAAGAAGTAGCACAGGCCCGGTGCAGGCGAAGCACCGCACCCGTAGCGAAGGTGTTACTGGCGGGGCTGGAGGCCGGCGGCAATCGCGATGTCGCGCGGGACGGCATGGCCATGGCGGGGCAGTTGGAGATCGACACTCTTGAGCGGCGCATAGGCTGGCTCGCCATCGTGGCGGCCGCCGCGCCCATGGTCGGGTTCTTAGGCACGGTGACGGGCATGATCCGGGCCTTCATGCAGGTGCAGACCCATGCCGGGCAGGTTGATGCCAGTATCCTCGCTGGAGGAATCTGGGAGGCCTTGGTCACCACGGCCGGAGGATTGGTGGTGGGCATACCCGCGCTCATCGGCAACAACTGGCTGGTGGGCGAGATCGAAGGCCTTGCTCACCAGATGCGTCGCGCAGCGGTGGAGTTGCTGCGCCTGGTGCCGACTCAGGGTGAAGATGATGGCCCGGTCGTTGTTTGAGACGTCACGGCGTCGGATCTCCTCCATCCCGGCAGTCTCGCTTACCGATATCGTGTTTTTGCTCCTGATCTTCTTCCTTCTCTCATCGAGTTTCGTGGTGCAGCCGGGTATCAAGATAGACCTCCCACGAACTCAGACCGCAGAGCCGGAGCCCCACAACCGAGTCGTGGTGACGGTGACCGAGCGCGGTGAGATTTTTCTCGGCGCCCGGAGGATCGGGGCGGAACGCCTGGAAGAGGAGTTGCGTCACGCGTTGGATCCCGTGCAGGAAGTACCCTCGCTCATCATCAGGGCAGATCGGGTGAGCCAGTTCCACTGGGTGGTGAGCGTACTGGATGCAGGTCGTCGCGCCGGGTACCAGCGGTTGCTTATCGCGTCGAAGCCGGAGGATGCCCGGTGAGACGCGATCCGTGGTGTTCCCCCTCTCATGTGGGAGTGGGAGCCGCCGTGGCGTTGCACGGTCTCCTTGCCGTGCTTTTCCTCCTTGTTCATGTCTCTGTGCGGCCCATGGCGGCGCCGCCTCTGGAGGTGGAGTTGCTGGCTGGAGAGATCTCCTCGGCAGAGGAACAGCCGGCGCCGCAGGCACCGCCCCGGGAGTCCACAGGGCCGCGGGCACGCACCGGTGACATCGCGCCGCTGCCGGCTTCCGAGCGGAACGAAGCACTTCTTCCCGACTTGCCGGCCTCCTCTGCTCTTTCGGACCGTCCCCCCAGCCCTTTGCTCTCCCCGTCCGATCCTGCCCCTCCCGGCCCCTCTCCGGGCGCACGACTGGCTCCGATGCCGGTGACCACGTCCTCGCCGGCGGTGGGATCGGGAGTCAAAGTCAGAGTGGAAGGGACGCTCTCGACCCGAACGCCGATCTACATGGTCGACCCGGTCTTTCCCCCGGGCGCGCCCAGCGGGGGGATTGTCAAGGTTCGTCTGGTGGTCACGCCGGACGGGAACGTCAGGGTCGCGACTCTGGTACTCAAAGCTCACCCCGCCCTGGATGACGCCGCCATAGAGGCTCTTCGACAATGGCGTTTCGAATCGGTGACGGGATCCGCCGACGCCACCGGCGACGTGACCGTGGAGTTTGTTCTCCGATGATACTTGCGCTGCTGACGGCCGCCGCTATGGAGACCGTGTCGGTGATGTCGTCATCCGTGGTGGTTGGGCCGGGCATCCTGCATGGCCCGGAGGCGTTGGCGCGGAGTCCCCATGGTGGTTTCTGGGTGGGAGACCGTGGAGTGGCCCGTTTTCACTTCTTTTCTATGGACGGCAGGCATGTCCGCTCCTTCGGTGGGAATGGGCAGGGATGGATGGAGTTCTCAGACCGCGTGGCAGTCACGGATCCGGGGGGGCAGTTCGTCTATCTGGCTGATACCGACGGTTCACGCATGCTGAAGGTCGACAGAGCCGGTGTGCCCGTGACGGAGATCCGTGGCCCCGGTGGCGGAGTGTGGCCTTGGAAACCCCTGGCAGTGGCCTCGCTGCCCGACGGGCGGGTGTTTGTCGCCGACGAGGGCTCAGGAACGATCATGGTAACAGACCCCTTCGATGGCTTGCGCCGACTCAGCGGGGCAGGAGACGAACCGCGAATCCCGCTCATACCGGCCGGCCTCGCATGTGCGGCTGGACGTGTGGCGGTGTCTGATCAGGCTGGAGGCCTTGTGCACTTCTTTGACACACACGGCAACCATCGGGGAGCCATCGCGGTGGGGGGATCGCCGGGGAGCGTGGACATTCGCAAAGACGGGCTCGGCGCGATGGTTGACGAGGAGGCACATGTCGTCAGGGTGTTCAAGAACGGTGTCGTCTACGATCTGTCATGCCCGCCTGCCGGCATGCCGCAACTCGCCAGCCCGTCCGCCGTGTGTTTCGCCACGGATGGCATGCTTCTTGTCGCGGAACGTGAGAGCGACACGATCGTGGGGCTTGCCCTGGCCGAGGTGCCGTAGCGCGACGGCGCGCCCGCGGTTCCGTGGACGGAACGGTTTAGGCGCGGTGGACAGGGAAGAACGGGCGCCGTCAGGCAGGGGCTGGGCTATCCGTTGTTGCATCCTTCTGCTTTTCCTCGGGCTCAATGCCCAGGCGGCGCCAGGGATCCAGAGGGTTATCGCATTAGGACCACCGGTGCCTCGGGAGGTGGCGCTGCCGGATTCCTTTGTCGTGGGCGAATCCGTCGTGGTGTGGGCGGCCGACTCTCTTCTCTCCGCCGGCGCTGGGTTTCGTCTTGACTTCCGCAATCGCATTCACTTCCTCCCCAGCATGGCCGAAAGCACGGTACGCATCCAGTATCGTTTTCTGCCGTTGGGCATACCGGTTCACCTCCAGCGCCGCGCTTTGCCTTCGCCGGGTGAAGAGATTGTGGCAGTGACGGCGGCCGCTCCCGCCACGGAATACCCCGCCGATCTCTCGTCCGAGCATTCCCTCCAGGTCGCCGGCACCAAGACCATCGGCGTACGGTTCGGCTCAGGCAAAGATCCCAGCCTTGACCAGGCATTACAGGTACAGCTTCAGGGGAGGCTGGCGGGCGACGTGGAGGTCACCGCCTCACTGAGTGACCAGAGTACGCCCATCCAGCCTCAGGGCACGACCCAGGAGCTGCGTGACATTGACCGTGTGGTCATCGAGCTGAAGCGGAAGGAGAGCAGTCTTAGCGTGGGCGATTGCGCCATCGCCACAGAAGGGTTCAGGTTCTTGAGCCTTGAGAGAAAGATGCAGGGCGTTGCCGGTACGCTGGCCCACGGGCAGTGGTCCGGAGACGTGGCTGCGGCTTCCACCGGGGGGACCTTCGTGAGTGTCGAATTCACCGGCATCGACGGCGCCCAAGGTCCCTACTACCTGGCGCGCCATCTCTCTGGCGGGGCCAGTACCGTCGTCATCCTGGCGGGAACGGAACGGGTCTGGGTCGACGGATCGCCCGTGGCCCGAGGCAGTGACAAGGACTACACCATCGACTATTCGACTGGCGAGGTGACGTTTACCGAGCGCCGCCCAATTACCGGACTGTCGCGCATCAGCGTCGACTTCCAGTACACCGCGGAGAGCTACCGTCGCACCGTGTACCTGGCAACGGCAGTCCGCAGCATCTCCGACGCAATAACCATACGATTCGCAGCGTTTCGTGAAGCAGACGATGCATCCCAGCCCATGGACTGGATTCTGGGTGAGGAGGAGCGGGCGGTGCTGGGGGCCGCGGGCGACGATCCCGAACGGGCCAGGGCGCCCACCTACCGGTTTGTCGGATTGAACGCGGGCACGTATGACACCCTGCACGTTGGCTTTCTCGTGCCCCACGATGGGGGAGGATGGGACGCAGTGTTCGATTCGGTCGGGGCCTCGGGCTCCTATCGCCGGGTCGGCTCGCGTTTCGAGTACTACGGTCCGGGCGGCGGGCCTTTCGCAGCCCGAGCCGAAAGCACGGGCGCAGGCGCATACGACCGCCGTGAGGATGTGATCTTAGTGCGGGGGGGGGAGATCCCGCGGGCGCCGCACACTCCCGTGGACATGGGGCGGATCAGCTCGCTCGGGGGGGGCGCCGGGGCCTTTGAGGCGACGTTCTACCGTGATGCAGGAGGCGACTATGTGCGCGTTGACGCCGCCTTTTGGGCATATGTCGGGCCCGGGCACGGGGACTACGTGGCCTGGCGAACCGTACAGGCACCCCGGTCGCACGAAAGCGCGGTTGTCGGTATTCGCGTGGGAGAGGACAGCATGCGTCTGGATGTAGAGGCAGCGGCGGGGGTACGGGATGCTAATACCTTATCCTCACGGGATGACCGGGACAATACCCAGGGCGCAGTGTACGCCCATCTGTCGGCGCATGGTGGGGGAGGAGTCTTTCCGTGGTGGCAGGGGGGCGCAACGTGGCGGTCTCAGGGAGCGGGATTCGCGACGCCCGGCCGCGCCAGGCCGGTGGAATGGACACGGGATTGGAGCGGTATCGACGACACTGGCTCCGAGGACGAAGCCACGCTGGATCTATCCTTCGGGCTGCCCCGGGACGGTCGCCTCGGCCTCGTGCTCGGTGGAATGCGCCGGGGGACGACAGTATCCCGCCGGGCTCAAGTGACCGGGACGATTCTGGGTCCGGGCGGTTATTCAATGACTGGGCGCTTCAATCGATCAGTGGCCAAAGACGACACGCGGTGGTGGACCGACGGCGCGCTGGATCGTCCTTTCGGTTTCTGGAGTCCTCTCGTGATGTGGAAGGGAGAGGCGAACAGCGGGCTCTCGGGCCGGGGGTACATGGATATCGGCGCGGGCGCACGAATCGGCCGCTCCGCTACAACGGCAAGGGTGGTAACCGGCAGCCGAATCACCAAAGAGCATATCACGGATCCCGACGCATGGATGCGCAGCTCGTCAGGACGGTGGTGGGAGATAGGCGTGGCGGGGAACGCGGGTGTCAAGGCGACGGCCAGGGTTGACTTCAACCACACCCGGCTCCGCTATGCCACTGCCTACCGGATGCTCTTGGCGGATCAAGGCAAGGTTCTGCCCGAGGACATTGTGTCCTCTCTGGGCACCGCACGGGTATCCGCACTGCCGGTGTCCTGGGGGCCCAGGCTGGAGCTGGACTACAAGATCTCGGGCCGACAATCGGAACAGCTCGTCGAAGAACTGGTCCCGGAGGAATCGTGGGAGACCAATGTGGGCGAGTATGATTCGTTGGGAACGTGGGTGGGCACAGAACTGGGTACTCACAAAAAGGTCTTGGTGCCCTCCGGGGGCGCCGAGAGGACAGATTTGGTGGAGGGGATCGTTGGGCTCCGCCTGGCACCAGGGGGCCGTGGCCCGGAGTGGCGACGGCGCATCAATGCTGACGTGACCGGTCGTATCCAGGTCACCAGCCGGTCAGACAGGAGAACGGATCTCTACCTGTTGCGCCCTGCAGTAGTGAAGTGCGATTCCACGACACTACGGCGCGTGAGTCGAATAGACGGCAGCATGCAGGTTCGGCCCGCGGGCGGCGAGTTCGCCATCGCAACCCAGTTCGCCTACGCTGCCGATGCGGATAACCGGCGGGTAGACCAGCGCACCAGGCGTCATCAGACGCGATGCGCCGTGCGGGCGAGGGGAGCGAGATGGAAGATGATTTCCACCGACATGGCCGTGTATCGCGCCTCATCCGAGGAACGGGAGAGTCCCGCGCTCTCAGGAGGAAGCACGGTGGTGGCGAGGTCGAAGACCTGGGGATTCTCGCCGGCTGTTTCTCTGCCCCTAACAGGCCGGTTGGATGTGGTGGGAAGCGGCGAGCTCTCCCGGGAAGACGTTGTCCGAGAAGTGGCGGGCGAGAGCAGAGAAGCGACCGAGGCCGTGCTCCATGCGGCCGTGGTCACACCCGGGCTTCGGCTGGCGTTGCCCGGGAGAGGACGGTTCCGCATCGATGGTGAGCTTGCATGGCGCCGGGCCGATGGGCCGTGGTCTGCGTTGGCTCCATTGCTGCGCCGCGTGGATCAAGAGGGTTTCTCCCGTCTCATCAAGGTTGGGGGCGAACACAAGATACAGGAGAAGTTGACCTTGACCATGAGCCTGAGCGTCGGATCAGAGGCGGGCAGGGGCAAAGTGCGAGAAGGTTCGATGGAATTGGTAGCGTACTTCTGATGATCTGCGCAGTCGTAGCGATGGGGCTCATGGCCACCGTGTGGGAGATGAGTGACATCCTACCGGAGTCGGCCGCCTCCCGATTCGCTGCCCCATGTGCCGACACCACCGAGAGTGGGCGGGAATCCTGCGTCAAGGAGGATATACTGGTCGAATTGGGCAGGAACGGTTTTTTCGAGGCACGATTCGAGACCACCGCGGCGGAAGGCGTGCGTACGCTTCGCCTTGTTCCCGGGCGGCGATACACTGTGGCTCGTATCGTGGTGGATGGCGCCTCGTCGGATGCCGCTGATGCAGTGCTGCGGTTGCAGGATCTGGCAGGGAGTCCGTGGGAGGCAGGCGTCGTCACTGCGAGGCTGAGCACACTCCTCGGAGCGCATGAGGAGGCGGGGTTTCCATTTGTTTCTCTCGGCGTTCGACATGTGGATGTGGACAGCAGTGCCGGGATGGTGACGTTGCGCGTCGGCGCGACTGCAGGCCCGCGGAGTGTCATCGAGCGCATCGAGGTATCGGATTCTGTGAGAACGAGAGCTTCCGTAGTGTCGAAACTGGCGGGAATCAGGCCAGGCATGCCGTACCGTCAGAGCGGCATGGATCGTGCGGTGGCTCGACTGCGAGAAACCGGGTACTACTCCTCGGTTGGTGAACCCGTACTTCTGCGCGGCATCGACCCTGGTGGAGTTGTGGTGCGGTTTCCCCTGGTGGAGCGGGTTACCCATACAGCCCGGGGCGCGGTGGGTCTTGCAAGGGACGGCGCGGTGGTGGGCAGTGTGCAGGCCGCATTTCGCAACATCGCGGGCACGGCCCGGGAAGCATCGTTCCGATGGGAAGCCCGTGGCGCTGGGCGAACCGACTTGGCGCTGACGTACCGTGAGCCGTGGATTCTTGGGTTGCCGCCGTCGCTGGAGATCGGCATCAATCAGGTGGTGGAAGACACCCTCTGGGTGGAGCGGGATGGAACGGTCGCCCTTGGTTGGGACCTCGGAGGCAGCTTCAGGGGCTACATCGGGTATCGTGGCCGGCGGGTGATTCCGGGCGAAGGGGCCCCTCTTGCCTCAACCAGGGCGGATGAGGCGTGGGGAAAGGGAATCTGGAACAGGGAGCATGGCGACGATGTCCCTCCCACGGGATCCTGGGTGAGTCTGAGGGTCGGGTACCAGGAACTGCGTGAGATTGCCTCAGAGATCGTGACGCCTGTCGTACGTGTCGAGGTCGACGTCCGGCGATCGCTGGGGCTCGGGTCGGGGATCCTGGCAGTCCTTCGTGGTGCTGCGCGGCATGCCGTACACGGAGGTCAGGAGCTTCCGCTTCCCGAGCGCTTCTCGGTGGGTGGCGCACGGACCGTGCGCGGCTACCGTGAAGCCCAATTCCGTACAGAGAGCGCCGGGTGGATCGTGATGGAGTTGCATCGCGTATCGCGCGGTGCATCATCACTTTTCGCGTTTGTCGACTGTGGCGTGTATCAAGTGGGTGAGCGCCATGAAGGACTGCTGGGGGTCGGGATGGGTATCATGGCTCGCACCACAGTGGGCATGATCGAACTAGCCTACGGCGTGCCCCGCGGGAGTGATCCGCTCCAGGGTCGCGTTCACATAGCGTTGGGGCGCGGATTCTGAGAGACGATTCGAGGAAAGGTGACGACGCCGTCTTTCGCCGGCTCGGCGGCGATCACCACGCGATTCCGACCGGCCTGCTTGGCCGCGTACAGGGCTGTGTCCGCGATCCGAGCCAGATCATCCGGGGAGTGAAGACCCTCGTGGCGCATTGAGGCGATGCCGACGCTGCTGGTGATCCCTATCCCCGTCTCGGCGGCCACGGTCGCGCGAATGGCGGCTCTGCACCGTTCGGCCAGTTCCTGTGCACCTGACACGCCTGTTTCGGGCAAGAGCAGCACAAACTCATCGCCTCCCCAGCGGGCGACCGTGTCGCTTTCCCGCGTGGAGGCGGTCAAAGCCTTTGCCGTTGCCCTGAGAACGAAGTCTCCAATGGGATGGCCGTGCCGGTCATTCACACGCTTGAAGTGGTCAAGATCGACAATGGCGTAGGTCATCTCCCGGCCATAGCGGCGGGCGCGGGAGAATTCAGTGCGCAGAGCATGGCTGAGAAAGCGGCGATTCCCCACGCCGGTGAGATCATCCTGGTTGGAAAGATCGCGGAAACTGGATTCCCGCCGCTGCCATGCCGCAACGACATAGGCGGTAACCAGAACGATGATCACGGTATTGGCAATGGTGACCACTGCCATCCGCCACATCCACCACGAAGGCGCCGCGCCTTCCTCGAAGATGTACCGGTAAGGAAGCCTGCCGGTCGTCCCCAGCGCATGGATGAGGCCCAATGCCACCAGGTAGATGCTGATACTGGTGAAGACTTCCCGGGAACCCAGGAGGAGAAGGCCTAGTACTGCCAGCCCCAGGATGGAGAGCCAGGGCGGGCTGGAGAGTGGCCCGATGAACGTGGCCAGAATCGCGTTATTGATGGCGAAGTAGACCAGGGTCATGTACACGAAGACACCGCTCGATGGCGATCGGTGACGCAGCACAACACCGAGTGCGATGAGAACAGCATATCCGGCTACCACGCCCAATGCCCAGTCGACGGCCGACGAGAAGACCAGCCGGGAAGGACCGGACGGCAGGTGGGATTGGAGGTCACGGGCCACTACTGCCGTGCCCACCGCATAGAACAGCATGGGCAGGGCGGCCAAAATCAACGCACGGTCAACCCGGCAGAGTTCGAGCGGCTTGTGTATGCGCATCGCCATCCTCATGGTCCGTGAGGTCTTCTGGGGATCAGGATTACTGCCCCTCGCCCGGAAAGTTGCGGGACTGCCGTTGCATTCTGCGACGACCCAGTCGCCCGCACACCGATATCGCCCTGTCGGAGGTGAGTTACGCAAATAGAGTGCCACTCGGCGCCGCGCGGGCAGGAACAGGGGAGCGGAGGGGTTTCGACTGTGAGAGAGGAGCGACGCGTGGCGGGAGCGGACTACGAGAGAGGGTCCAGGTTCAGAGTTTAGTACACCTAACCTGTGACTTCACGCGGCAACCCTAGAAGTCTCCCTATGTATGAGCAGGGCAAGGCCCGGGGCCGGAACCTGTGCGAGAGTCGATGCAATGCTCGTACACATACTCGTGCTCGACTGCCCCAGCTCGTCAATTACGATACCGATACCGACCCTGAGTGAGGAGATAGGAGTGAGCTAACAGCCGATAGCTAACAGCCGATAGCTAACAGCCGATAGCTGACAGCCGATAGCTGACAGCCGATAGCTGACAGCCGATAGCTGACAGCCGATAGCTGAGAACCGATAGCTGAGAGCCGATAGCCAACAGCCGGCCGTACTCTCCACATCGAAAACCTGGGTGCTCTCGCATCCAGAGGCCTTACTGACAACTGAGAACTCGTGTGAGAGTACATCCCGACTGCGTACTAGCACTCGTACTCGTACTCGTTCACGTACTCGTTCACGGGACCGCGTCTCTCGATACCGATAGCGATTGCGATAGCAAACCCCATCCCGGCCCCACGGGCGACCAGAGACGGTTGCCCCTACGAGGGCAACGGTTTCTGGTAGCGCTGGGCGGGCCTGATAGCCGACAGCCGATAGCCAACTACAGACCGTCCTGCACTCAGACCCGTTGGAAACGTCGTTCCAGCTCTTGGGCGGTAATCTGGATGAAGGTCGGGCGACCATGGGGACAGGTGTGGGGCGCCTCGGTAGCCAGGAGACGATCGATCAGATCACGCATCTGCTCGTCGCGTAGCGCGTCGCCCGCACGCACGGAGGCATGACATGCGATGCTGCTGGCAACCCTGTGATGCCGGCCGCCCATGGCTCCCTTCTCTTCCCCGATTCCTGCCAGCACTTGGCGGACCAGCTCTTCGTTCACCTCTCCCTGGAAGTCCGCCGGGACCGCCTCCACGATAACTGTGGCCCTGCCGAACTGACGGATCTCGAATCCGACTAATCGAAGCTCCTCTTCATACTCCTGCGCCAGAGAGAGCTCCTGCGGGGTCAGGTCCACCGTGATGGGGAAGAGGAGCTGTTGCGCCATGCCTCTGGTGCCGGCCAATCGTTTCAGAGTCTCTTCATACATGATCCGCTCATGGCAGGCGTGCTGGTCAAATACCGTCAGCGTATCGCCTACCCTGGCGACCACGAAGGTCCGGGCGATTTGGATGAGCGGGATGCCCCGTGGCGGGGTGTCACGGGTGCTACCCGCGGTGGGAGCCTCGGACCGGGCGAGGTGTTCCCAGGCGACGCTCTCCTCCGCCACAAGACTCAGAAACTCCGCGGAGCGGGGCTGTGGTGACCTCTGCAGTGTCATACCGTCGGTGGATACTGGATACTCCTGGGCTAGGGTACCTGCGCGCACGGCAGCATCCTTGATGGCGGCGGCCAGGGCCGCGCGGATACGGCCCGGCTCGCGGAACCGCACCTCGCGCTTGGCCGGATGCACGTTCACATCGACTGCCGAGGGATCGATTCTCAGTGAGAGGTATGCCTCCGCCCGGCCTCCTCCTCCTCCCTGCAACAGCTCCACCAGCGCCGCGCGTATGATAGGGGCATCCGCCGGCCTGCCGTTGATGGCCACCACCTGCTGGCGCCTGCTGTAACGTGCGGCCGCCTGTACGCCCACGAACCCCTCCACCGCGACACCGGGGGCCAAGGCCCGCACGGGGATGAGCTCATCAGTTCGCTGTGCCCCGATAAGCTGGTGCAGCCGTCCCTTCATATCGCCCACTGGCGGCATATTCCATACTTCCCGGCCCTCAACCACGAGGCGAAACTGCACCGCGGGCCTGGCTATGGCGATACGGAACACGACATCCATGACTGCCCGCGTCTCGCTCTCAACGCTGCGAAGGAACCCACGGCGAACCGGGACATTGAAGAAGAGGTGGCGCACCGCGATGGTGGTGCCCGGCGGCCGCGCACTATCCTCCACGGCATCCACGGCGCCAGCCGACAGGGCGACTCTCGTTCCGATTGGAGCGTCGTGTTCCGCTGTCTCAATCTCCACCCTCGCCACGGCCGCAATGGCGGCCAGGGCTTCTCCCCGGAATCCCAGACTGGACACGGAGAACAGGTCATGCTCAGTGACGATCTTGCTGGTGGCGTGACGCTCGAAGCACAACAGCGCACTATCGCGGGACATGCCGGCTCCATTGTCGCTGACACGGATCAGTCGCGTGCCGCCTCGGTCCACCTCGACGGTCACCGACTCCGCGCCAGCGTCCAGGGAGTTCTCGACCAATTCCTTCACCACAGAAGCCGGTCGCTCAATCACTTCACCTGCCGCGATCTGATTGATGACACGCTCGCTTAGTAGTCTGATGGGAGCCATGCTACTTGTCCCGGGCCAGCCGTTTGAGCTCGTGGAGCAAGTGCAGCGCCTGCAACGGGGTGATCTGGTCGACCACAAGCCCCTGGAGTCTAGACTTGAGGGGATCCTCTGGGGCGCCGAAAAGCTCCAGTTGGTCGGATACCGCTCTGCGGATCGTGGGCGTGCGTGCGGCTGGGGGGTGGTCTTCCAGCTGAGCCAAAATCTCGGCTGCCCGCAGCAGGACATCGGCTGGCAGCCCTGCAAGCCGGGCCACTTCGATGCCGTAGGAGCTGCTGGCTGCGCCCCGTTGGATACGGTGGAGAAACAGAACCCGGTCCCCCTCCCGGCGGACCGCTACGTTGTAGTTGACGATGCGGGGGAAATCGGCCTCCAGCGCGGTCAACTCATGGTAGTGAGTGGCGAATATGGTCCGTGGTGTCATTGGCCCCTGGTGAAGGCGCTCGGCAACAGACCAGGCTATGGCGAGCCCGTCGTACGTACTAGTGCCCCGGCCGATCTCGTCCAAGAGCACGAGGCTCCTGTCCGTGGCATGATGCAGGATGGACGCAGTCTCGATCATCTCCACCATGAACGTGCTCTGACCCCGGGCCAACCGATCAGTGGCGCCGACGCGGGTGAAGATCTGATCCACGACGCCGATCTCCGCGGCCTCGGCCGGCACAAACGAGCCGATCTGGGCCATCAAGACGATGAGTCCGACCTGGCGAAGATAGGTCGACTTACCGGCCATATTGGGGCCCGTGAGCAGGACGAGCTGATGGTCCTGGTTGTCAAGCAGAACGTCATTTGGCATGAACGGCTCAGTGCCGAGTTGCTCCACCACGGGATGCCTGCTTGATGAGAGGGAGATTCTAGCGGAGCTGTCAATGTCTGGTCTCCGGTAGGATCGCTCCCTGGCGAGCTGCGCCAGGGACTGAATGACGTCCCCAGTTGCCACGGCTGACGCCATGGTCAGGAGAGCGGTTAGCCTGATTTCCAGCCAAATGAGCAGCGCGTCGAACAGCTCGCGTTCCCGCTCCAGCGCCCTCTCCTCGGCTCCCAGAATCAGCGATTCCTTCTCTTTCAGCTCCGCGGTGTAGAAGCGCTCCGCATTGGCCAGGGTCTGCTTGCGGAGGTAGCGCTCCGGCACCCGGGGTAGATGAGGCTTGGTCACCTCGATGTAAAACCCGAATACCCGGTTGAAACCGACCCGGAGGCTGGGGATCCCCGTATCGTCACGCTCGCGCTGCTGCAGTTCCGACAGCCAGGTCTTGCCGTCGCGGGCGGCCGCTCGCAGTTCATCCAGGGCCGTATCGCAACCGGTGCGTACATACCCGCCAGCCCGCAGGTGAGGGGGCGGGCGGTCAACCAGGACCCGGTGGATCTCCTCGACAATCTCCTGCTCACCCCGAAGCTTCATGGCGGTCTGCCCCAAGAACGAGCTCGTGCTCTTCGACAGCTGCTCCGCAAGCCGGGGAAGATGCTCCAGAGACGATGCCAAGGAGACCAGATCGCGGGCCGAGGCGGCGCGACATCCGATCCTACCCGTCAGGCGTTCGATGTCTGCCATGGAGGAAAGAAGACCCCGCACTTCTGACCGCCCAAGGTCGTCATCCACGAGAGCCTGTACGGCATCCAGCCGTTCCTCAATGGCGTCGATGTCAAGCAACGGCTCCAGGATCCAACGACGCAGCAGTCGCTCGCCCATGCGCGAACACGTGCGATTCAGGGCCGCGAGCAGCGTCACGTCCCTGTCGTCGGGATCCAAGGAGTCGACGAGTTCGAGGTTCCGACGCGTATGCCGGTCCAGGCGCATGAATTCGGAGAGATGATACACCCGGAGGGACCTGATATGGCCAAGTCCCGATTTCTGGGTCTCCAGGAGATAGTGAATCACCGCACCGGCTGCGCCGACGGCGGCGCAGCCGGAGTGAAGACCGAAACCCTCCAGCGTGGCTGTTCCGAAGTGACGATTCAGCAGGTCGGCGCCTGCCTCTCCGTCAAATACCCAATCCTCCCGGGCTTCCACCGCTGCGTGCGGTACGACCGCCAGAACCTGATGGAGCGCATCTTGGTCCCGTAGCCATCGGGGTACCAGCAGCTCCGCAGGCGACACGCGCTGGATTTCCTCGCCGACTTCGTTGAGTGCGAGTTCGGTGGCCTTGAACTCACCCGAAGCGATGTCCACGATGGCGAGCCCCCAGCGGGAGGGACCCGGATTCACGGCGGCCAGGTAGGTGGGTGCCCCGGCGTTGAGAAGCCCTTCACTGAGTACCGTGCCCGGAGTGACCACGCGTACCACGTCCCGCCGTACGATGCCCTTGGCCTTTGCGGGGTCCTCGAGCTGCTCGCAGATCGCCACTTTGTGTCCGGCGGCCACGAGACGGTCGATGTACGGGTCCGCGCTGTGAAATGGGATGCCGGCGAGAGGGATGTCCCCGCCGCGGGAGGTGAGGGCAATGCCCAGCACTTTGGAAGCTAGGGCTGCGTCTTCTCCGAAGGTCTCGTAGAAGTCACCCAGTCTGAACAGCACCAACGCGCCGGGATAGCGCCGTTTCACGCTCCAGTACTGGCGCATCATGGGGGTCGCGGTCTTGGCCCCTGCGGTACGCCTGCCTGTGGCGCTGGTGTTCTCAGCGGGGCGATTCATAGGTCATCGACGGCACTACTGCCCCGTCACTCAAGGCCTTCGCACGGCACGATTACCACATCATTGTGACCTGAAGCCGTAAGGAGGGCTCGGGCTCTCAATCCATCTTGGAATGAGGTGAGGCGGGGCGTGTGAACCGTGAAGACTCTGCCGGCTGGGGTTGTGTCGTCGCGGATGAAGGTGGCAATACCCAGTGCACGGGCCATGGCGGCCCACGACGTTGCAGCCGTATGGTTACGAGACGAACCCAAGTGAAGGCAGACGGCATTTCCCGGCATGTCTGAACCTGGGGGGATGGGCACCCGCGGCGTGGCCTGTATCCTGCCCAGGCGTTCTCGGGCACGGACCGCTTCAGGAGTATCTTCCGCCGTGGATGTCAAAAGCTCCCAGGCCTCCCGGGCGCCGTCTGTATCACCCAATCCCTCCCTAGCCCGAGCCACGTCGTACAGGGCCAGGATTCTGGCCTCCGGTACGACGCCGTGACGGGCGATTTCCGCCGCCAATGCGACGGCCTGTTCGAACTCCTCCAACTCAAGGTAGGCCGCGCAAAGCAGTTCCTTGGTCATGGAGTGAAGGTAGGAGCGATGACTGTCCAGAAGGCCGGAAGCCCGGGCATCCTCCAGAAGTGCCACGGCCTCTCCCGACCGTTCGGTCTCCAAGAGCGTGAGGCAGAACCAGTAAAGGTGATCTATTCTGGACAGAACGGATGGCGTAGCATCCACTAAGGCGCGCCACGCATCCAGCGCCTCGTCAATCCGACCTACGGCATAGAGGCCGGATAGATACTCGACGCCGGCTACGGAAGTGGTCTCACCGACTGCGCGGCGAAGGTCTTTGAAGCAGGAATCGGCGTCGAACTCCGTCCCCCTCGCGATGGAGACGTTTCGTCCCATGAACAGCCCCATCGCGATCAGTATGGCGAGGAGTCGAGACATGCTCAGCCGGATTTCGACCGCACAAATGACCCGATGCGCAGGCATGAAGGGCATCGCCAGGCGAAATCAGGCCCCGTGATACCGCAATGCGGGCAACGATAGACCTCGGACTGCGCCTGCTGAGCAATCTCCCGGCAGAGAATCCCCGCAGGCTTTGGCCTGTTCAGGTCGCAGAGGTAGGCTGCCATGATCGAACGGGGATAGATCGTGCCCGGGGCGGATTCTGAAGCCTGGTGGGCGCGTTCCACTGCCTTCTCCAGAGAACCGATACGCTCATCGTGGCGTGCCAGACGGCACAGCGTCTCCACATCGCCGGGGCGCTTCTGGAGTATTGAGTTGTAGATGGCGAGGATCCTCCCGTAGTCGCCGGAGTCATAGAGCGCCGGCTCGATGCGGGAGTAGGCCAGCGATGCCAGCTCTGGTACGTCCTCGGCCAGGCGCAGCCATTCAGCAACGGCCTTGTCGAGATCCCCTTCCTGAAAGAAGGCATCACCCGTGAGAAGGCGGGCGGGTCCGCATTTGGGATCCTCGACCAGCGCTTTTCGCAGATCCGCGCGGGCTCGGCGGAGATTGCCAGAGGCCAGTGCTTCTCGAGCCCGCTCGACTCGGTACAATGCCGCGCGGGGTTTGACTGATCGCGCACTCATTTTCTCCAGGGTGCGTGCGGCATCCATGGCCCGATCCCAGCGCCCGTTCTCCTCCAGCGCCTGCAGGAGGCGCTGGAGGAGCATCTCGTCATTGCCGATGGCGGTCACGGCCCGCTGGATGGCATCGATCGAGGCCTCGGACTTCCCGGCCGCCTTATGGTCATCAGCCAAGGCGAGCGCCGCGTCGCGACGGAGGGCTACCGGTATGCTAGGGAAGGACAAGAGGGATTCGTGCAGCCGCGCAGCCTGTTCGACGGCGCCTCGCGCTCTGAGCAGATCCCCCAAGCGGAGCCGAGCCTCCAGGGCGTAGGGACCCGACTCAATGGCGGCCCGGAACGCCCGAGCTGCGGCGTCCTTTCGCCCTCGAAGGAGCAGGTGGAGCCCCTCCACATACTCTGGATACGCTCGCTGCCGCTGTCTGCGCTTTCGCCTTTGATCGACGCGCAGAAGCATCAGGATTAGAAGGACAATTGCCAGCAGGCCGAGCAGGATGGACGTGTTCGCCGTGGAGGTCATCCCATTCCTCCTCCGCCCGCGTCGTCCGCGTTGTCCGTCAGGGCATCATCAATGTCCTGGAGGGGTATTCGCTGGAAACCTTGTGCCTGCTCAGTCAAACGATCCCGTTCCTTGCGGACGCCTCGTACCTTGGCCTGCATCCGAAAGTACTCGACGCTGGCGATGAAGAACATGACGACCATGCCCAGGAGAAATGAAGCCAGGAGCACCAGCAGCAGCGGAACGTTGTAGATCGTACGTACGATCCATAGCTGCTGCACGATCTGACCTGAGTTCTGAAACCCGAAGAATAGCAGGGCAACGAAGACAATCGCAATCACGAGCCAACGGACAAACCACATCTCTGGCCTCCTTCGTCTACGGGTACCGCGTTCAGTGTGTGACCCTGCAGGCCTGTCACCTTCACCGTCACCAGCTCACCGGCCGCATGGCGCCCCGCGATGGCGACAACTCTGCCATTGGATGCCTTTCCCACGGAGTGATCTCCAGTGGATTCGTCAAGTCTCTCCACCAGTACCTCCATGGTGGTGCCGACAAAATTGGCAAGCCGTCTTTCCAACGTGTCGTGCAGGACCGAGATAAGCCGAGCAAGCCGTTCTTTCTTGACATAATGAGGTATCTGGCCGTCCATGGCCGCGGCGGGTGTTCCTGCGCGGGGTGAAAACATAAAAGTGAATGCCGTGTCGAACTCAGCGTCGCGGACCAGCCGCTCGGTGGTCGCATAGTCCGCTTCCGTCTCTCCCGGGAACCCAACGATAATGTCGGTGGACAAGCCAAAGTCAGGCATCAGCGACCTTCCGCGTTCCACAATGCCCATGTACTCTGAGACTGTGTACCCTCTTCCCATACGGGCAAGAACCCGGTCAGAACCAGACTGCAGCGGCAGATGGAGTCTGTGTTCCACCACTCTGCTGTCGGCCATGATCTGCAACAAGTCATCCCCCACATCAGCAGGATACGGTGCGGTGAATCTAATCCGCTTCACACCGGCCATGAGGGCCAGCTGTTGCACCAAGGCGGCGAATGTCACTCCGCGATACCGGTATGCCGAGACGCGTTGACCGAGAAGATCGAGTTCTACGTGCCCCGCGCGAACTGCCTCGGACGCGATCCGCATTACATGGGGAGGGGGAAGCGATGTCTCATGGCCTCTTGTCTGCGGCACCACACAGAAGGTACACCCGTGGTCGCACCCGTGCATGACAGGAATCCAGGCCTTGATTCCCGAACGGCGTCGAATTACGGTTCCAGGAGACCGCAATTCGCTCTCGCCCAGGAGACATCCTCCTTCTGAGGCGATGGACGGCAGTTCATCCAGCCGGGATGGGGACACCATGAGGTGGAGGGCGGGTAGCTCGCGAAATAGCCCGGCCCCACGCCACTGGGCCGCGCATCCGATGAGGCCCACCTTCGGAGGCCTTTGCCTCTGAAGCAGTTCGCGAACCCGGAGCAATGCCTTCTGCTCCGCCTTGGCGCGAACGACGCAGCCGTTCACCAGCACCATGTCGGCCTGGTCCATACTGTCGGCCTCACTCCACCCGGTTGCCAGGAGGGCACCAGCCACTCGTTCGCTGTCGGCCTTGTTCATCTGACATCCCATGGTATCGATGGAGAACTTCATAGCGGGTAACCACGCGTGGAGAAGGGTTCAGGGTTCATGGGAACCCGCCGAGTGCGACGTCTCGAACACCATAGGACGAAGCGTGAGGGGAAAGTCCCCTCGCTTCGACTCGTGCACCAGAAGGGTCCGAATCGGAGCGGACTCCAACCTAGGATTGAACCGCTACCGTAGGACGCCATGGGATGATGTCGATCGTGCGACTCGAACCCTGACACCAGCATCGATCTCATGTCGCATCCTCATGTTCCCGCGACCCCGCAATCCATCCCGCCAGACTCCAGAACAGTATCTGTTGACCGTAGTCACGCCACGTGCAGTCGACCAAAGAGTGCGCGACCGAACCGGCCAGTGCAATAACAACACCACGCCCGACGAGGCGGTTCACTCCGGCCGGCCCGTTTCCCATGGCCCACGCACTGCGCAGCATGCCAGCAAAGACGCCACCAAGCGCTGCGGCCCCCAGAAGCCCGGTCTCAGCCCATGTCTGCAGCAGCAGGTTGTGGACATGTTTGCCCGCCATCGTGGGAGTGTCGGCGCCAAGGTGCGAGAGCAACGAAAACCACAGAGTATCGTAGCCGCTGCCTCCCCAGGGGTTTTCGCGTATCACGGAAAGGGCGGCGCGCCACACCTGAACACGAAAAAGATTGCTGGCAAGACCTGCGTCAGCCACGGATCTTGCCCTGTCACCGACGGGGCCCGGAAGCGCCACGGCAAGCACCACGCCCGCAGCCAAGACCACGGCTCCCCTTCGCCATCCCCAGTGCCACCCAACGCACACCACCAGGCCAGCGAGGAAGCCCATCCATGCGCCTCGAGACAGGCTGAGTGTGACCGAGGTCGCGAGCAGCAGGAGCAAAGGCAGGAACGCCGCCCGCAGGCGTGGGGCGTCGCGCCAGACAGCACCGAGTATGAAGAGCATGACCACGAGTTCGAAGCCCGCGCGGCTGTTGGTGTGACCCATGGCATCCACCGCATCGTGGATCAAACGGCCATGGATCAGAGCTGAGATCACTGCTCCGCCTGCACTCACCACCGCCCACGAACACCAGGCCGCGGCCAAACCGATCACCACCCTCGGTGACTGTCGTGCCACTCCGTAGGCGCACAGAAACGTGGCTCCGTAGACGGCCAAGGTGATCCACTGCATTCGCGCGTACGCGAAACCCAGTGTCGGGACTCCCAGCAGCGGAATCACGGATACCATGCACAACGCCAAGTACAGCACAGGTACATCCCTCATCCACGGGCCCCGGGTACGAAGGAACCGTGCGGCGGAGGGTACCGAGGCTATCAGTAAGAGTGCCACCGTCACATCGTGCAATCGTTCCCACAGAGTACCAGCCCAGGGGATATGCAAGGGAATCCGCAACGGATACCAAATCAGCAGTGCGACGGCGAGGCAGAGTGCAGGCGGCAGCACCCGTGCCGCGGCGTGTTTCAAGGTGCTTCCAATCGGAATCGAATCTCCTCTTCTACCAAGGTGACTTTGTCGATGACCAGGTTGCGGTCTTCACCAGTGGCCTGATTGACGTAATCATTGGGGAATTTCATGCGGACGATCCGGAGCCCCGGGGGGACGGTGGCCGAGACCGTGTAGGTCCGCCATTCGCGATCCGGAACATCCAGTTCCCGCACTACCTGCCCTGCGATCTCGATGATCATCTTTGGCCATTGTCCTGCGGCCGGTGTACCCCGTGCCACGACTTCGAACGCGACAGGACCTCCGGGAAACCGAAATCCATGGGTAAGGCCCGCATCTCCGACATTGATGCCACCGGGTACCGGGAAGCCAGGGTGTTGATCCATCTCCTCGGCCTCAACCGTGACGCGCCGTTGGCTTGAGGCACGCCATGCTACCAGTCTGGCGAGGGAAGCTGTGGTCAACTGGTCGCCTCGGGTCGTCGAGATCGACAGAGGAATTCCCGCGGTATCAAGGAGTTTGAGTGATATCTGCACGATATCGGGGTATAGCTGGGGAAGATCACGGTAGAGGAAATGCACTGACAGCGAATCCGTTCCGCTGAGGCCGGCCTCGAATCCCGAGTCAGGCAGGCTCAAGGTCCACCCCCCCGGCGGAGGCCGGAGCATGGGGCTCGACGTCTCCGATTCGACCACCAGGGTCGGCATGATACCCGTGCTCGAGGATCGAAGGGTCTCCCATGACAAGAGGATTGAAACCTCTTCGCCGGGCGCCCAGGTCATGGTGGGTAGTTCCGCCGATCTCACCGCCAAGACTCGGCCAAACTCGAAGTCAAGAATGGCGCTGCCGCTCATACCTTGGAGCCGCTGCTCCATGCCTGAGGCATCTTCCGTTCGACCGAGATCATCATAGACGCGGGAGAGAAGCTGAGCGGCCGGCACATGCCTATTCTCCAGCGCCAGCGCCCGCTCAAGACTTGCCGCGGCAGTCTGCAGCCTGCCCGCCTGGGCCATGAGGCGGCCGTGCTCGAAGTAGGGCCTCGGGTCAGAGGAATCAGCCCTGGCTGCCTTACCATACCATGCGGCAGCGCCTTCGTCATCACCTTCACGCTCCGCGATTTGGGCCATTTGCATCAGCGCGTGCACATTGGCAGGCGACCTGATCAGCGCCTCTGCCAGCGCAGTTTTGGCCGAATCCGGTCGTCCCGCATCAAGGTAGAGCCGAGCCATGGCGACCAAGGCCTCATTGCCCTGATCGTCGCCCAACGCCAGCCGCTCCTGCTCGAAGCTCCACTGTGACTCGGAGGCGCGGAGCCACGGCGTGGCCATTATCATGACGACGCCGCCCCATGGCGTGGGGAAGCGTTGCAACTCCTCGAAATTCCGGTCGATGCTGGAGCGAATGCGTTCCGGGACGGTCGCATATAAGTCGCTTTGGTAAAGCACGGCCCAGCAGGCGGGTGTGCTTCTGACCAGGCTATCCACCTCGCTTCCCAGGGCTGGGACCACCACATCCACGCCAGAAAGCGCCTGGCCGAGATGAGCTCTGATCAGCCCGGCGGCCCATGGAGGGGCCAACGTGGCCGCGCGTCCCAGGAGACTGCGGGGAGCCAAGAAGTCAATGGCCTGGCTCCAGGCGTTCTCGTGGGAGGGCGTCATCCGGTAGCCTGCGTATGAGCGTCGGGCGGTAGCTTGGCCGAACCATCCCACAGCGACGGCGATCACCACAACAGCCGGCAGCATGTGAATCCTGACACCGGCAAGACGGCGAGTGCCATTGACCACAATCTCAGCGAGGAGCGCGAGACCCCGGGCAGCTACCAGGGCCAACGGCACGAAGAGGCTGTTGAGTGTCGCAGGATCCTGGGGGCGGCGTGCGTTGAAAAGGAGCAGGTTGATGGCGGGGATTCCCACGGCCAGCCATAGAAGCAGGAACACCATGGGCCGCCGTGAGCGTTTGTCGACGTAGACGCGGCGCAGATCGTCGACCTTGGTAACCCGTTTTCTGAGGCTCCCGATGATCCCCAACAGGGAGACAATCCCCAGTATCCACACTCCCCACCCCGCATGTCCGAATAGGTAGCGGTGAAGGAACTCGAGATACTGCAGACTCATCCGAGGGGCCTTGGCGATGATAGGATTGGCGTCACGGCTCGCCAGGACCCAGGTGATGGACCACAATGCACCTGCTGCAACAGGCACCGGCACGGCCGCCACGTACTGCCATACCGGGGGCTCGAGCTCAGTGCCGTCTCTATGCGTGCGCTGAGAGATGAGCGCCCCCCCTATCGCTGCTATCGCGATCAGGAGGGGGATTGACTGGAATCCCAGAAGTGCGGCAACGAGTCCAGATACCCCCAAGGAGATCCAAACCGGCCACGACGAGGTGCGCAACGCCGCGCCGAATATGGCTGCAGTGACGGCGTACCAGAGTATGAGCGATGCGTCGGGCGTGGCGGACTGGGCAGCCTGGAGCACGCGGAGTGATCCCAGCGCGACACACCCGGCGGCAAGCCCCTCCAGGGGAGAGAACAACGACCATCCAGCCGCCACCATCGCGCCAACCGCCGCCACCGCCAGGACCCACGAGACGTTTCTCGCGCGCATGATGGCCGCTCCCTCGGCGTCGGTTATCCTAAGCAATGCTCTGTGAGCCGGGCTCTGATACTCCAGATGCGGGAGGTGCGGCCCGTCGGCGGGCACCCGCCCCGCTTCTGCCACCACGGCCATCTCGCTCTCCCATACCGCTGCCCGGTATATCCCGGCACGGAACCACACGGCCGCCAGCAGCACCAGCAAAGCGGCAAGTATCCCCACAATCCGCGGGGATGTGACCATCTGCGCTCTTTTCACCTTTGTTCTCCCGATAGGACGACAGATTTGACGAAGAGATTGAGATCACCCTGGGGCGAAAACCGGTCGTTCAGCAAGGCGATCCTTAGCACACCATTTCCCGGTTCCATCCGGTGATCCAGGCGGTACCATGCCCATCCCGACGACGCAACCTCGAACCTGCCCAGACGGATGCCATTCCATGAGCATTCGACCACGGGCCATGACCGTCCGCACGGAGTGCCTCGTGCCTCCACGGCCAGGGACATCACGGGCTCGTGCAAGACGAGGGTATCCACCAACGCTCCCACACGCCACAGAGCCCATTCGGTGCCCAGGAAGGAGCCCACATCAAGACCGAACGAGGAGGCAGGAATTTCGAGGATCCTCCGGCCCTCATGCGCAGGCGGTCGTTGCTGCCGCCCGCAGGCCAGCACCACCATAACCCACACGACCGGGATCATGTTCTTTCCGAGACACACCATTCACCTCATGGTAGGAGGCTCCAGGGAGAGCAGCACGGATCCAGACAGGTAGTATACGCGCTGCAGTGCCGGCGTCAAACGGCGTGATGGCCGACCACTCTCTCGTACAAGTTTCTCAGTTGCTCCCCTGAGGAAGCCCAACTCAAAGGACCCTCCGCAACCGTCCGAGCCGTGCGACCCATCTGTTGCCGCAGGGCGCGATCGTCCAGCAACATCTCGATTTTGTCGGCGAAGTCTTCTGGGGTCTCATCCGCGGCGAGACCGAAAGGCCAGGACAACAGCAGTTCTCCCACATCGCCCACCGGATTCGTCACCAACGGGCGACCCGACGCGAGATAGTCGCCGAGCTTGATGGGCCCGCGCCCCAGGTTGTATTGCGTGTTCTGAAAGGGCAACAGCAGCACATCGGCTGCGCCCAGCCACCAGGTCATGGAATCGGATGGCTGCGGCCCCGTCACGACAAGGTCTTGTCCCACTCGCAGGCCCGCGTGTCGCGCCAGATCCATGATTCTGCGGGAGCCTGGTCCAACCAGGAGAAACATCGCGTCTCGTCCGCGGCGGCGCAGCAGGGCAAAGGCTTCCAGGGCCAGGCCGACATCATACTGGACAAAGCCCATGTACTCCACTATTGCTGGTTCCATGGGGAGCCCGAGTCGTCGCCTGGCCTCAGCCGCATTCTGGGGGACTATGCGCTCCACATCTGCGCCCGAAGGAAGGTAGTGTACGCGGGAGGTCGGGATGCCCATGGCAATGGCGCGTGTTTGCAGGGCGCGTGAGGTGACCGTCAGCAGCGCGGCGTAGGATCGGAAGTGCTCCTCGAAGAAGGTCTCAAGCCAACCGAAAGGTATGCGGACAAACCACGGTCTCGTGGCGTTGATCACGCCTCCCTTTCCGCCCCACCAGTCCGCCCAGTCCGAGCACAGTGGGACACCCCATCCCCTGGCCAACGCCAGCGAGGGGAGGATAACCGCGGGGCGATTGTCGAACGCGTGCACCACATCGAAGCGCCCCATTCGCCTGCCATGGCTCCACCTGCGGAAGCAGTCCCACGGATCCCATCCTGTTCGAAGGTTGCCCCAGAGCAAATCCGGTGTCTCCACAAGACGAACACCGTCAACCTCGTCCTCGCTGAAGGCGAACCGCGCCGTCGGTGAAATGGTCATGAGCCAGACCTGATGGCCGGTGTGCACCAGATGGCGGGCGAGACCCAGAGCCCGGAAGTAGGTACTGCGTCCACGGACATTGTGGTTCATCATCAGCACGCGCACGGCTGGCTCTCCGTCACTCGTGGTTCATGGATCATGACGATCTTGGTGCTTCTGAGGCGACCTGCCCGAAAAGGCGGAAATACGCCGTGGCCATCTGATCGGCGCGATAGTGGCTGTGCACTCGCCGCCTTCCGGACCGGGCCATGGCGGTCCGTGCCTCATCGTCGCACAGTAGCTTCAGGATTGCATCAGCAAGGGCGACATCGTTCCCTGGGGGTACCAGCACGCCGCACTCATTTCCCAGGATCTCCGATAGGCCTCCGACGGAGGATGCCACCACCGCGACGCCCGACGCCATGGCCTCCAGCGTGGCAAATGGCATGCCCTCCCACATCGAAGGCTGCACATAGACGTCAAGAAACGGCAGATACGGGCCAACCGAGCGTTTCCATCCCGTGAGATGGATTCGAGATGCGCCCGCGCCGCGATCGGCCAGGCGTGCCAGTGCCTGGCGATTCGGGCCGTCGCCCACCAAGAGAAGCGATGCATCGGGGAGGGAACGGACCAGGCGGTGAAAGGCAGATATCAAGATCCGCTGGCCCTTCTGGGGTGCCAACCTGCCCACACAGCCCAGCAACGGTCCTCCGGCGGGTAAGTCTTGAGGTCGCGAGGCCGCAGCCCGCGTGGGGAACTTGGCCGGGTCCACGGCATTGGGAACAACCGTCACCGATTCGGGAGGCACGCGCTGGTGCTGCGTGATGAAATCAGCCAGTGACCGAGATACTGCCACGACCCTGGCGGCACGTCCCAGAGCCCAACGAGACAGCAGGGCCTTGGGTGGGTTCTTCGTGAGAATGCGGTAGGGGTCTTCGTTCTGTACGACGCACACCACGCGGCAGGTGGAAAGATCTCGGGTTGCCAATGCACCCACCACCTCACCGCGCAAGAGTTGGCAGCACACCACATCCACCCCTTCCGAGGAGAGGAACCGCCGGAGCCGGGACGCGATGCCCATGCCGGCCACACCGGGACGGCCGAAGTACACCGTAGGCACTCCAAGCTTTCGGTAGATCGCTTCGGCCGGGCCTCGCCCCGCCAGGGCGCCGGCCATCAGGTCAATACCGGCCGAACGGCTGTACCGGGCGATATGGATGAAGGTGTTGGCAGGGCCTTCCAGGCGAAACGAGGTGGAGAGCAGCAGTACGCGCATCAGGGCACGTTCCGCCCGGGGTTCTCTATGGGTTGTACCTGGGATGAGATCCGTTGCCGTGCTGCGTCCGTAAGTACTGCTTCCATCCGGCTGCATAGAGACGAGGAGGAGAACAATCGCCGCTGCCTCCGCCAGGCGGCGCGTCCCAAGGCAGCGCGGAGGCTTCCGTCCTCATAAAGTCGCATCAATGCGTTGGCAAGGGAATCCGGATTCCCCGGCTTGACAAGAATGCCGACATCCGGGGTGATGGCGTCCTCCATGGACCCCACATCGGTCGCGATTACAGGAAGGCCAACGGCCATCGCTTCCAAGGCGGCCATGGACAAGGTTTCCACCCCTGCGTCGGAGGGCAACACCAGAATGTCGGCCTCTCGAAGCACGGAGTTGACGTCGTCGACGCAGCCAAGCCAGCTCACCCGTGCGTCGATGCCCAGAGCCCTGGCGGTCGACCGCAGTCGTGGGGCTTCGGGGCCGTCTCCTGCGACGTGGAGTCTGAGCAGGGGTGCGTGCTGGGCGCACAGGGCCATGGCCTTCAGGAGCACATCGACACGTTTGTCTCCCCGCAGAACGCCGGCAAACACGCACACCACGGGGTGCCCCGGGGGCCGCGGTCGCTCGACCGGATCCTGATCCACGACTCCGTTGGGTACGACGATAATTCGATGGGTCAACACCCCGGCTGTTTCCAGATGCCGCGCATGGGCTGGCGAGAGAGCGAGGAAGCGGGAGACTTGGCCGCGGGTCAACCGGTCCCACCACGGAGAACGGCCGACTCGGGGCGTAGAGTGAATGGCAGTCACGACCGTCGCTCCCGTCAGGAGACCCACCCAGCGGGAGAGCACCATGCTATTGCGTTCGTCTATCGAAAAGACCACGTCGGGGCGCCAACTCCGAGCCTTCAGGCCCAGCCTCGCGGCGCCTACCGGATCCAGGCGGCATCGCAGCATGCTCGCCCACACGGCACCATCCGCCGGCAGCAGCCGAGCCCCCCATGGACCTGAATCCCGGAGAAACGCCACCGTGATCTCGAATCGCCCTCTTGATAGCCGGGGAAGCCAATGGGTCATCTGGCGAACGGCGCCGTTTATCGCGCCTCGATTCAGGATCACCAGAAGCCTGAATCGAGGCGCCTCCACAGCGCAATGACTGCCGCTGGGTTGTTCCACGGCGTCGGTTGGCTACCGGCCGAGGTGGCCTTCACTGCGGTAGCGCTGAAAGAGAGCGCCCCACGGAGTCGATCGTTCCCACTCTTGGTAGATCCGCTTCTCCTTGAGGGGCCAATGGAGGTAGTCGTGGTTTGCCTCTGACACCAGAATGGGAATGGCGACCAGGGGTGTGCGGAAGATGAGCTTTTGAAGGCAGCGTGTCGGTCCATACCAGGAGAGCCACCCGAGGAGCCGGTGCACGGAATGCCCCACGGCGAACCCCCAGCTCTCTCCCGTGATGTCGTCACCGACCACCCTGATGTCTGCGGGATCTCCGCATCCGAGACCACGCTCGTGGGCCAGTCGTATGTACCCGATGCTCAGAGGGTCAAATCCCATAAGACGGGCGGCGACGGCATCGATGGCGACCTGGTCGGCGCTGGCCAGGATGACGTTCTTGACCACGGGGCGCATGGTGCGCGGACCGGGGCCATTCCCGGCGGTAGTGCCGTCCATTACTGCGAAGATGCCAGGGTGGAGTTCTTTCTGGATCGTGAGGAGGTCAACCAGAGTCTCGTGTATCCAGGTATGAGTGTAGTGGCGGTACGTGTTCAGCAGTCCGCCGAACGCGTTCTTCATGGCGCCGGTGGTGGTGGTGTAGATGTGGCACTTCACGGTCGGAAGGTGGACAATGTTCTTGCCCAGGAAGAAATCCGGCACCTTGATCCCTTCCGGAAAGATGCGATCGAGCACTGCCAGCGGTGCCGAAGGCTTGAAGTCCACCCACTGCATGTCCGAACGCTTGAAGTTGTAGAGGACCGGGATGCCATAGGCCTTGAAGATGGGCACGTACAGGTTGAGGTCTTCGCCCTTGAACGCATTGATGACTACCGTTTTGTTCTGCACGCAGACGAGGTCGCTGAACCCTGCCTCTCGGAGGGCGAGAATGGCGCCTTCCAACTGCCACGGCGTGGTGTTGGCGCTGGGGAAGGGGTAATGCCACGAAATGTTGTCTTTCAGGATGGTGGTTGCCTCAGGGTTCAGGGCGGATCGAATGCCCGCGAGTTCCATGAGCCGCGCATAATCAGCCAGCACACGGTCTGGAGTCGTCTTGAGGACTGCGACTGTTGATGTAGTACTTGCCATATGCGCTACTCCCAGCTTTCAGGTGTCTTGAATTCATCGGGTGGCTGTTCCGGCTCCTCGCGGTGATTGCGCATGAGCACCAGAATTGCCGAGTGCGGAACCACAAGGTAGTTTTGCCCTTCCAGCCGTATCTCCACGGCTGGCTTCCTCAAGAACACCGCGTAGTCGCCGATAGTTGCCTGCATCTTGACGTGTCGGGGTTCGGGCTCGTCCAACCTCCAGGGTTCCTCATCGTTTCCTGTCGGCTCCACGACCAGCAGCCCCGGCCCCACCTCCATGATGGTGCCGGCCTGCACCGTTGCCTTCTCCGCTGTGGGGCGGGGAAGGTAGAGACCAACCTCCGTTCGTTCCTCGCCCTCGTCGGGCAGAATGAGGACACGATCTCCTACAACCTCGATTTCCTTCCCGGAGCCCAGAACCATGGGTACCTCCATACACCGGAGCAGCTTCGCCCGTCGAGCCTGTGCCCTGTTGGAGTTATTCCTATCAGGTTACGTCCCGAGCCTGAGCTTGTCCAGGCCAGCCGCCGAGGCGTCAGAGTTCCGTGCGTGGCATCGGTGCCCAGGACCTCGGTGACGGATCGGCGGCCTCGTGACCTGTCAGCTATACTGCGAAGAAACGCCCCAAGACGTCCTTGTACAACCTGAGGTATTCTTCATCGGGAAGGCAGATGCGTACCTCGCGGATATGCTGTGCGTCCGGGAGAAACTCGATCATGGGTTCGAACATTGCCGCGGCTACCACCTCGGCCGTAGGGGAACCGGTACCGGAGGCCATGGGCGGGATAGCAAGGGAACGCGTTTTGTTTTCCTCGGCAACCTCCATGAGTCTGGCCACGGCGGTTCGGATCGATTCCTGGGATACTCTGAGGTCCTGCGCCATGACCGCCGCGTGGGCGATGCGGCGGCAGGGTAACGAGCCAGGCCCCGTGATCGCGACATCGCCCAACGATATGGGGCCTTTGGCCAGTGCCTCCCTTTCGATGACGTCGCCTCCCTGATGCTTCACATCTCCGGCCACGCCATGTTTCATCCAGAGATAGGTATTGGCGGGGCTTACGAGAAGATCAACATCCTGGGCGGTGAGGGGGGCATTCATCAGGTGGACTGTAGCGTTGCCGAGCCGTATCATTGGTATTCTCCTGGAGAAAGATGGTGGGTGGCCCCGGTCAGTCTCGTCTTGACAGAGCGGGAAAAGGCACCTATCGTGCCGGTGGATAGTGATGAGACATCTTTCGACACGGGGAAAACACGTGAGAATCTCGTCCGTGTTCAAGCGAAAAAGCCAAGGGTCGGACCGTGCCTCTCGCAAGCGGGTCACTGTGCCTTCTCACCGGCTCTATGAAGGCCAGCCGTGCATCACTCTGGCCGTACAGTGGGGGTCGAAGGGGGAAGCAGTCGGTCATCGGCTGGCGCCGAGATTGGGTTTCGAGCGGTACGATTCGGAAATACTGGACAATCTCGCACGGCAGTCCAAGGTTTCTCGTGACATTCTTTCGGCACTGGATGAGGATAGCAGCACTGACTTCAGCTTCCTGGTAAGCAGTCTGTTGGGAAGCCCGTATGTAGTGGCGGAAGACTTCGGTCGGGATCTCGTACGCATAGTCCACCAGATTGCCGAGAACGGGTCCTGTCTGATCATGGGCCGGGGCGCCGCGTTCATCTTGCGTGGTCCATCGGTACTCAATGTGCGGATCATAGAGCCGTTCGAGCAAAGGCTTGCCAGGCTACAGGAATCCCGGCAGATCTCATACACGGAAGCGGAGATCACTCTGGCGGAGATAGATAGCGCCAGAAGTCAATTCGTTGAAGACTACTTCAAACGCGACATTGAGGATCCCGAGGCCTATGATCTGGTAGTCAACGCCCAGTTTCTGGATGAGGAGGCAATCCTCGATATGATCTGCCGCGCATTCGAGCACAAACGTGCCACCCTATAGCGTGTTGTCCAGGAACACGTTGCAGACACCCACAGAATTGAGACGATCGACAACCACGGCCCGGTGAGAGCAGGCATCCGTGTGTGCACTCACCGGCGAGCATTACCGGTGGTTGTGACGTCCAGTCGCAGAATGCGCCGATGACCCCAGGACATGACACCGGCGCCTATCCTTGCCGGCCGTTGACGACTATCTCCGGGGATTTGAACCCGATCTCGCCTTTGGCTTGATCTTTGTCAGGCATCCGGATGGCTCCGTATTTCTCCTCGTGCTTCGCGATGTTCTCCTCCAAAGCGCGCAGGAAGAGCTTGGTGTGCTGGGGGTTCATTACCACCCGAGATTGCACGGTGGCTCGCTGAAGACCGGGGAGCATCTTGGCGAAATCGAGGACGAATTCCGACGACGAGTGGGAAATGAGTACGAGATTGGCGTAGACGCCCTGGGCCTCCTTCTCGCCTAACTGGACGGGAATGCCTGGACCTGACACGAGGGCCTCCTTAATTGCGCGTGTGCTCACGAGATGACACAAACTGGCTCTGAAGGTAGGGCCAAGACCGGTCCATATCCACCTTTCGTCGGAGGATGCATCGTGGCAATGCTCTCGTCGCTGCTGTGCGACATCAGAGCCCGGATCATTGGCGAGCCCCATGTCGAAGTCGCCGGCGTGACGGCAGACTCGCGCCTGGTGGGGCGGGGGTGGGTGTTTGTTGCCGTCCGGGGTACTCACCAGCATGGAGATGTCTTCATCGGTGATGCGATTACCCGGGGGGCCTCGGTCGTGGTGGCCGAGCGGGTTCTGGACGTCCCCCGTCACATCACGATGGTCGTGGTGGACAATTCGCTCAACGCTCTCTCGGTGTTCGCTGCTGCCTTCTACGGGTATCCCCAGCGTGGCCTGAGGCTGATCGGAGTCACCGGCACCGATGGCAAGACCTCGGTTGCCTGCCTGATCGCAGGCATGCTGGAGGCGTGCGGCAGGCCCTGCGGCTACCTCGGTACTCTCGGTGGGCGATTCGCTGGGAAGTTGCACACGACTCACCACACGACGCCTCCTCCTCCCGAGCTTCACGCCGCGCTCCGGTGGCTGGCCGACCTTGGCGCGGAGTCGGTGGCCATGGAAGCCTCTTCACACAGCCTTCATCAGGGACGGTTACGCGGGTTGTCGTTCGAGGCTGCGGTATTCACCACATTCGGAAGGGATCATCTCGACTACCACCATACGCCGGAGGAGTACCTGCGGGCCAAGCTCATGCTCCTAGACCAGCTCGTGCCCCACGGGCGGGCTGTGGTGAATGGCGATGATCCGATTCTTCCCACGGCGGTCCGAGCGCAGGGGTGTTCCATGGTGACGTTCTCGGCCCAAGGCCGCAGTGCCGATGTTGTGGTCCGGTCCTCACGAATGAGCATGGCGGGCACCGAGGTCGAGCTTTGGAGTGATGGGCAGAGCGCTGTGGTGCGTTCGGGGCTTCTCGGCAGTTTTCAGGTGGAGAATCTTGCCGCTGCCGCAGCCACGGGTCTGGCCTTGGGTCTCACGATGCCCGAGGCCGTGGAGGGCCTCCAGTCGGTACGCCGGATTCCGGGCAGGTTTGAACCCGTGGTATGGCGAGGGATGGCCTGGGCCGTAGTTGACTACGCGCATACGCCGCAAGCTCTGGAGCGTGCGTTACGCAGTGCCCGCGCCGTAGCCGAGGGCAAGGTTTTGGTGGTGTTCGGCTGCGGGGGTGATCGAGACCGGGGGAAACGCCCGCTCATGGGCTCGGTAGCATCGAGGCTCGCAGACACGGTACTGCTCACCAGCGACAATCCTCGAAGCGAAGATCCATCGGCCATCATACGCCAGATCGCGGAAGGAATGGACGGCCCGGCATCCGTGGTGATTCAGCCCGACAGGAAGGCCGCCCTGAATCGCGCGGCGGCGTGGGCCCGGCCGGGAGATCTTGTGCTGGTTGCGGGTAAGGGTCATGAGACCACGCAGACAGTAGGGGACGTTGTTCTCCCCTTCAACGACGCCGAGGTGCTGGCGAGTCTCTGGCCCGGGTGTGGCCGGAACGTGGCGTGAATCATGGCGTTCGATCGCATGTGCGCCGGCCACACGAGAGGCATTCGGCCCGGTGACCGGGTTCTCGTGGTAGGCATGGGGCGAAGCGGGCAGGCGGCGGCTTCGCTGCTCTTGGGGGAAGGGGCGTATCCTCTTCTTGCGGATGACGATGGAGGAAAACTTCGTCACCCCGTAGTGGAAGCTTTGATCGCTGCCGGTGCCGCAGTGGCGGAGGCCGACGCCGTTGCCGCGGTATCACTTGTGGTGTCCAGCCCGGGTGTACCGCCGGCCCATCCTCTTCTGACCGCTGCGAGAGAACGCGGCATTCCCGTATGGGGCGAGTTGGAGTTGGCGTCCAGATCATGCCGCGCACCCCTGCTGGCGGTGACCGGCTCAGACGGTAAGAGCACAACCTGTGCTATGATGGCGCACCTCATTGCAACGGCAGGCCGGGAGGTTGTCCTGGGTGGCAATATCGGTACACCTCTGAGCTCTCTGGTGTCTTCCCTTCCATGCAATGGTCTGGCCGTGGTGGAGGTGAGTAGCTACCAGTTGGAGACCACGGAGTCGTTCCGGCCGTGGGTCGCGGGGCTACTGAACGTTGAGCCCGACCATCTGGAGCGCCACGGATCGCTGGATGCCTACGCCCGGGCCAAGGCACGGATCTTTGGTCGTCAAGGGCCGGGCGATTGGGCCGTGATTAACGGCGACCGGGCGGGCTTGGGCGCCCTGGTGCCCGCCGCGGGAGCCACGGTACTGGAGTTCAGCACTCGTCGGTCGATTCCGGCCGGTGCGTGTCTAATGGAAGGATGGTTGACCCACGTGTGGCGAGGCGAGCGACAACGGATCCTGCGGGCCGGCGACCTGCCCGTGCCTGGCCATCATAATGTGGAAAACGCCCTGGCAGCATTGACCATGGTGCTTCCCCTTGAGTTGCGTCCCGAGCATCTGGCCGTGGGCCTGTCATCATTCCGTGCGCTCCCACACCGCTTGGAACCGGTCGGTACCGTCGCAGGTGTAGACTTCGTGAATGACTCCAAGGCTACCAACGTGCATTCGGCGGCCGCGGGGCTCGCAAGCATGGAAAGGCCCGTCGTGCTTCTGGTTGGAGGAAAGGACAAAGGGCTTTCTTTCGCACCGCTGGCGGAAGCGGCGCGAAATCGGGCGAGGATGGCGTTTGCATACGGCGAGGCCGGAGTTCGGCTGGCGGAGGCGCTGGCGCTCGCGGTGCCGGCCGAACGCGTTGTCGACCTTGTCGCCGCCGTGCACGCGGCCGCCCGCTCAGCCCGGCCAGGCGATGTCGTGCTCTTGAGCCCGGCCTGCTCCAGCTTTGATGCCTATGGCTCGTTCGAACAACGTGGCGAGCATTTCAGGGAACTGGTCATGGCCCTCCCCGGCTACGCACCGGTAGGGCATCAGGAGAGCCCGAAGAAGTCCTCACGGTAGTCCATGATCACCGCCTGCTCGATGATCCAGTCAAGCCAGGCGCCATAGGTGCGCTGGGCCGCTTCATCTTCCAGTCGCTGCCCGAGCCCTGTCGTGTCGACTCCCGCTTCGGCCCATGCCGTGTCACGCCGGACAATGAATACTGCCTGGGAACCACGGAACGGTCCCGCGTATGCGCTATCCTGCAGTCCGAAGGGCGCCCCGACGGCTTCTACATCACGGCCGACGCCGGCCGCATAGTCGCGCCGCCCGAATCGGACATCATTCAGGACTTCCAGCAGAGTGTCCTCCTGCGCGGCGACCTCTAGGGAGGCGCCCTCCGCGATGCGTCGAGCGACTTCCTCCATGCGACGGTCGGCCAAAGTGGCACTGTGATCCTTCAAATAGGCCATGAGAACGCGGCCTCGAACTTCAGATAGCTCGGCGTGGCGCTCATCGATCCGTTCGATGGTCTGGAGCACCACAAAGTCGCTCTCCGTTTCGAATACCCGGCTGACGTCGCCGGGAGAACTCCTGAAGACCCATGCAGCGCCGTCCGACAATTGGCCGACACCGGGGATGTAGGATCCCTTGGGAAAGAGGGGTGACTCCGAGGCGTCGATACTGTCCCGCTGGGCCGCGCGAATGAGATCCTGGGAGCGAGCCCGCTCCGCGAGGTCTTCCATGATTTCGTGCAGGCTGTCCAGAGTGGCCCTGGCCGGTTCCAGCTTGAGGAGAATGTGCCGGGCCTTGATCACTGATTCCTTTGCCGAGATTATGGAATCCAAACGGATTAGATGCCATCCAAACTGGGTCAACACCGGTTCGCTGATCTCGCCGGGCGCCAAGGCGAATACGGCCTCTTCGAACTCGGGGACCATTCTGCCCCGCCCGAACTCGCCCAGATCACCTCCCCGAGGCGCTGTGCCGGTGTCCTGAGATTCGAGACGGGCAAGATCTTCGAATCGTGCGCCCTCGACGATTTCCTGCCGAATCGCCTCGATCTCCGCTCGTACTTCCTCTTCGTCGGCGGGCGATGCCGTCTTCGGTAGCCGTGCGATCACCACCTTGGCCCTGGCCGGGTTGGCGTAGTCATCACGATGTTCCTTGAAGAAGGCCTCGAGGTCTTTCTCGTCGACCTGCCTGGTGACATTGAGGACGATCTGGCTTATGTCAGCCCACTCCTGATCCTCTTCATGGCCACGGTCGTGGACGAACACGATGTTCCACGAGGCGCCGACTTCCAGAGGCACTGACGCGGATCCTTCGGGGGTAGAGAAGATGAGGCTGTCCAGGTCGGCGCCGCGGGTGCCGCGATAGACTTTGCCGATCCGGCCCCCCTCCTCCGCTTTGGGGCCGTATGAATGCTGGCGGGCGAGTCGTGCAAAGACAGAGGCGCTGGTGCTCTGGCTGGCCAGGTCTTCGGCCATCTTCTTGACTGCAGCACGATCAGAATCGGTAGGATTCCTGAATTGGAAATCCCGGAGTGCGAGGAAGGAGGCTCCGACTCGCGACGTTGCCGCTTCCACCTCTCTCTGCCGTTCCAGTGACGTTACTCTGCCACCCATGAGTACGCTCTGCTCCAGTTTTTGCATGGGCAACAGCTCGCCGTAGGTGGCCTCCAGCATGCGTGCTGGGCCCTGAGGTGATTGCAGGATCTGCAGGTACTTCTGCATGTCGAACTGGCCATCAGTCTGCACGCTCGAGTGTTCTCGTATCCACTGGGGAGGATTGCTGACGATCACCTCGGCGAGCTCGCGGGATGTGGCACGGAATCCTCGCCGCCTTGCCTCGCCCGCCACAACGATTCGCTGCACGATGGTGTTCCACGCTCGGTCTCGCATCGTGGCGCGCATACGGTCGTCCTCGACGAAGGAATCGCCCGCGCGGGACTGTTCCCGTTCTTTCTGTTCGGCATACTCACGCTGGAATTGCTCATAGTAGACCGAGACGCCGTTGACAACACCCACCACATTCGGTTCACGGGTATCGATCTTAATGCCGAAGCTCCGAACTAGGTCACCACAGCCCCGAACTCCGGTGCCCAGTGCGATGACCACAAAGCCGCCAAGAAATCCGACAAGAACAATCCACAGAACAACTTTGGTGTTTTCTCTCATCGCTTTGAGCATCGTTGGTCTCCTGATACGAGCGAGAATGCCGGCCCCCGTGGCAGGCCGAATAGGCGAGCAAGTGGAAACGCATCAAGTTAGGACCGGACACACGTTACAGCAAGCACATGTGCGGGTCAGCGAGCTTGCAGCAGTAGATCGCCGCCGACAAAGCGATGCGCCAACGGGTGGCCGGGACTGTGGTAGGGCTCGAGCCGAGAGCACAATCCAGCGTTGCTTCGGCCGCGCCAGAGGCTCCCGGTCTATCCGCTTCGCGTGTGCTCGGCGGTTCTCCATTGATTCCGGTCAGATCATCCGGATAATCTCCTTCACCAGACGTTCGATTCCCGCCGCGGCCTCAGCGATACTGGTGGCGACCATGTAGGCGGGCGTTGTCACGATACGGTTTGGGATGTCGATCACGATATCATGAGCAGACGCAGTCGCGTGCACCGCGCCCAAGGTTTCCAAGGTCGCTGCCGTGGTGGGATCGGTGCCGATGGTGATAGTCGGGTGGATGCCGGAGTCCTTGAAGGCCAGCGCGATAAGCGCCGGCGCGATGCACATGGCGCCTATGGGTTTCCCGGCTGCGTGCATCGCTAGAATGAGGGAACGGATCTCGGGAAGGATGTCGGCCTCGGAACCCTTGTGCGCAAGATTGGAGAGATTCTTGGCGGCGCCATAGCCGCCGGGGAACACGACGGCATCAAGATCCGCTGCGCGTACCTCCTCCAGTGGCGTGATCACTCCACGGGCAATCCGCGCCGCCTCGGCTAGAACGCTTCGTGTGGCGCCGGTGAGTGCGCCAGTGCGATGATCTATCTCATCCAGCAGCATGTCGGGAGCAGTGATGACTGCCTCTGCTTTCTGTCGATCGATGGCCAGCAGCGTGACCACGGCTTCGTGTATCTCCGAGCCGTCGTACACGCCACAGCCTGCAAGTATCACTCCGAGTCTTGGCATTGCGGATCCTCCGTGAAAAGCGCCCGGGTATCGTGCACCCACAGAACGGCCAGGAATGGGGTGGCAGAATCCCGGAACAACAGGCATCCAAGCAACGGTCGTGGGCGGCGTGGGACAAGCATGTTTTCCCCGAGGCCGTGGCGAGGTATGGCGCCGGCCGTGCCTAGTCGATCACCGGGGAGGATGTGTGCCCACGAAAGCGCCGAAGAGAGCCTCGTGGTCGGTCTCGACGCAGCAACGACGTGCCCGGGTGCTGCCCGTCGTCTAAGATCTCGCGAGAGCGATGGCGCCCTTGAGGCCTGAGGCTAGGGCGAAGCACGCTGAGAGACCTGCAGTCGGACTGGCCCCAGCGGCCGAGGATTCGGCGCCTTGACAGGCAGGCCCAAAGGGTCTTCCTTCGGCGTGTCCCCATCGGAGAGAGACCTTCACCTGGGGCTGTGATGGAGCAGATCGGATCGCACACCCTCCAATCCCGCCCGCCGCGAAGATTCGCGGCACGTGCCGCGGGATCCTGCGGCTCAGGCCGCGCATCCGGCGCCGCCGGGGGCGAGACTCCTCACTATTCCAATGTGAGAATAGCTCCGTCCGAGTCGCTTTTCGACATAGTCGCGAGCCATCCTGCCGACGTACAGAAGCGTTGTGGCCCGACGCCCTCCCCGGGAATCCCACTCGGATCTGGAGTTCGTGACCGGAAGAAGGAGGTCATCCTAGCCCGGGGGCAATGCTGAGCGAGATCCACACGAAGAGAGGAGATCCCATGAAACGAAGCGCACACGCCACATGGAAGGGCGGTCTGAAGGAGGGCCAGGGCAGCTTCAGCGTCGCCAGTGGCGCCATCAGTGACCAGACGTACGGCTTCCGTGCCCGGTTTGAGGACGCACCTGGCACCAACCCTGAAGAGCTCATCGCGGCAGCCCACGCGAGCTGCTTCAGCATGGCTCTCAGCGGGCAACTGGGTGAGCGCGGCATCATCCCCGAGGCTATCGAAACGACGAGCACGATCACTTTCGAGAACCTGACCTTGACCAGAAGTGTGCTCACGGCGACCGTCAAGGCCCGCGGCGCAGACAAGGCCGCGGTCGAGGCGGCGGCCGCCGCCGCCAAGGCCGGGTGCCCCGTATCGAGGGTACTGAAGCTCGACATCGACCTCGAAGTGATTGTCGCGGCATAGAGGAGAGATCGGTCGCCCCGTCGCTCTCGGTACGTCGCCACACGGATGAACCCGAGTAGTCAATGTAGGGCAGGCTCTTTGCCTCCCGCAGTGCGCGTTCTGCGAATGACGCCGTAGCTCTTGAGCTTTCGGTACAGCGTTGCAGAACCGATGCCGAGTTGCTTGGCTGTGCGGGTCTGGTTTCCGCCGTTGACCTCGAGCACCGCCATGATGTAGTCCTTCTCGATCTCGTCGAGGGCCTTGACGGGGCCGGAAACCGACGGTGTCGGGACCGCCTGCCGGACCTCTTCAGGGAGATCGTCGAGTTCTATCAGGCTGGCG
>JAFGKV010000113.1 GCA_016928395.1 Candidatus Fermentibacterota bacterium | reverse complement strand
TGATGAATCACCCCGACATGGTGAGTTCCACTACCCAGTTCGGTTGGCTCAAAACTCTATGTATGATGTCAATTTAGTATGAGTCACCTACACCATCCTCACCGCCACCATGGTGGTGTCGTCCTGGGCCTCTACGTCACCCCGGTGCGCCCTGGCGGCAGCGTCTACCTCTGAGAGGATGAGCTCCAGGGGCGCCCCCCCGGCTCGGCTCAGGATCTCTTCGAGCCGTATCGTGCCGAACTCCTCGCCGCCGTGGCTGAACGCCTCAACAAGCCCGTCGGTGTAGAGGAAAAGGGAGTCTCCTGGCAGGATGCTGACGGCACCTTCCCCGAAATCTCCTCCGGGCAGGATGCCCAAAGGCCTGCCCGTTGAGGCCAACGGCACCAGATCACCGGCTGTCCGAATCAGATAGGGCGCATCATGGCCGGCGTTCAGCCACCGGAGCGTCATGGCATCGTGGTCGATAAGGCCGATGAACAGGGTCAGGAACGTGCCCTCAGGCGTTGAGTGGAAGATCTCCGCGTCGAACTGCTCTGCGAGTTCAGCGAGGCTTCCCGCCAAGGGAAGCCGTGCACTGAGCGAGGCCTGCATGTTGGCCATGAGCAGGGCCGCAGCCACACCCTTGCCCGAGACATCGCCGACCAGTACCGCGACTCTGCCGTCGGGCAGGGGAAAGAAGTTGAAGAAATCGCCACCGACCTGTCGCGCGGGAACGGAAACACCCCGGATCTCCGCGAATGGAAGACACAGCGGCGCTTTGGGCAGCATCTGGGCCTGAATCTGTCTGCACAGCTCCAGCTCTCGTTCGAGTCGCTCCTGTTCGACCAGACGATGCTGGTGCTCACCGAGTTGCCCCGCCATCATGTTGAAGGTCTGAGCCAACGCACCGAACTCGTCTTTCGACGTGATCGGGACCCGATGCTCCAGGTGTCCCGTTGCCAGATGCTGGGCCCCAGTGGTCAGGACCGCGAGGTTCGCCGTCATTCGCTTCGAAAGCTGCACGATCCCGACCATGGCGACGGCGATCATGCCCAGACCCAGAGCGAGGTTCCTCGCCGCGGTGCGCCGGATTTCCGCCAGTCCTTCGCCCACGGGCCGGGCGATGCCGAAGGTGAGCCCAGATGCGGTGTCATCGGCCGACACGACGACCCATTCCCTATCCCTTGCCGCCGCGCCTGAGTACTGCCCAGGGGTCAGGCCAAGTTGATCGAGGACCGTCCGTTCGGAATCACTTGAGGCGTAGAGGTGGCCTTGGCCGTCAATGGCGAAAGGCGTCTCACCTTCTCTGCGGCGGCTGGGCGGCAGCACACGGTTCATCACGGCGCCGACATTAAGATCCGCGCGCACGGTACCGATCAATCGGCCCTCATCAGCCATGGGGTAGTCGCGAGCTATCACCGTGGGTGGGGCGGGCGGCGGGGTTTGCCTCACCGCGCCGGGAGCCGGGGGCGCGGGTGTCGCCGCCCCGATCACATGGCGCCATTGCAGAATCTCGTTCCCCATGCGGGCCGAAAGCTCCATGATACGCCTCACGTCGACGGCCTCCCCCGCCTCGGCCATAACCCCGACGATTCTCTCGATCTCGTCTGTCTGGAAGTCTCCAAGACTGCCCGCCCGTAGGGTGACGTGGGGCAGAATATGTCGGCCGACCATGACGAACTTGTGAATATCAGCAGCGGCGCTCTCGACATTCTCGGCATGAGTCAGAGGTCTCAACGTCTCCATCCCGGGGAGGCTTGCCATCCCGGGGAGGTAGATGAGCACGGAGTCAGTGCCGGACGACGCGACAGATGGGCGACCCGCCGGCAGAGATCCGTCAGGCAGTCCAGTGCGAATCGCAAGGCGATCCAGGAATGGGGCAAAATCGCCCACGGCATCAATGAGCTCTCCATAGGCCTGGTCTGCCCGTGCCGAGTCGATGGTGATGCCGAATCCCCCCAGTTGGAAGAGCGGCAATGCTCGAGCATGCTCCATGCGGCGATCGAGGTCCTCCCGCACCATGGCCATTCGGCCCTGCATTTCCTCGGCCCGCAGCGTCGCCTCATCTTGAACCGCCTGACGATAGGCGCGAATCGAAGACGAGTAGGAGTACAGTGTCAGCGCCCCCAGGGGAACAACTGCCAGCACTGAGAATGCAAGCATGAGTTGGGTTCGAAGCTTCACGAAGCTCTCCTCGCGAGACAAGTGAGTGCATATCCGCGGGGCGTGCGCCCCATGGGGGACCGGAGACGAGGAGGAAGAAACATACCCTTCGATGGAGTGCAACGACGCCGCGTGAGTGTCGTTCCATCACCGGACACTGAGCGGCAAAACCCCGCACCAGAGGAGCGCATGAACAGGTGATAGGGTCTGGCAGTCACGGATCGAAAGAGAAAGACGCCGGGGAACCCCGATGGTGTGTCCCATTCGCCCACCACGCGGACGTCGTCGTGCACGGGACATGCCGCTGCTACCACCGGGGTTTCCGCGACGGCCTTGGTGATCCAGTCTGCAAGGAGCGTACCACGAGCACGTGGGTGTGCGGCACCCTGGCTAGCTGACGCGGAAGCATTGAAAGCAGTGCCACAGGAAGTTGCCGTGGTGAGAAGCGGAATGCAGGTTGCATGGGAAAGCCCTGTCTCGTGCTGTCCACAACCGGACAGGACTGCCCATCCCTGGGCGCGAGTGCATTCATTGTGAGGCGATGTAAGGTGGTATGGCCTCATGGGGTTCTTCAGGAGCCCCGACAGATCCCTGTCATCGCCGACGGAACACGACCCGAAGAGAGCTTAGGAACCCGACCCATGTCAAAGAGCATCATTCGCGAAGTGTGGGAGGAACTACGCACGGTACTGGGAGGCCGCGGCGGCCCCATCGATTCGGTACTCCCGCCAGTGGTTTTCGTGATCGCGCTAAGGTTTGCCACTCTCCTTCAGGCTGCCGTTGCGGCCGTCGGAGCGGCCGTGCTGATAGGGATCCTGCGCCTCACTCGGGGACATCGCATCGTCTACGCCGCAGCGGGGATGGCGGGTGTCGCCGTTGCAGCCGGGCTCTCGTGGGGGATGGGCCGCGCCGAGGCCTATTTCCTTCCTGGCATCGTGAGCAATGCGTTCACCATCGTGCTCTGTCTCGTCAGCGTTGTCGTACGAAGGCCCATGGTTGCATTGACCAGCCACGTGGCCCGGCGATGGCCCCTTCGCTGGTACTGGCATCCCAGAGTATGCCCCGCATACGCCGAGGTTACCGTTGCATGGGCGCTGTTCTTCGGCCTCAGGCTTGGCCTTCAGATCGCCTTGTTCCGGCGTGGATCCGCAGCCGCCCTGGCTGCAGTGGGCCTTATCGGCGGATGGCCAGCCACCGTGGTGTTGCTGGTCGTCTCTTACCTGTATGGCGTGCGCCGATTGCGCATCCTGGGCGGGCCCAGCGTCGAGGAGTTCAACGCCGCCGCGCCGCCTCCCTGGCGTGGGCAGCGCAGAGGGTTCTAGAGGACATCCAAAACTCGAAACTGAAGAAGGGGACGCGGTAAAGGGATCCGGGGACGAGCTCCGAACGAGTCGGGAACCCGCAGTTCGGGCTGAGACCGGAACCCGAACCCCGTGCGCTGCCAGAAAGACGAGGACCCCTTCGGCACGGGCCGACAGTGGCGGAGGGTCTTTTCCGAGACGAGATCTGCCCTATCGAGGATATGCCGTCTGTGGACGAGGTGTGAACACGCGAAAGAGGCGAGGGTTCAAGGCCCCTCTGGGAATCCTTGTCTCACGCCGCGGAGAGGCCTCGCCGTACTCCGGGCACTTTGAATCCACTTCTGACGGACTTCTGACGGAAGGATACGTTCTGCAAGGCCAATCGAGCCGCCGTGCATAGAAGGGAAATACCGGGCTGACCTAGTTCCCTCAGAGTTCATGCCGTCCTTGTGACGTTCCTGCGCAACTCCCTCAGAACTGCACGAAGTGGTCGAGCTTCAGGAAGATGCCGTGGTTGACCAGCTCGAAGGCGCCATCCGAGTCGTCACGCCACTGCTCATAGGCCAGGTAGAGGTTCGAATCTGGCGTGTACTCCCAGCCCAGCAGGGCCCGGAACACGTTTTGGTCGTTCTGGGTCGATCCCTGGCCAAAGAGCCTGAAGAAGAGCTCCCGGGTGAACAAATACTCGGCCGTGGTCTGCCAGATGGCCACATCATAGTCGGACGAAGGCTGCCCCTTGTCCATCCACCAGCGGTTGTACTGGAGATGGCCGCCCAGTTGAAGTTGGGTCAAAGGAGAGATGGAGACGCCAAGGCTGTTGTGAGACAAACGGCCCCATGAGCTCGTGGTGTAATCGGCCAGAGACCCGTAGATGGTCTCTCCGAACAGGCTGACGACTGCTGCGGGATTCGTGTTGAACTCGGTGGCCAACCCGTAGAAGTCGTGCTTCTCGCCTTCGCGGTAGAACCTCTGATCAACCCCAGCGATCAGGTTCAGGTTCAACCGCCAGCTGAACCGGGTGAGGGTCGAAAGCTCGAGCTCATACTGGTCGAAGGCCCGGTCCCAGTCACGATCGCGGTGCTGGATCCCGTGAAGATGGGCGCGTAGGTTCCTGAAGAGGGCATCGCCGAATCCCCACTGCTGGGAGACTCCCCCCTCGACCGTCCGAACGTCGGTACGGGGAACGAAACCCGTTTCGTCTGTGGAGAAGCGCTCGGCGGAATCGACATAGTTGCCCCAGGCTTCGAAGCCTCCCCGCCGCCAGGCCATGCCTCCGCTGTGGCCATACTGCGCGCTGAGCTCGTTCCTTGGAAACCTGGTGTCGTGGGTGCCTATGAGCATGCCCCACGTGTTCCAGTTGTCCTTGAAGTAGTACTCGTAGTCGAGGCCGAAACTGCCGAAGTCGTACGCGGAATAGGCCGTCCCATCGTAATTCACCGCGGTTGCGCTCCGCATGGTTCCTACCAGGCCGACAAACGAGCGGGGTCCCAGCTCATACGCAGTGCGTCCGATTACCCAGTCGGAGGCGGGCTCGCTCAATGCCTCATCCGTGTGGGCATAGAACGCACCCATACCCACTTTCCCCACCTTGCCCGTCAGCCGTGCACCGACCACGATGTCCGCATCGTGGTAGACGCCATTCTCGTCGAACAGGCGTGTGCCGATTCGCCGGGAGTAGAAGGGCTGGAAGTTGATGGTATTGAAGTAGTTGGAGTCGCGGAGAAAGAAGGGGCGCGTCTCAGGCACGAAGATCTGGTCAAACCCGATCTGGTACTGGTCAGGATTCAGATCGATTTCGGCGAAGTCGGGATAGACTGCCGCCGCCAGCGTCAGATTGCTGCCGATGTCGACATCGATGTCAATGCCCGCATTGCCCTGAAAGTCGGTGTTGTCTTCTGTGGGCAGCGGGGGGAACCATCGGTGGTCGCCCTTGGCGTAGGGGGTTACCTTGACGCCGACGCCCGGGTCAATCCCCTCAAGCCCCACGAGACGCACTGCATCCTCGACGTAGAACATGTTGTGCTCGTAAGGCACTGCTGTCGTGTAGCTCTCCTCGCCGGTGCGCCGGATGAGCCGGCCTGCGTTGAAGAGCCAAGGCTTCTTTGAATCAGAGTCAAACTTGAGGTTGGAGAACGGGATTTCGAACTCGGCGTTCCAGCCGTCCTCCCCCACCGCGGCGGCCACATCCCAATGGGCATTCCAGAGGGGATTGGAGTCTTGGCCGCGGCTGGTGTAGAGCGCATCATACTTCACACCTGATGGATTGGTGGAGAAGTAGTAGAGCTGCAGCCCGTTCCCGGTCGGGTCGATCCACAGGTCAATATTGTCATCGGGCCACACGCTGCTGTCCCGGCTGCGAAGCCTCGACACGATGCGGTCGGGCTGACTGTCCCCGCAGAAAAACGCGATGTACAGCGCGCGGTCGGTGTAGACTGCGTAGAGAGTAGTCTCCTCCGTGGAGGGCTCGCCAGGGCGAGGATCCCGTTGAATGAACCCCGCGCGAGCTAGTGATGAGGCCCAGCACGGGTCATCCAATCGTCCGTCCAGCACGGGCGGCTCCGTCGTACGAACCATCCGCCAGGTCTCTCCCCCGGCAACGGCTCCACAGAGGGGCGACAGTCCCACAAGCGCAATGGCTACGCATGTTCGCATGATCTGCCCTCCCTTCAATGCATGAGGTTCCACTGACTTCGCGAGAAAGCTTGTGTTCGAAGTCTCAGCACCGCAAGAGGTTCTTGGGTTGTCTGCGGCGGGACTCCCTGCGCGTTGCGGAGGCTGCACTGTTGTGTGACGGACGAAGGGGCTTTGGGGTTCGGAAACAATGATGCCGGTGGCCGAGCCGTTGCGACCATTTTGCCTTCCGCCCATCTGGCGGATATCGTCGTGCACCGGGACCTGCCGCTGGTGGTCGCTGGCCGGCTCGGACACCGGCGTGGCCTTCCTTCTGCATGAGGCGTGCCGCGAGCGTGTACCGCCACGTCCGCGAACGGCTGGGTGGTCACTTAACCTTGTCGCACGGGGGCCTTGCCCTTCGTCGAGGGTAGTCGCGCCCCGGGGCCCTCAGCCGGCCGCACGCCGATACGCGAGGCGTGAGCGGACACGCCTGTCCGAATCCGGACGGAGAAACGCCGTCCCGAGGCGGCGTGCGGTGTCACATGGGCGCGAGCCGTTTCACGCCCCCCTACTCCCTTCGTGGCGGTAGCCAATTGCGCCAGGCTTCGCACGGCGTCGAACGCAAGGAACGTGCGTCGCTCACCCGGCGAGCAAGGCCAGGATCGACAGCAACGCCTGCACCTCGTCCATGGTGTTGACGAAGTGGGGCGAGATCCGCAGCCACGTGTCGCGGGCCGATACTCGAACGCCGCGATCCAGGAGAACGGCGGCGACACTCACCGGATCGGGAAAGGCCAAACCCACGATGCCGCTCTCCGGTCTATCTGCCGAGGGCTGAAGCCCGAGTTCGCGCCCGCCCGAGATGAGGGCCTGCACCATGGGTTGGACCACGCGCCAGGGGTCACCTGCCTCGAGAATGAGGTTGATGCTCTGGGAGAGCGCGGCGATGCCTGGCGTGTTCCTCGTGCCCGCTTCCAGCCGTCGGGCACCCGGATCCGGCGGGCGGGGCGGCATGCAGTGGGTGAAGCCCTCATACTCAGCCGAGAGCCACCCGACGGGCCCGCTGTTCCATCGACGAGCGGGGTTGAGGTACAGGATGCCGGTACCCTCCGGGCCCATGAGCCACTTGGTGCCGCCGGCCACCATGATATCGACATGCCGGGCGGGTGACGGCAGAAGCCCGAGACCCTGCATCACGTCCGCGACGAGATACCCGTCGGGGCCGATGAGAAGGCGGACCTTCTCCAGGGGGAGTGCTCTGCCGGTGATGTAGTGAACCCAGTCAACGAACACGGCCCTGACCGGCCCTCGGGCAGCGGCCGCGGCGATCCCTGCCAACACGGCATCGGGGTCTGTCCAGGGCAGGAACTCCGGCCTGACGCCAGGCAGTTCTCCATACATCCATGGCGCGAGTATGGTCGGAAATGCACCGGACACCACGACCCGGTCTCCCGGCTCCCAGGGAACCAGGTGCATGGCACAGTGCAGGCCATGGGTCGTGCTGGCGACAAAGGCGATGTCCGACGGCGGCACCTTGGCCAGATCCGCGGCCCGGCGACGAGCGGTATCCGCGATGCCGCGCCACACGTCGAAGGGCAACGACCCGGCCGCGGCGTACTGCGCATACACGGTCGCGGCGGCCCGAGCCGAAACCTCCGGCAAGAGCGCCTGCGACGCATAGTTCATGTGAATCATGGGAGGACCCCGGCTCTGTGGACGAATGGACGAATGGACGAATGGACGAATGGACGA